>NZ_JBODOE010000001.1:347418-409532 GCF_051913165.1 Pseudomonas sp. SM4 | reverse complement strand
TCTTGCAGGCGGGCGCGGGCGACGTGGGTATAGATTTGCGTGGTGGAGAGGTCGCTGTGGCCGAGCAGCATCTGCACCACGCGCAACGCACTGCCTCTGCAACTGATACCCCCATATGTGACTGACACACATTATTGTGGTGAGGGGATTTATCCCCGCTGGGTTGCGAAGCAGCCCCAAAACCATCCCCCCAATCTATCAGTCAAACCGAGCAGCCCAAGATGGGGGCCGCTGCGCAGCCCGTCGGGGATGAATCCCCTCACCACAGGTAAGTATTTCAAACAAAGGAGATGTGTCAGCCGCGCGGGTGGTGTTTGGCGTGCAGCTCTTGCAGGCGGGCGCGGGCGACGTGGGTATAGATTTGCGTGGTGGAGAGGTCGCTGTGGCCGAGCAGCATCTGCACCACGCGCAACGCACTGCCTCTGCAACTGCTACACCCCTATGTGACTGACACACATTATTGTGGCGAGGGGATTTATCCCCGCTGGGTTGCGAAGCAGCCCCAAAACCATCCCCCAATCTATCAGTCAAACCGAGCAGCCCAAGATGGGGGCCGCTGCGCAGCCCGTCGGGGATAAATCCCCTCACCACAGGTTAGTGTTCCAACATTAGAGATGTGTCAGCTGCGCGGGTTGTGTTTGGCGTGCAGCTCTTGCAGGCGGGCGCGGCCGACGTGGGTATAGATTTGCGTGGTGGAGAGGTCGCTGTGGCCGAGCAGCATCTGCAACACACGCAACGCACTGCCTCTGCAACTGCTACACCCCTATGTGACTGACACACATTATTGTGGTGAGGGGATTTATCCCCGCTGGGTTGCGAAGCAGCCCCAAAACCATCCCCCCAATCTATCAGTCAAACCGAGCAGCCCAAGATGGGGGCCGCTGCGCAGCCCGTCGGGGATGAATCCCCTCACCACAGGTAAGTATTTCAAACAAAGGGGATGTGTCAGCCGCGAGGGTGGTGTTTGGCGTGCAGCTCTTGCAGGCGGGCGCGAGCGACGTGGGTGTAGATTTGCGTGGTGGAGAGGTCGCTGTGGCCGAGCAGCATCTGCACCACGCGCAGGTCGGCGCCATGGTTGAGCAGGTGCGTGGCGAACGCATGACGCAAGGTGTGCGGCGACAACGACTTGCCAATCCCCGCGACCTTGGCCTGATGCTTGATCCGGTGCCAGAACGTCTGCCGGGTCATCTGTTCGCCGCGTTGACTGGGAAACAGCACATCACTGGGCCGCCCGCCGAGCAGTTCGCCGCGCCCATCGCGCATGTAGCGCTCGATCCAGACAATCGCCTCCTCGCCCATCGGCACCAGCCGCTCCTTGCTGCCCTTGCCCATCACCCGCAATACGCCCTGACGCAAATTGACTTGCTCCAGCGTCAGGCTGACCAGTTCGGTCACGCGCAAACCGCATGCATACAGCACTTCGAGCATGGCGCGGTCACGCTGACCAATCGCTTCGCTCAAGTCCGGCGCCTGCAACAGCGCCTCCACGTCAGCTTCTGACAGCGATTTGGGTAATGGCCTACCCAGTTGCGGCATGTCGACACGTAACGTCGGGTCGACGCTGATCATCTTTTCCCGCAACAGATAGCGATAAAAGCCACGCACACCGGAGAGAAATCTCGCCGTGGAACGCGGTTTGTAGTTTTGCTCAAGGCGCCAGGCCAAATGATCAAGGATCAGCTCACGCCCGGCGTTGATCAGCTCGAGGTTTTTCTCCTGCAACCAGCCATTGAACAGGGCGAGATCGCTGCGGTAAGCGCCGCGCGTGTTGTCGGACAGGCCCTTCTCAAGCCACAGAGCGTCGAGGAATTGGTCAATCAGTGGATGGTCGATGGCAGGCATGGGCGCTCAAGACACACAGCCTCAAGGGCTGTGCGCAAATGTAGAGTGAACTGTAGGAATGGGCGCTAGTCTTTCATAGCCCGCTACTTCAAGGAACAGGGAGCATCAATGAACGAGCAGCAAATTCTATTGGCATTTGGCGGGATTGGTGCGGCGGCGCTGGGGTGCCAATGGCTGGCCTGGCGCCTGAAGTTGCCGGCAATTCTGTTTCTGTTGCTGACCGGCATTCTGGTCGGCCCGGTGCTGGGCTGGCTCGATCCACAGGAAATGTTTGGCCCATTGCTGATGCCGCTGGTGTCACTGGCGGTGGCGCTGATTCTGTTCGAGGGCAGTCTGACGCTGCACCTGTCGGAATGGAAAGAGATCGGCAGCGTCGTCCATCGACTGGTGACCATTGGCGCGATCTCGACCTGGATCGTCATCGCGGTCGCCACACATTTTCTGCTCGGCTTCGACTGGATGCTGGCCATCCTTTTCGGCAGCCTGACGCTGGTCACCGGCCCGACCGTGATCGTGCCGATGCTGCGCGTGGTGCGACCGAAAGCCTCGATCGCCAATATTCTGCGCTGGGAAGGCATCGTCATCGACCCGATCGGCGCCCTCCTCGCCGTGGTGGTTTACAGCTTCATCATTGCCAGCGCTGAAGGCCATGGTCTGAAACAAAGCCTGTTCACCTTTGGCGGCGTGATCGTCTGTGGCGCGGTGTTCGGGATTGTTGGCGGCTGGCTGCTCGGCACGGTGATCCGCCGGCAGTGGCTGCCGGAGTATCTGCATAACCTCGCGTCGTTGGCGGCGGTGTTGGGGATTTTCATTGCTTCGAACACCGTGATGCACGAGTCGGGACTGTTGGCGGTGACGCTGATGGGCATGTGGCTGGCGAACATGAAGGGCGTGGATGTGCGGCACATCCTGCACTTCAAGGAAAACCTCAGCGTGCTGCTGATTTCCGGCCTGTTCATTTTGCTCGCGGCGCGCCTGGATCTGTATGCGTTGATCGGGCTGGGGCCGCTGGTGCTGATTCTGTTGCTGGTGATTCAGTTGATCGCCCGGCCGTTGAACGTATTGCTCAGCACGGCCGGTTCCAGCCTGAGTTGGCGTGAGCGTGCGTTGCTGTGCTGGATTGCACCACGCGGGATCGTCGCGGCGGCGGTGTCGGCGATTTTTGCGATTCGCCTGCATGAGGCCGGGCATGAAGGTGCCTTGCTGCTGGTGCCGCTGACGTTTGCGGTGATCATCGGCACGGTGGTGCTGCAAAGCGCGACCGCACGACCACTTGCACGGCTATTGAAGGTTGCCGAGCCGGCGCCGAGCGGTTTCCTGATCGTTGGTGCGAACGGTCCGGCGCGGGAGCTGGGGAAGTCGCTGCAGCAACTGGGTAGCCGCGTGCTGCTGACCGATTCGAGCTGGGAAAACATTCGCGCGGCGCGCATGGAAGGTTTGCCCACGTACTTCGGCAACCCGGCCTCGCAGCACGCCGATGCGCATCTGGATCTGGTCGGGTTGGGGCATTTGCTGGCGCTGTCGCCTTCGGGTGAACTCAATACTCTGGCGGCGATGCGCTTTCGGCATGACTTCGGACATCAGCGTTTGTTCGGGTTGGCCAGTGGGCACGAGAGTCGGCGCAGCGATAAACATCGGGCGAGCCTGGAACATCGGGGTAATCAATTGGGCAGCGAGGCGTTTACCTACGCGAAACTGGCCAGCCAGATGGGCCAAGGGTCTGAATTGTATAGCACGACGTTGACCGATGGTTTTGGCTGGGAAGATTACCGGGCGCTGCATGGCAATCGTGCGATGTTGCTGTTTATGCGCGATGACAGCGGTTGGGTGCATGTGGTGACGCCGGAGACGGCGGTGAAGCCTGGGGCGGGCTGGACGTTGCTGGCGTTGATTCAGCCTGAGACCAGCGGCGCCGCATAAATCGAATCGCGGGCAAGCCCGCTCCCACAATGTCCGTGTCGTGCATAAAAGTTGTGAACGACACAAAACCTGTGGGAGCGGGCTTGCCCGCGATGGCCGCGACTCGGTTTCAGATCAGGCTGCAAAACCCGGCAGCACCGGCACCGGCCGCTTGTCGTCATCGATCGCAACAAAGCTGAACTGCCCATGAATGGCCTTCTCGCGGCCATCACAGCTCATGCTCTCGACAAAGACTTCCACCTCGACCTTGAGGCTGGTGTTGCCGACCTTGATCACCTTCCCAACCAGCTCGACGATGGACCCGGCCGGGATCGCGTGATTGAAGTCGATGCGATCGGTGGACACGGTCACCAATGGCAGACGGCAGAAGCGTGTCGCGGTGATGAAGGAGACTTCGTCCATCCACGCCAGCGCAGTGCCGCCGAACAGGGTGTTGTGGTGGTTGGTGGTCGGCGGGAAGACGGCTTTGGTGACGCGGGTCACCGAGAGTTCGGTGCGGCGTTGGATTTCCTGGTCGCGGGTAGACATGTGAGATGACTCGTAAAACGTAGACTGCAAATCGAAAACAGGATCAAAAGATCGCAGCCTTCGGCAGCTCCTAAAGGATGGGGGCAGTTTATTGCAGGCAACAAAAAAGCAGCCCGTAGGCTGCTTTTTACTGCATCGGAAGCTGGACTTAAGCCAGTTTTTCCTTGATGCGAGCTGCTTTACCCGACAGGTCGCGCAGGTAGTACAGCTTGGCTTTACGTACGTCACCGCGACGTTTAACAGCCATGCTGTCGATCTGCGGGGAGTAGGTCTGGAAAGTACGTTCTACGCCAACACCGTTGGAGATTTTACGAACGGTGAACGCACTGTTCACGCCGCGGTTACGCTTGGCGATTACAACGCCTTCGAACGCTTGCAGACGGGAACGATCGCCTTCCTTCACTTTCACCTGAACGACAATAGTGTCGCCTGGGGCGAAGGTAGGGATTTCTTTGGTCATCTGCTCTGCTTCGAGTGCAAGGATGATTTTGTTGGTCATGCTGTGCTCCTAAGGTAAATCGTTTGATCTACCATCGATACGTTGTTAACTATCGTCCCGCTCGCGGATGTATTCCTCGAGCAGCTTCTTCTCTTCTCCAGAAAGCGAGCGGCTTTCCAGAAGATCGGCGCGTCGTTCAAAGGTCCTACCAAGGGACTGCTGTAAACGCCAACGCCGGATATGCGCGTGGTTGCCACTCAGCAACACGTCGGGTACACGCTGATCCGCATACACCTCAGGTCGGGTGTAGTGCGGGCAATCCAGCAGACCATCCGTAAAGGAATCTTCCTCGGCGGAGTCCGCATGCCCTAAAGCTCCAGGCAGCAGTCGTGTAACCGCATCGATCAGGACCATGGCCGGCAGCTCGCCGCCAGACAGTACATAGTCGCCAATCGACCACTCTTCATCGACATGAGCTTCAATAAAACGCTCATCAATGCCTTCATAGCGGCCGGCAATCAGGATCAATGCATCCGATTGTGCCAACTCGCGTACCGCCGACTGAGTCAGTTGACGGCCTTGGGGGGACAGGTAAATCACCTTCGCCGCCTCCCCGGCTGCTGCCTTGGCCTGAACCAGAGCATCTTCCAGGGGCTTGATCTTCATCACCATGCCCGGACCACCGCCAAACGGGCGATCGTCCACAGTGTGATGCCGATCCGTCGTGTAATCCCGCGGGTTCCAACAGGTCAGCTGCAAGAGCCCCTGTTTGACCGCTCGACTGGTGATGCCGTAGTCGCCGATGGCGGAAAACATTTCGGGAAACAAACTGATCACTTCTACGCGCAAGTTAGCCACGCTTAGAAGTCCGCGTCCCAATCCACCTTCATCTCGCCCGCGGCCAGATCGACTGCCAACACACATTGCGCCGTATAGGGCAACAAGCGTTCGCGATCATCCAGGCTGCCAGCGCAAGGCTTGACGACCATTACATCATTGGCGCCGGTTTCCAGAAGATGATCGACTTTCCCGAGCAATTGCCCCAGTTGATCGATGACCTTCAGACCTTCCAGCTGGTACCAGTAGTACTCGCCGTCGGTCAATTCAGGGAACAGGTTGCGCGGCACGCAGATCTCATAACCGGCCAGAAGACGAGCTTCTTCACGATCATCAAGACCCTTGAGCTTTGCGACCAGGAACTTATCGCTCCCGCGTCCACTGACCAGCTCGACCTGTTTGACATTGCCTTCGCGCTTGAGCGTCCAGGTTTTGTACTGCAACAGGTTTTCAGTCGGATCAGTAAAGGAATAAACCTTCACTTCGCCGCGAACGCCATGAACAGAATAAATTTTGCCAATAACGATCAAATCATCGGCAACAGCAGGCGTCGCGTTCATATTGCTCAGGCCGCAGCCTTTGCAGATTCCTTCAGCAACTGAGCAACACGCTCAGAAGGCTGTGCACCAACGCTCAGCCAGTAGGCTACGCGCTCTTGGTTCACGGACAGACGGATTTCCTGACCACGGGCAACAGGGTTGAAGAAACCAACCTGTTCTTTGTGGGAGCCGTCACGCGGGTTACGCGAGTCGGTTACGGTCAGGTGGTAAAACGGGCGCTTTTTGGAGCCGCCAAGGGCAAGACGGATTGTTAGCATGTGAACATCGTTCCTGTAGTCGGTGCTGCAAATCTAAATGCACAGCGGGCATGGGTGCCCGAAAGGCCGCATATTCTAAGGAATATCCGGACTTTTGCAAATGACTTTTTCCGGCGCCTATGGCATGCCGTGCAGATCTGCATATAGAGCCGTCGATGAAAACGGCCGGTCAGCTCCCGCCAAGTGCGGGTTTGCTGTTGATCCTGCGTCCTTGCAGGGTCTGCGCCGGTGCGACGACCGGCGCGGATTCTTTACATTTTCGGCATGCCGCCGCCGGGCAACATTCCGCCCATGCCGCGCATCATTTTCGCCATTCCGCCTTTGGCGGTGAATTTCTTCATCATCTTCTGCATCTGCTTGTGCTGCTTGATCAAGCGACCGATGTCCTGCACCTGAGTGCCGGAACCCATGGCGATCCGGCGTTTGCGCGAACCGCTGATCAGCTCAGGGTCGCGGCGCTCGGCCGGGGTCATGGAATTGATGATGGCTTCCATCTGTTTGAATTGCTTCTCTGCGGCGTTTTGGGCATTGCCCATTTGCGACAGGTTGACGCCGCCGATGCTCGGCAGTTTGTCCATGAGGCCGCCGAGGCCGCCCATGTTCTTCATCTGTTGCAGCTGATCGCGGAAGTCTTCGAGGTCGAAGCCCTTGCCCTTCTTCAGCTTCTTGGCCAGTTTGTCGGCCTTGTCTTTATCGAGGGTCGCTTCGGCCTGTTCGATCAGGCTGAGCACGTCGCCCATGCCGAGAATCCGCGAGGCAATACGTTCAGGGTGGAACGGATCGAGCGCTTCGCTCTTCTCGCCCATACCGATGAACTTGATCGGCTTGCCGGTGATCGCGCGCACCGACAGGGCGGCACCGCCACGGGCGTCGCCGTCGACCTTGGTCAGGATCACACCGGTCAGCGGCAGCGCATCACCGAAGGCCTTGGCCGTGTTGGCCGCATCCTGACCGGTCATGGCGTCGACCACGAACAGGGTTTCGACCGGGTTGATCGCGGCGTGCAGTGCCTTGATCTCGCCCATCATCTCTTCGTCGATGTGCAGACGACCGGCGGTATCGACGATGACCACGTCGATGAATTTCAGTTTGGCTTCTTTAATAGCTGCGGTGGCGATGTCGACCGGCTTCTGGCTCAAGTCGGACGGGAAGAACGTCACGCCGATGTCGTTGGCCAGGGTTTCCAGCTGTTTAATAGCGGCCGGGCGATAAACGTCCGCCGACACGACCATGACCGACTTCTTCTTGCGCTCCTTAAGGAAGCGCGCAAGTTTACCGGCGGTGGTGGTTTTACCGGCGCCCTGCAGACCGGCCATCAGAATGACGGCTGGCGGTACGGCGCTCAGGTTCAAATCTTCGTTGGCCGCGCCCATCAGGCTTTCGAGCTCAGCCTGGACGATCTTCACGAACGCCTGGCCCGGCGTCAGGCTGCGCGACACCTCGGTGCCGACAGCGCGCTCCTTGACCGAATTGACGAAGTCCTTGACCACCGGCAGGGCGACGTCGGCTTCGAGCAACGCCATGCGCACTTCACGCAGGGTGTCTTTGATATTGTCCTCGGTCAGCTTCGCCTTGCCGGTGACATGGCGCAGCGTCTGCGAGAGACGGTCGGTTAAGTTTTCAAACATTGCGCGATCCTTTCAGGCCCTGTGTAGACCGGGATAATGGCGGCCCAGACCGGAATCAACATGTGCTCGGCGAGCCTGCGGCGTGGGCAGGTCGCGGATTATAGCGAAGACTGCGGCTGGCGGACACCTCGCTGTCAGCTTCCTGAGTCTTTCGTGTCGTGGCGGTTCTATGCCAAACTCAGCCCCTTTCGGGCTTGCCTAACAGGATTTATGCTCCCCTTGTCACCCAGTTTGCTGACCACCCTCGCCGCCGCCCTTCTATATGCCGCTGCGACCCTTTATCAGAGCACCCGCTTGGCCACTGGCGCCAAGGCGAACAAGCGCCTGCTGGTTGGCCTCGGCGTTTTCGCCGTGGTGGCCCACGCTGCCAGCCTGCTCACGCATTTGCTGACGCCGATTGGTCTGGGTCTGGATTTCTTCAGCGCTTCCAGCCTGATCGCCGCAGCGGTGATCGCCCTGACGCTGATCGCCTGCTCGCGCATTCCGGTGGAAAACCTGCTGGTGCTGCTGTTCCCGCTGGGCGCGATCACCGTGCTGCTGGCGCAGTTCGCGCCGACCGGCACGGTGCAGATCATCGATGAAGAGCCGGGCATCCTCGCGCACATTCTGTTGTCGATCCTCGCCTACGGCATGTTCACCATTGCGGTGTTCCAGGCCTTGCTGCTGCTGGTGCAAGACCACCAGCTCAAGCACAAGCACCCGTCCGGGCTGATCAAGAACTTCCCGCCGCTGCAAACCATGGAAAGCCTGTTGTTCGGTTTCCTCTGGGCCGGCTGGACGCTGCTGTCGCTGTCGCTGATTTCCGGATGGCTGTTCGTCGAGAACCTGTTCGCCCAGCACCTGGTGCACAAGACTCTGTTGGCGTGCCTCGCCTGGATCGTCTTCAGCGTGTTGCTGTGGGGCCGCAACCGTCTCGGCTGGCGCGGTCACAAGGCGATTCGCTGGACCCTCGCCGGTTTCTGCCTGCTGATGTTGGCGTATTTCGGCAGCAAACTGGTTCGTGAATACATTCTGCACATCTGACGGGCGGCATAAATGGACGGTTTGCCCATAGGGCCGATGCTCGCGGTATTTGTCCTGCTGATTTTATGGTCAGGGCTGTTTACCGCCGTCGAAATCGCGCAGCAGCACCTGCTCGCACAACGCACTGCCTCGCGCGCCAGCGATAAACCGCTGGCGAAGCTGAGCTTCCCGCTCGACAGCCTGATCCTCTGCAACACCTTGTGCCGAGCCCTCGCCGTGATCATCGCGACGCTGCTGGCGATTTTCCTTTGCGAAGAAGACGGCCCGTGGGCCGCCTGCCTCGGTGCCGGGGCAATTCTGCTGGTGTTCGCCGATTACTTCCCGCGCACGGTCGCTCAACGTTATCCCGACGCGGTGCTGACGTTCGGCAATACCTTGCTGGCGGTGCCGCTGAAGATTGTTTATCCACTGGCCTGGCTGTTCAGCCGCGCCAGCAGCCTGCTGATCCGCCCGTTCGCGCGCAAACCGCAAGTGGTACAGCAGAGCGACGATGACGCGCCCAGCGATCGTCGTGATGATCCCGAGCATCCTGTTCACGCGCACCCGGTTTCGGGGATACATGCGCTGGACAACATCACCGTTAACGACATTCTGGTACCGCGCAGCGATGTCGACGGCATCAACCTCGACGACTCGATTGAAGAGATCATCGAGCAACTGCGCCACAACAAGCGCACGCGCCTGCCGGTGTTCCACAGCGACATCAATCAGGTTGAAGCGGTACTCAATACCCGGCAGATCCGTCATCTGTTGAACAATGGCGATCTGACTATCGAGGCGCTGTTGGCGGCGAGTTATGAGCCGTATTTCGTTCCGGAAAGTACGCCACTGCAACTGCAACTGCTGAACTTTCATAAGCAACAGCGGCGGCTGGGCATGGTCGTCGACGAGTACGGCGAAGTGCTTGGCATCGTTACCCTGGAAGATATTCTCGAAGAAATCGTCGGCGAGTTCGAAAGCGAGCACAGCCTCGATAACCCGCATATTCATCCGCAGGCGGATGGGCGGATGGTGATCGATGGCACCGCGTCGATTCGTGAATTGAACAAGTGCCTGGGCTGGCACTTGCCGAGCGATGGGCCGAAAACGCTGAATGGCTTGGTGACCGAGGCGTTGGAAACGATTCCTGAGAGCGCGGTGTGCTTGAAGATCGGGCGCTATCGGCTGGAGATTCTTGAGACTGAAGAGAACCGGGTGAGCAAGGTGCTGATCTGGCATACCTCGTCTGTGCCTGCTTTGCTGCCTGCCCGATAAAAGATCGCAGCCTTCGGCAGCTCCTACATTTGAAATGCGTTCCCATGTAGGAGCTGCCGAAGGCTGCGATCTTTTTGCTCTTGTTTGATCGTTAGCCCCCTTCCTATAATCGGATCAGCTTACCCAAGCTACGCCGGCCCTCGTGCTTACCCCGCACACAACAGGTTTCGGCCATTTCCGCTGCACTCCGGCGACTGTTCCTACCTGAAACAGCGACCGCGCCTCATCCCACATCCCTGGGTGTTCGACCATAATAATTCGCTCCAACGGAGCTCATGACTGTCAGGGATCACCGCATGACGACCAGTACCGCTTACAGCGACACCGCGCCTGCCCAACCAACCAACTCCGCCACCCGCGTGGCGACGGCGAGTTTTATCGGCACCGCGATCGAGTTCTACGACTTCTATGTTTACGCCACGGCGGCCGCGCTGGTGATCGGGCCGGTGTTCTTTCCGCAGACGTCCGGCACCGCGCAGATGCTCTCGGCGTTTCTTACTTTCGGTATCGCCTTCCTTGCCCGACCGCTGGGCTCGGCGCTGTTCGGCCACTTCGGTGACCGTATCGGGCGCAAGTCGACGCTGGTCGCATCCTTGCTGTTGATGGGCGTATGTACAACGCTGATTGGCGTGCTGCCGGGTTACGCCACCATCGGCGCGTGGGCACCGATTCTATTGTGCGTGCTGCGTTTTGGTCAGGGCCTGGGATTGGGCGGCGAATGGGGCGGTGCCGCCCTGCTCGCCACGGAAAACGCACCGAAGGGCAAACGCGCGTGGTTCGGCATGTTTCCGCAGCTCGGCCCTTCGATTGGCTTTCTCGCGGCCAACGGTTTGTTTCTGACTCTGGCCATGACCCTCGATGATGAGCAATTTCGCAGCTGGGGCTGGCGGATTCCGTTTCTGCTCAGCGCGGTGCTGGTGATGGTCGGCTTGTACGTGCGCTTGAAACTGCATGAAACGCCGGTATTCGCCAATGCCATCGCGCGTCAGGAGCGGGTGAAAGTGCCGCTGGTCGAGCTGTTCAGCCAGTATTGGGCACCGACCTTGTTGGGCGCAGCGGCGATGGTGGTGTGTTACGCGCTGTTCTACATCTCGACGGTGTTCTCCCTCAGCTATGGGGTTTCCACGCTCGGTTATAGCCGCGAGACATTCCTTGGGCTGCTGTGTTTTGCCGTGCTGTTCATGGCCGCGGCTACACTGTTGTCAGCTTGGGCGAGCGACCGTTATGGGCGCAAACCGGTGCTGATCATCGGTGGCGTGCTGGCGATTCTGTCGGGGTTTTTGATGGAACCATTGCTGACGCAAGGTTCGACCTGGGGCGTGGCGCTGTTTCTGTGCATCGAGCTGTTTTTGATGGGCGTGACGTTTGCACCGATGGGCGCACTGTTGCCGGAGCTATTTCCGACCCACGTGCGTTATACCGGTGCTTCAGCGGCGTATAACCTGGGCGGGATTGTCGGGGCCTCGGCGGCGCCGTTCTTTGCGCAGAAACTGGTGGCGATGGGTGGTTTGAGTTATGTCGGCGGGTATGTGTCGGGGGCGGCGGTGCTGAGTTTGATTGCGGTGCTGTGTCTGAAAGAGACGCGGGATAACGATCTGAATCAGGTTGCCTGACAGATCGCTATCGCGGGCAAGCCCGCTCCCACAGGGTTTTCTGTTGATCACAATTTTTGTGTACGACAAAAAACCTGTGGGAGCGGGCTTGCCCGCGATGGACGCGACTCGGTTTAGAGTTCTACGACAACAGCCTGAGCAGCACGGGTCGCCTTGGCACGCGCTGCCTCGATCGACTCATCCCGCGCCAACGCCACACCCATGCGGCGCTGACCATTCACTTCCGGCTTGCCAAACAGGCGCAATGCCGTATCCGGCTCGCTCAACGCAGCGCCGAGATTGGCGAATGCAGTCTGCGTCGACTGCCCTTCCACCAGAATCACCGCCGAAGCCGAAGGCCCGAACTGACGAATCAACGGCACCGGCAAGCCCAGAATCGCGCGAGCGTGCAAGGCGAACTGCGACAGATCCTGGGAAATCAACGTGACCAGACCGGTGTCATGCGGACGCGGCGAGACTTCGCTGAACCATACCTGATCACCTTTGATGAACAGCTCAACACCGAACAGACCACGGCCACCCAGCGCTTCAGTCACCGCTTTGGCAACGCGCTCGGATTCAGCCAGGGCAATCGGGCTCATGGCTTGTGGTTGCCAGGATTCCTGGTAGTCGCCCTTCTCCTGACGGTGACCGACCGGCGCACAGAACGTGGTGCCGCCGATATGGCGCACGGTCAGCAGGGTGATTTCGTAGTCGAAATCGATAAAGCCTTCGATGATCACCCGACCTTTGCCGGCGCGACCGCCCTCTTGCGCGTAATCCCAGGCTTTCTGCACGTCATCTGTGCTGCGCAGCAGGCTCTGGCCTTTGCCCGACGAGCTCATCACCGGTTTGACGACACAAGGGAAACCCAGGTCTTCAACAGCTTTGCTGTAGTCCTCGAAGGTGTCGGCAAAGTGGTAAGGCGAGGTCGGCAGGTCCAGCTCTTCAGCGGCCAGACGACGGATGCCTTCGCGGTTCATGGTCAGTTGCGCAGCGCGCGCGGTCGGGATCACGGTGAAGCCTTCGGCTTCCAGTTCAACCAGAGTGGCGGTGGCGATGGCTTCGATTTCCGGCACGATGAAGTGCGGCTTCTCGGCTTCGATCACCGCACGCAGAGCGGCGCCGTCGAGCATGTTGATCACGTGGCTGCGATGGGCAACTTGCATGGCCGGCGCGTTGGCGTAACGGTCGACGGCGATCACTTCAACGCCCAGGCGTTGCAGCTCGATCACCACTTCCTTGCCCAACTCACCACAGCCACACAGCAATACGCGGGTCGCGGTTGGCGACAATGGAGTTCCGATACGGGTCATCTCAGGTCCTCAAAGAAGCGGATCATCGAGGAAAGCAACGCCAGCCGCGCTTTCCATGGGGAGAAAGCGCGGCATTTTACATGAACCCGAGGGTTTGGCTTCAGCCGGCGACGGTCTGTTTGCGATCGCGCCAGGCCATGATCAGCCAGACAGCCGTGACACCCGCGAATTTCGACAGCAGCGCGGTGATGATCACCGGCGGCGTCAACAGGTCGATCATGCCGAAAAAGATGAAGGTGTCGAGGGGGATGCTCAGTGCCGAACTGATCCACAAGCGGTCGCGCAATGGCCGTTTGGTGATGCTGAACACCAGCCAGTCGATGCACTCGGAAACCGCGAACGCCGTGGCGCTGGCCAATGCGATGGAAGGGTCGGAGGTGACGTAAGACAGTACCAACGCTGCCAGCATCGCCGCGATCGCCCCGTGGCCGAAACGGATTTGCACCATGTCGCGCAGCACGAACACCAGACCGCCCCAGGCCGACCAGATGATGTCCAGGTGCGGCGCGGTAGAGAAGGCGAAATTGATCAACACGACGCTGCTGATGTAGGCGATGAGGAAAATCATGGAGGCGACCTGGCAGATTGGCGCACAGATTACTTCAGCCAAAGGAGAATCAAAAGATCGCAGCCTGCGGCAGCTCCTACAAGGGAACGCATTTCAAATGTAGGAGCTGCCGAAGGCTGCGATCTTTTGCTCTTCGCTACTTGTTCGGGGTCGACCCAATCATCCACACCAAACCACTCGCCTTCGCCCGCTCATGACACAACCCCAACACCACCCGGCGCTCATCATTGGTCATGCGACCCCAACGGGTAATCTCTTCCACCGTACGCTGGCAGCCAGTACAAATATCCTCCTCATCCAGCGCACAAATATTCACGCAAGGCGAGGCAACCGGTCTTTCTGGCGTGTTCATTCTTCCTGCTCAACCAGATCGCGCGCGTAACGCTGCGAGTTATGCACATAGTGGGCGGCGCTGGCCTCAAGCATCTTCTTCTGCGGCTCGGTCAGTTCACGCACAACCTTGCCCGGCGAGCCCATCACCAGCGAACCATCAGGAATTTCCTTGCCCTCGCCGATCAGCGAGTTGGCGCCGATGATGCAGTTCTTGCCGATCTTCGCACCGTTGAGAATCACCGCGTTGATGCCGATCAGACTGTAATCGCCCACGGTGCAGCCATGCAGCATCGCATTGTGGCCGATGGTCACACCGGTGCCGATGGTCAGCGGATAGCCCATGTCGGTGTGCATCACGGTGCCGTCCTGCACATTACTGTTCTTGCCGATCAGGATCAGTTCGTTGTCGCCACGCAGCACGGCGTTGAACCAGACGTTGGCGCCCTCTTCCAGTTTGACCTTGCCCACCAGCACGGCATTGGGGGCGACCCAGCTCTGCGGGTGAGTCTCGACACGGGCGTCGCCCAAGCGGTATTTCATCTTGTTTTCCTCAGGGCTCACGGTGATGGCCATTCGAACGATGGCTTACGTGCCAATAAAGCTTTTCGGCGGTTGGTGCAGACTGATCTTGGCGTCATAAAGCAGATTGATCAACTCGACGATCATGATCGCCGTCAGGCCCCAGATCTTGAAGTCGCCATAGCGGTAGCTCGGCACGTACCAGCTGCGACCTTGATAGTCGATGCGATGGGTGTGTTCGCGAGGGTCCTTGCGGAAAAATTCCAGCGGTACGCTGAACACCGCGGCGATCTCGGCATCATTGGGCTGATACTCGACGAAATCGGGAATCACACCGACATAAGGCGTGACCTTGATGCCATGCAGAGAGATCAGCGGGCTGAGCGGGCCGATCACTTCGACCAGTCCCGGCGGCAGGCCGATCTCTTCCTCTGCTTCGCGCAGGGCGGTGAAGATCAGATCCGGGTCTTCGGGATCGCGGCGTCCACCGGGGAAAGCCACTTCGCCGCCATGGGTCGAGAGCCCGCTGGCGCGCAGGGTCAGGACCAGTTCCGGTTGGTCACTGCGGGTGATCGGCACCAGAACGGCGGCCTCGGGGAAACGTTTGTCGGTCTCCAGCGTGCGCGGTGTGTGGTTGCTTACCCTATGCAGTAGCTCGTCCAGCATGAGTGTTCTCGATCAGTGCCTTACCCTGCATCATGCACCAATCATTGCAGCCGCCCAAGCCCCCGAATCTCGCCATGTCGCGAAACGACAACTTGCCGACCGACACCGCTGCACGCCAAGATAGGCGCAGCATTCAGGAAGCCCAGCATGAAATTTTGCAGCCACTGCGGTAACCCGGTCACCCAGCGCATTCCCGAAGGCGATTCGCGGCTGCGATTTGTCTGTGACAGCTGTCAGACCATTCACTATCAGAACCCCAATATTGTCGCCGGTTGCGTGCCGACCTGGGGCACGAAAGTGTTGCTCTGCCGTCGCGCCATCGAACCGCGCCTCGGTTATTGGACGCTGCCCGCCGGTTTCATGGAGAACGGCGAGACCATCGAACAGGCCGCGATCCGCGAAACCGCCGAGGAAGCCTGCGCCCGCGTGCGTAATCTGAGCATCTATACGCTGATCGATGTGCCACACATCAGTCAGGTGCATGTGTTCTTCCGCGCAGAGCTGGTTGATCTGGACTTTGCCGCCGGCCCCGAGAGCCTTGAAGTGCAACTATTCGACGAAGCCGACATTCCATGGGATGAGCTGGCTTTCAGGACGGTGGGGCGTACCTTAGAATGCTTCTTTGCTGATCGGCGGGTTGAGGTGTATCCGGTGCGTTCGGAATCGATTCCGCCGTTGGTGCAGCCGGTCATTGTTGGTTAGAAGATCAAAAGATCGCAGCCTGCGGCAGCTCCTACACAACACTTATCTGCGTCACTCCTTGGGGAATCGTTTCAATGCGCTGGTTGCTTG
The DNA here is from genome assembly GCF_051913165.1 of Pseudomonas sp. SM4. Taxonomy (NCBI): domain Bacteria; kingdom Pseudomonadati; phylum Pseudomonadota; class Gammaproteobacteria; order Pseudomonadales; family Pseudomonadaceae; genus Pseudomonas; species Pseudomonas sp. SM4. Next base: position 393,458 of record NZ_JBODOE010000001.1, on the reverse strand, counting down.
CCCTGTTCTGCCTGTCGTTCGTCAGCGTCTCCCAAGCGTCCTTCGTGACCACCGTGACGCCGGCGAATACCCCGCTTATCGAGAAAGTTCTGGTGCTCAAATCGGCGCATCAACTGCAGTTGATTGCCGACGGCAAGCCGCTGAAGACCTATCGCATCTCCCTGGGCAAGGGCGCGAAAAAAGGCCCGAAGCTGATTGAAGGCGACAAACGCACACCGGAAGGTTTCTATTGGATCGACTGGCGCAAGACCAGCGACAAATTCAACCTGTCGATGCACATTTCCTATCCGAACATCAGCGACTCCGCCCGCGCCCGGCGTGAAGGCGTCGAGCCTGGCGGGATGATCATGATCCACGGCACGCCGGATTCCGAAGAAACCCCGGAAGACCTGTTCCACACCCTCGACTGGACGGACGGCTGCGTCGCCATGCGCAACGTTGACATGCGCGAAGTGTGGAGCCTGGTGCCGGATGGCACGATGGTTGAAATCCGCCCTTAACGATCAACCACTGGTCACCTGCAAAAAAATAAATCAAAAGATCGCAGCCTGCGGCAGCTCCTACAGAGGTGATACCACTTCCCACTGTAGGAGCTGCCGCAGGCTGCGATCTTTTGCTTTTCAGCCTCCAGCTCTAATACCACTTCAGACCACCCCCTCTCAAAGCCCCGACATTAGCGGGCTACAGGCCATTTCACTGCGTTGACATGGTATTCAAGTGGTATTAGCTTTCGCCCGACAACCGAATCAAAACAATCCTACATCGGTGCCGGAAACGAACTACATGAATGACCTCCAGGCCTTACGCCCCGACGACACTCAACCGACACCGTTGTACCTGCAACTGGCGCGCAACCTTGAAGCCGCGATCCACTCGGGGCAGTGGAAGTCCGAGCAGGCGATGCCCTCGGAACGCAATCTCAGCGAGTTGCTCGGCATCTCCCGCGTCACCGCGCGCAAAGCCCTCGAAGTCCTCCTTGATCAAGGGCTGATCCGCCGCCTGCAAGGTTCCGGCACCTTCATCACCCCACGCCTCGAACAACCGCTGTCGCGCCTGTCCGGTTTCAGCGAGATGCTGCGTTTGAAAGGCTTCGTGCCCAGCTCGCAATGGCTGGAACGCGAAATCACCCTGCCGACCCACGAAGAATTGATCCGCCTCAGCCTGTCGCCGAACGACAAGGTCGCGCGCATGAAACGTCTGCGCAAAGCCGATGACACGGTGATGGCCATCGAGATGAGCACCCTGCCCGCCTCGATCATGCCCAAGCCACAACTGGTCGGCGATTCGCTCTACGAATACCTCGACGGCATCGGCAAACCGATCGTCCGCGCCTTGCAGCACATTCAGGCGATCAACGCCTCGGACGAATTCGCCGCGCTGGTCGGCATCGCCCCCGGCACCGCCATGCTGCTGATGACCCGGGTCGGCTACCTCGAAGACAACACGCCGATCGAAGTCACCGACACCTATTGCCGCAACGACTACTACGACTTTGTTGCAGAGCTTCGCCGTTAAGCGCAGCCACAAGCGAGAACCAAAATGTCCGAAGACAACATCCTCACCGCCAGCGGCTGGATTCGCGGCCGGCTGATCCACGAACACGGCAAAGTCGTGTCGATCGAAGGCGTACCTTGCGATCCGGCAACCAATGACCTGCCGTATCTGCTGCCGGGCTTCATCGACCTGCACGTGCATGGCGGCGGCGGCAAAGACATCATGGAAGGCGCCAGCGCTTTCGAGACCATCACCAAAACCCACGTGCGTTTTGGTACCACCTCGCTGCTGGCCACCACCATGACCGCGCCGAGTGCCGAGATCTCCAGCGTGTTAAAGGAAGTCGGAGAATTCTACGAACAGCGTCCGAAAGGTGCCGCCCGCGTTCTCGGCGTCCACCTCGAAGGCCCGTACATCAATCCCGGCAAACTTGGTGCGCAACCGAACTTCGCCCACACCGCGTTGATGGCCGAAGTCGAAGAATACTTGGCACTGGCACCGATCCGCGTGATCACCATCGCCCCGGAAATCGCCGGTCACGACGCGTTGATTCGTGAACTGAGCAGCCGTGGCGTGCGTATGCAAATCGGCCACACCCTCGGCAGTTACGAGGAAGGCGTTGCTGCAATGGAGGCTGGCGCGACCAGTTTCACTCACCTCTACAACGCCATGAGCCCGCTGCATCATCGCGAGCCGGGCATCGTTGGCGCGGCACTCGCCCACGCCAAATTCGCCGAACTGATTCCGGACTTGCTGCACGTGCATCCCGGCGCGATTCGCGTGGCCCTGCGCTCAATCCCGTGCCTGTATTGCGTCACCGATTCGACCGCCGCCGCCGGCATGCCCGACGGTGAGTACAAGCTCGGCAGCCACACGGTGACCAAATGCCTGGGCGGCGTGCGCCTGCCCGATGGCACGTTGGCCGGCAGCACGCTGACCATGGATCAGGCCCTGCGCAACCTGGTGAAGATCGGTTTGCCGATCGCCGAGGCTTCGCAGCGTCTGTCGCAATTCCCCGCCGACTACCTCGGCATCACCGAACGCGGGCGCCTTGCACCAGGTGCCTGGGCCGACTGCGTGCGGCTCGATCGCTCACTCACACTGACCGCCGTCATGGTCGAAGGAGAAGACATTGACTTCAAAAATGCTTGAGGAGGCGCTGTCCTCCTTCGAGGCCGTGCAAGCCCAACTGCAACAGCTCGACCCGCAAATGATCGAGATCGCCGGGCGCCTGCGTCGTCAGCCACCGCAAGTGGCGATGACCGTCGCGCGTGGAAGCTCCGACCACGCGGCGAGCTATTTCGCTTACCTGACCATGCAGCAACTGGGCGTGCCGGTGGCGTCGTTGCCGATGTCAGTGGTGACCATGCAGCAAGCGCCGTTGAAGGTCAGTGGTCAGGTCGCGTTCGCCTTTTCGCAATCGGGACAAAGCCCGGATCTGGTCAACAGCCTGCGTCTGTTGCGCAAGCGTGGCGCGCTCAGTGTGTCGATGGTCAACGCCGCCGATTCGCCACTGGAAGCTGCGTGTGAGTTCAGCGTGCCGCTGCTCGCCGGGACTGAAAGTAGCGTCGCCGCGACCAAGAGTTTTATCGCCACTCTCAGCGCCAGCGCTCGTTTGATCGCGCACTGGAAAGAGGACAGCGAATTGCTCGAGGCCGGTAACGCCCTGCCTGAAGGCCTGCGCGAAGCGGCAAAACAGGACTGGAGCGTGGCCATCGAAGCGTTGCGCGATTGCGAGCGTTTGATGGTGATCGGCCGTGGTGCCGGTTTCGCCATCGCTCAGGAAGCGGCGCTGAAATTCAAGGAAACCTCGGCGATTCAGGCCGAAGCGTTCAGCAGCGCCGAAGTGCGTCACGGCCCGATGGCGTTGATCGACGAACACTATCCGTTGCTGGTTTTCGCACCGCGCGGTGCTGAACAGGCTGGCCTGTTGAGCCTGGCAGCAGAAATGCGCCAACGCGGCGCCCGCGTGTTGCTGGCCGCACCGGACGACCTGACCGAACGCGACTTGACCCTGACCCGCGCCGAACACCCGGCGCTCGATCCGATTCTGGCGATCCAGAGCTTCTACGTGATGGCGGCAGGTTTGGCCGTGGCCCGTGGCATGGACCCGGACCAACCGCGCCACCTGAGCAAAGTAACCCGCACGCACTGACACCCGTTGATCGATGCATAACCCTATCGGCGGATGCAGAACCGTCGATTGATGCACAACCCCTGTAGGAGCTGCCGAAGGCTGCGATCTTTTGATTTTGATTCACAAAAAACAAGATCAAAAGATCGCAGCCTGCGGCAGCTCCTACAGGGGATATCGAACCGAGATTTAACCGATGAGACCGAGCCATGCACAACAACAATAAAGAGCTGACCCTCAGCGCCCCGCTCAGCGGCCCGGTGCTCACGCTCGCCAAAGTCCCGGACCCGGTGTTCGCCAGCGGCGCAATGGGTGACGGCATCGCCATCGACCCAATCAACGACACGCTGTACTCGCCGTGCGCCGGGGTGATCATCCACGTCGCCCGCACCGGCCACGCACTCACCGTGCGTGCCGACAACGGCGCGGAAATCCTCCTGCATCTGGGCCTCGACACCGTGGAGTTGAACGGCGAAGGTTTCTCGATGCTGGTCAAGGAAGGTGGTCGCGTGACTCAAGGCCAGCCGTTGTTGCGCTACGACCTGGACAAGGTCGGCCAGCAGTGCAAAAGCCTCGTCAGCCTGTTGATCCTGACCAACAGTCAGGATTTTCAGGTACGTCCGATTACGCTGAAAGCGGTGAAAGTCGGCGATCCGCTGCTGCACATTGTTGCGCGCAACGGTTCGGCAGCGAGCGCCGAAGTCGTCGGTGGGCCAGAGGTTTATGGTCATGTGTTGGTGGCGCATCGCGGCGGCTTGCATGCGCGCCCGGCAGCGCTGATTCGGCAGACCGCGCAAGGTTTCAAGAGTCAGTCGCAACTGCACTTCGGTGGTAAATCGGCGCCGTGCAACAGCCTGATCGGTTTGATGGGATTGGCGGTTGGCGAACAGGATGAAGTGCAGGTCAGCTGTCAGGGGCCGGATGCTGAAGCGGCGCTGCAAGCGTTGCTCACGGCGCTGGCGACTGCCCTGCCGGATGATCATCACGCGGCGGCACCGGTCAGTATTGCCCCTCTTAAGCGCCCGGCCGAGGCAGGTGTGTTGCACGGTGTCTGCGCCGCGCCGGGACTGGTCGGTGGACCGCTGTTCCGTTTGAATGCGATCAGTTTGCCGGCGGATACGGGCAATCACGATCCGCTGCAACAACAGCAAGTGCTTGAAGCTGCACTGCAACAGGTCAGCAGCGAAATCGACGGCACCCTCGCCCAAGCGAAAAAACACAAGAACGCCGACGAAGAAGCAATCTTCGCCGCACACTTGGCGTTGCTGGAAGACCCGGCATTGCTCGACGCGGCACAACAATCCATCGAACAAGGCATTGCGGCGACTCACGCCTGGAGCCAGTCGATCGATGTGCAATGCGAAGTGCTGCAACACACCGGCAGCGCACTCTTGGCCGAACGCGCCAATGATCTGCGCGACCTCAAACAACGCGTGCTGCGCGTGTTGCTCGGTGAAGTGCGGAATTACGATGTGCCTGCAGGCGCCATTGTCGCGGCGCATGAACTGACCCCCTCGGATCTGCTGCAACTCAGCACGCAAGGCGTCGCCGGTTTGTGCATGGCCGAGGGTGGCGCGACTTCACACGTGGCGATACTCGCTCGCGGTAAAGGTCTGCCGTGCATGGTTGCACTGGGTTCGGCGTTGCTTCATCAGCCGCAAGGCCAATCAGTAGTGCTCGACGCTGACGGTGGACGTCTCGAACTGACACCAAATGCCGATCGTTTGGCTGAAGTTCAACAGGCGCAAATCGATCGCCAGCAACTTCGCGACGCGCAGCAGGCCAAAGCTCACTTGCCAGCAGAAACGCGAAATGGCGTGCACATCGAAGTCGTCGCCAATGTCGCCTCCAGCGCTGAAGCGGCAGATGCCTTTGCCAACGGCGCCGATGGCGTCGGTCTGCTACGCACCGAGTTTTTGTTCGTCGACCGGCAGACTGCTCCGGACGTGGAAGAGCAACGCAGCGCCTACCAAGCTGTGATCGATGCGATGGGCGATAAGTCAGTCATCATCCGCACCATCGACGTCGGCGGCGACAAGCAACTCGATTACCTGCCGCTGCCGATCGAAGCCAACCCGGTGCTCGGTCTGCGCGGCATTCGTCTGGCTCAGGCCCGTCCGGAAATCCTCGATCAGCAACTGCGCGCGCTGCTGCAAGTCAGCCCGCTGCGTCGCTGCCGAATCCTGTTGCCAATGGTTACCGAAGTCGACGAACTGCTGCACATTCGCCAGCGCGTAGAAGCGCTGTGCCTGGAGATGAACATCGCTCAGCGTCCAGAAATCGGCGTAATGATCGAAGTCCCCGCCGCCGCATTACAGGCCGAACAACTCGCCGAACACGCTGACTTCCTCTCCATCGGCACCAACGATTTGTCGCAATACACCTTGGCTATGGATCGCGATCACGCCGGTCTGGCCGCCCGCGTCGACGCCCTGCACCCGGCGCTGCTGCGCCTGATCGCCATGACCTGCGAAGGCGCGGCGGTGCACAAGCGTTGGGTCGGTGTCTGCGGCGCCCTCGCCTCCGATCCGCTGGCGACGCCGGTGTTGATCGGTCTGGGCGTTACCGAATTGTCGGTCAGCCCGGTGCAAATCGGTGAAATTAAGGATCGCGTGCGCCAGGTGCACGAAGCCGAATGCCAGCGCCTCAGCCGCGACCTGCTCAAGTTGAGCAGCGCCGCCGCCGTGCGCCACGCCTGTCATCAACATTGGCCACTGCGCTAACAAAAACAACAAGGACAAACGCCATGTATCAACTCTTTATCGAAGGCCTGCAACGCCTCGGCCGCGCGCTGATGCTGCCGATCGCGATCCTGCCGATTGCCGGCCTGCTCCTGCGTCTGGGTGACACTGACCTGCTGAACATCGCGATCATCCACGATGCCGGCCAGGTGATCTTCGCCAACCTGGCAATGATCTTCGCCATCGGCATCGCCGTCGGTTTCGCCAAGGACAACAACGGCACCGCCGGCCTCGCCGGGGTGATCGGTTACCTGGTGATGATCTCCACGCTGAAGGTGCTCGATGCGAGCATCAACATGGGCATGCTCGCCGGCATCGTCGCCGGCCTGATGGCTGGCGCGCTGTACAACCGCTTCAAGGACATCAAGTTGCCGGAGTATCTGGCGTTCTTCGGTGGCCGGCGGTTTGTGCCGATTGTCACCGGGTTCGCAGCGGTCGGTCTGGGCGTGGTGTTCGGCTACATCTGGCCGCCGATCCAGCACGGCATCAACGCCTTCGGCGCCTTGATGATGGAAAGCGGCAGCATCGGCGCGTTCGTGTTTGGCGTGTTCAACCGCCTGCTGATCGTCACCGGCCTGCACCACATCCTTAACAACATGGCGTGGTTTGTGTTCGGCAACTTCACCGACCCAACCACTGGTGCACTGGTGACTGGCGACTTGTCGCGCTACTTCGCCGGCGATCCGAAGGGTGGCCAGTTCATGACCGGCATGTTCCCGATGATGATCTTCGGCCTGCCGGCGGCGTGTCTGGCGATGTACCGCAATGCGCTGCCGGAACGCCGCAAAGTCATGGGCGGGATTTTCCTGTCGATGGCGCTGACTTCGTTTTTGACCGGGGTGACTGAACCGATTGAATTCGCCTTTATGTTCCTCGCACCGCTGCTGTATCTGCTGCATGCGCTGCTGACCGGGTTGTCGATGGCGATTACCAACGCGCTGAACATTCACTTGGGATTCACGTTTTCCGGCGGTTTTATCGACATGACTCTCGGCTGGGGCAAGTCCACCAATGGTTGGCTGGTGTTCCCGGTTGGGTTGGCTTACGCGGTGATCTACTACTTCGTCTTCGACTTCTGCATTCGTCGCTTCAATCTGAAAACGCCGGGGCGTGAGGATGTCGCTGTCAGTGAAAAAGCCGTACTGACTGAAAACGAGCGCGCCAGTGCATACATCAAGGCGTTGGGCGGCGCTGAAAATCTGCTGACGGTTGGCGCCTGCACCACGCGGTTGCGGCTGGAGATGGTTGATCGCAACAAGGCTTCGGATGCTGATCTGAAAGCGCTGGGTGCGATGGCGGTTGTGCGCCCCGGCAAGGGCGGCAGTTTGCAGGTAGTGGTCGGGCCGATGGCGGACAGCATTGCGGATGAGATTCGACTGGCGATGCCTTCTCTCGGACGTGCAGTTTTGGTTGAAACCGCTGTTGTTGATGAGCCGAAAGTTGTAGCCGTTGCCGGTTCCGAGGCGCAGCAATGGCTGAATGCGCTGGGCGGCGGCGACAATGTGCTGCAACTGGATTGCATTGCGATGACACGGATTCGCCTGCAATTGGCGGATGGCAAGGCGTTGTCCGAGGCGCAGTTGAAGGATCTGGGTTGTCACGGTGTCAGCCAGTTGGATGGCGGGGTCTGGCATTTGCTGGTGGGGGATAAAGCAGCGAGTTTGAGCGGGGCACTGGAAAGCCTGGTCAACCGAAGTGAGGTCAGCGCCAAGGCCTGACCCTACACATCACCCCTGTAGGAGCTGCCGCAGGCTGCGATCTTTTGATTTTGCTTTTTTACAATCATAAGCAAGAGCAAAAGATCGCAGCCTCGTTTCACTCGACAGCTCCTACAGGGAAGCTATCTATCCGAAGAATCAGGCCGTCATCGCTGGCAAGCCAGGCTCCCACAGGTTCTTCACTGTTCTCAAAATTGTGCACGACCTTGTGGGAGCCAGCCTGCTGGCGATGAACGATGACGCGGTCGTCAGGTTTGTGGATCGACTCGATCCAGTGCGCGGTTTACTGCGAGTTCGGCGAGCATGATGATTTGCTGGATGGCTAGAGCCGTGCTGCGTTGCAAGCCGCCTAGCTCGGTTGCGAAGTTGCTGGCCATGGCGTTTGCTGAGGCCAACGATTCACAGGCGTGGGCGAGCAGGCTTTCGGTGTCGACGCTGGGGTGGACGAGGAACATGGTGCTCGGTTGTCGGGGTTTGGCGGGATCGGGGCTGAGGTAGAAATCGAGGGCGCGTTTGATGGCTTCGCGGTTTTTGGCGAGGTCTTCGGCGCGAATGGCGGCTTCGAGTGGGGTGATGGTTTCGTGGGGTGGATCTGGTATTAGCTTGTCCAAAATTCAACTCCTGCTACTGCAAGTGAGGATGCCATCGTTCGCCGGATCTCACGCGGCGAAGAGGTGGCAGCTATGTGCAGGGTGAGATCCACCGGAGCAGGCAACCGGCCAGACCGAAGTCTGCCCGCACACAGCCGCCATAACACAGGCAGCAGATTGAGCTGGCGCCAATTATCGTAGTGTTGGCGCTAGTTGCAAGCTTTCCGGGGATCTCACGCCCGGTCGCTGAATTGGCAGCGACAGGCAAAGACTAGAGAGCGGGCGTCCGACGGACAACCTGAAAACCTTGTGGGAAGGTTCTGCTATTTCTACACAAACCTAAACAGACTCAGATTCTTTGGTGATTGGACTGACCCCATCGCCAGCAGGCTGGCTCCCACAGTTTTGACCTGATGTATTCAGACAGAAATTGGTTGGGTGTCAGGCCGCCATCGCTGGCAAGCCAGGCTCCCACAGGGATTGTGGTGCATCTGCGGGTGATTGGTTGCTGTGAGGTTGTTATCGCGAGCAGGCTCACTCCTACAGTTGGATTGGGTACACCTGCAAGAAACAGGTCGGCTGGCAGTACGCCTTCGCGAGCAAGCTCAGCTCCTACGACAGCAAGATCAAAAGATCGCAGCCTGCGGCAGCTCCTACAAGGGCAGAAGCCGAACGCGCCGCGCTCCTCACCACTCAACAGGATGAGCGCAAGCTCGGCTGCAGCTTTTGATCTTGATCCACAGGCCCCGTCGGCAGGCTGAGTGGAGGGATTTATCCGGGGGTGGGAGCGCAGCGACCGTTTGGCGCAGCCAAATGCATCGAGAGGAGGTGCAGCGAAGCAAACCGGAGGCGATGCGCCCGGATGAATTCCGGATCGAAGGAACCCCGAGCCCTAGCGAGCGGGCCGAACGTTGGGGCAAGCCTTTTTGGTTACTTTTGAGGCGTTTGTCAAAAGTGACCCGCCGTAAGGGCGGAACCGTCAGCCGCAGCGCCCGAAGAATCGGATATTCACTCAGCCAGACAGAGCATGGTCGCCTGTCAGGGCGCCATCGCGAGCAGGCTCACTCCTACAGAAAAGCAAATCGGGGGCAACAAAAAACCCGCAGACAATCACTCATCTGCGGGTTTCCCGTTTCAGCCGCCAGGAAGATCAGAAATCTTCCAGCCGCCACACCTCATAAGCCGGCGTCTCGTAGGGATGACTAAGCTTCAAAGCCGCCACAACAGCAACAATCAACTCATCCGCCACCACAAGCTCAACCTTCCATTCCTCAACCTGCTCAACCTGCTCAACCTGTCCCGTTTCACCAATGAACGGCTGACTGCCGTCCAAAGGTCGAAACTGGCCCAGACCAAGCACCTGCCACGCACAGTGGTCATAGTCACCGATCCGCCCACCACCGGCAGCGAACACAGCCCCTTTGACCACCTCGACATGACTGTCAGGAACAAAAAACGCCAGCTTATACACGACGATCAGTTAACCCAAACGCGTGCATTACGGAACATACGCATCCAAGGTGCGTCCTCGTTCCAGTCCTCCGAACGCCACGAGTTCTGCACGGCACGGAACACACGCTCCGGGTGCGGCATCATGATCGTCACACGGCCATCTCGGCTGGTGAGACCAGTAATCCCGCGCGGCGAACCGTTCGGGTTAGCCGGATACTTCTCGGTAACCTTGCCATGGTTGTCGACGAAACGCATCGCCACGCAACCGGACAGATCGGCTTCCAGCAGTGCTTCTTCGCTGGAGAACTCGGCGTGACCTTCACCGTGAGCAATGGCGATCGGCATACGCGAACCGGCCATGCCCTGCAGGAAGATCGAGTTCGACTCCTGGATCTGCACCATCGCCACACGCGCTTCGAACTGCTCGGAGCGGTTACGCACGAAGTGCGGCCAGAACTCGCTGCCCGGGATCAGCTCGTGCAGGTTGGACATCATCTGGCAACCGTTGCACACGCCAAGGGTGAAGCTGTCGTTACGCTCGAAGAAGCCCTGGAACGCATCGCGGGCGCGGCTGTTGAACAGTGCCGACTTGGCCCAGCCTTCACCGGCGCCGAGCACGTCGCCGTAGGAGAAACCACCGCACGCCACCAGACCTTTGAACTCGTTCAGGTCAACACGCCCAGCGAGAATGTCGCTCATGTGCACGTCGATCGCGTTGAAACCGGCGCGGTCGAACGCAGCGGCCATTTCCACCTGACCGTTGACGCCCTGCTCACGCAGCACGGCAACCTGTGGGCGAATGCCTTTCTTGATGTAAGGCGCGGCGATGTCCTGGTTGACGTCGTAGCTGAGCTTGACGCTCAGGCCCGGGTTGTCTTCTTCCAGCAGCACGTCGAATTCTTGCTCGGCACAGTCGGCGTTATCGCGCAGACGCTGGATCTGGTAGCTGGTTTCAGCCCAGGTACGTTGCAGCAGACGACGCTGGCCTTCGAACACGGTGTCACCGTTGAAGGTGATGTTGATCTGGCCATTGTTGATCGGCTGACCGATCACCGACACGCAGTCGCCCAGACCGGCCGCGCTGAATTGCGCGAGGATGTCTGGTGTGGCGTCCTGACGAACCTGGATCACTGCGCCCAGTTCTTCGTTGAACAGGATCGCGGCGATGTCGGCGGTGGTTTCTGCCAGACCGTCGAGGTTCAGGCTCAGACCGCAGTGGCCGGCGAAGGCCATTTCCACCACGGAGGTCAGCAGACCACCGTCGGAACGGTCGTGGTACGCCAGCAGGTGACCGTCGGCGTTGAGGCCCTGGATCACCGCGAAGAAGGCTTTCAGGTCTTCAGCGTCATCAACGTCCGGCGCGTGTTTGCCGAGCTTGCCGTGGGTCTGTGCAAGGATCGAAGCACCCATACGGTTCTGACCGCGACCGAGGTCGATCAGGATCAGGTCGGTGGTGCCCTTGTCCATGCGCAGTTCCGGGGTCAGGGTCTGACGGATGTCAGCCACTGGCGCGAAACCGGTCACGATCAGCGACATCGGCGAGGTCACGGTTTTTTCTTCGCCGTTGTCGTTCCAACGGGTAGCCATGGACATCGAGTCCTTGCCCACCGGAATGGTGATGCCCAGCTCAGGGCACAGCTCCATACCGACCGCTTTCACGGTGTCGTACAGACGCGCGTCTTCGCCCGGGTGGCCGGCAGCGGACATCCAGTTCGCCGACAGTTTGATGTCGGAGATCTTGTTGATGCGCGACGCGGCGATGTTGGTCAGGGTTTCGCCGATGGCCATGCGGCCCGACGCCGGGGCGTCCAGCAGAGCCAGCGGAGTGCGCTCGCCCATTGCCATCGCTTCACCGGTGTAAACGTCGAAGCTGGTGGCGGTGACGGCAACGTCGGCCACCGGAACCTGCCACGGGCCGACCATTTGGTCACGGGCCACAAGGCCGGTGATGGTGCGGTCGCCGATGGTGATCAGGAAGCTCTTGCTCGCCACGGCCGGGTGATGCAGAACGCGTTCGATGGACTCGCTGATGTCGAGGTTCGACGGATCGAAGTCATCGCCCATTTCAGCTTCGCGAACCACCGAGCGGTGCATGCGCGGGGCCTTGCCCAGCAACACTTCCAGTGGCATGTCCACCGGGTTATTGCCGAAGTGGCTGTCGGTCACGGTCAGTTGCGGCTCGGCAGTCGCCTCGCCCACTACGGCAAACGGGCAGCGCTCGCGTTCGCAAATCGCCTGGAAGCGCGCGAAGTCTTCCGGGCCGACGGCCAGAACGTAACGTTCCTGGGATTCGTTGGACCAGATTTCGTGCGGGGCCATGCCCGGCTCGTCGTTGGGAATGTTGCGCAGTTCGAAACGGCCACCGCGGTCGCCGTCGTTGACCAGTTCCGGGAAGGCGTTGGACAGACCGCCCGCGCCGACGTCGTGGATGAAGCTGATCGGGTTTTTGTCACCCAGTTGCCAGCAACGGTCGATGACTTCTTGGCAGCGACGCTCCATCTCAGGGTTTTCACGCTGTACGGAAGCGAAGTCGAGATCCGCCGAGCTGGTGCCGGTGGCCATCGAGGAAGCCGCGCCGCCACCCAGACCGATCAACATCGCCGGGCCGCCGAGGACGATCAGCTTGGAGCCTACGACGATCTCGCCTTTCTTGACGTGCTCTTCGCGGATGTTGCCCATGCCGCCGGCCAACATGATCGGCTTGTGGTAACCACGAACTTCGTCACCGTGCGGGGTGGTGATCGACTGTTCGAAGGTACGGAAGTAGCCAGTCAGGGCCGGACGACCGAATTCGTTGTTGAACGCAGCGCCACCGAGCGGGCCTTCGATCATGATGTCCAGCGCGGTAACGATGCGCTCAGGTTTGCCGTACGGCACTTCCCACGGCTGTTCGAAGCCCGGGATCTGTAGGTTGGAAACGGTGAAACCGGTCAGGCCAGCCTTTGGCTTGGCGCCACGACCGGTTGCACCTTCGTCACGGATCTCGCCGCCGGAACCGGTCGATGCACCCGGGAACGGAGCAATCGCGGTCGGGTGGTTGTGGGTTTCAACCTTCATCAGGATGTGCACCGGCTCCTGCACCGCGCCGTACTGGCGGGTTTCAGGGTTCGGGAAGAAACGGCCGGCAACGTTGCCGACGATCACCGAGGCGTTGTCCTTATAAGCCGACAGAACGCCTTCGCTGTGCATCACGTAGGTGTTCTTGATCATGCCGAACAGGCTTTTTTCCTGGTTCTCACCATCAATATCCCAACTGGCGTTGAAGATCTTGTGGCGGCAGTGCTCGGAGTTGGCCTGGGCGAACATCATCAGTTCGATGTCGTGCGGGTTGCGCTTCAAGCCATTGAAGGCGTCGACCAGATAGTCGATTTCGTCTTCAGCCAGGGCGAGGCCCAGCTCGGTGTTGGCTTTTTCCAGCGCGGCGCGACCGCCACCGAGGATGTCGATCGCGGTCAGCGGCTTCGGTTCGGCGTGGCTGAACAGACCGGCGGCCTGTTCGAGGTTGGCCAGCACGATCTGCGTCATGCGGTCATGCAGCACGTCGGAGATCTGTTGCGCTTCGGCGTCGCGGAACTGACCGGCAACGTAGAACGCGATACCGCGCTCCAGACGCTGGATCTTGCTCAGGCCGCAGTTGCGGGCGATGTCGCTGGCCTTGCTCGACCATGGCGAGATGGTGCCGAAACGCGGCAACACCAGAAACAGACGACCGGTCGGCTCTTGTACCGGAACGCTTGGGCCGTACTTCAGAAGGCGCGCTAGCACCTGCTGTTCGTCGCCGGTCAGGTCGCCGGTGACTTCGGCGAAGTGAGCGAATTCAGCATACAGGCCACTGACAGCTGGAACCTTCTGGCTCAGTTGCTCAAGGAGTTTGCTGTGGCGAAAGGCAGAAAGGGCAGGAGCGCCGCGCAGGATCAACATCTTCGGGACAGCCTCGGGAAGGGGTGTGCTTTGAGGCCGTGCATTCTAGCCTAAACCGCCCTCAACATCACCCGAAACGCTACGCACGGTTGCACTCGGGTATCAATCTGTGTTTCCGACTCCAGAGTCAGGTAAATCGGCTATACAGAGGCCGCTTATTTTTACTGTAACAAAAAGCCGCGAAGCCCCGTTTCCAAGGGGTTTCGTGCGGTTTTGTGATCGCTAGCAGACTGGCCCTGCGCTGTCGAGATATGGCGCCCGCAGCCGTTTGCGTATACTGCGCAGATGTTTTTCCCAACGGCTTTGCGTCCGCGGTACGCCAAATGGCTGATCGCAACCGGACTCTTCCTGATGCTCAGTGGCTGTGTTGATAAACCCAACACGCTGGAGCGCATAAAGGAGGATGGTGTGCTGCGCGTGATTACACGCAACAGCCCCGCCACCTACTTTCAGGATCGCAGCGGTGAAACCGGCTTCGAATACGAGCTGGTGAAGCGTTTCGCCGACGATTTGGGTGTCGAATTGAAAATCGAGACCGCCGACAACCTCGACGACCTTTTCAATCAGATCGGCAAACCCAACGGCCCGGTGCTGGCCGCCGCCGGCCTGGTCAGCAGCGAGCAGCGCAAGCAGCAGGTGCGGTTCTCGCATTCCTACCTTGAAGTCACCCCGCAGATCATTTATCGCAATGGTCAGTCGCGGCCAACCGACCCGGGTGATCTGGTCGGCAAGAAGATCATGGTGCTCAAGGGCAGCACCCACGCCGAACAACTGGCGGAGCTGAAAAAGAAATTTCCCGGCATCGAATACGAAGAGTCCGACGCGGTTGAAGTGGTCGACCTGCTGCGCATGGTCGATGAAGGTCAGATTGACCTGACCCTGGTCGACTCCAACGAAGTGGCGATGAACCAGGTGTATTTCACCAACATCCGCGTCGCCTTCGACCTCGGCGATGCGCGTAGCCAAAGCTGGGCGGTAGGCCCGGGCGAAGACAACAGCCTGCTCAACGAGATCAACGCGTATCTGGACAAAGTGCAGAAGAACGGCACCCTGCAACGCCTGAAAGACCGCTATTACGGCCACGTCGACGTGCTTGGCTACATGGGCGCCACGACCTTCGCCCAGCACTTGCAGCAGCGCCTGCCGAAGTACGAACAGCACTTCAAGAATTACGCAAAGAAAGAGAAAGTCGACTGGCGCTTGCTCGCGGCCATTGGTTATCAGGAATCGCTCTGGCAACCGACCGTCACCTCGAAGACCGGCGTGCGCGGGCTGATGATGCTGACCCAGAACACTGCGCAGGCGATGGGCGTGTCCAACCGCCTCGATCCGAAGCAGAGCATCATGGGCGGGGCGAAATACCTGGCTTATATGAAGGATCAGCTCGACGATTCGATCAAGGAACCGGATCGCACCTGGTTCGCCCTGGCGGCGTACAACGTCGGCAGCGGTCACCTCGATGACGCGCGCAAACTGACGGCCAAGGAAGGGTTGAACCCGGACAAATGGCTGGACGTGAAGAAGATTTTGCCGCGCCTGTCGCAGAAGCAGTGGTACAGCAAAACCCGTTACGGCTATGCCCGGGGCGGCGAACCGGTGCATTTTGTGGCGAACATTCGTCGTTATTACGACATTCTGACCTGGGTGACGCAGCCGCAGCTTGAGGGCGACCAAGTGGCTGAAGGCAATTTGCATGTGCCGGCCATCGACAAGTCAAAACCTGCTCAAGAACCTGCCCCGCTTTAAAGCAAAAGATCGCAGCCTTCGGCAGCTCCTACAGGGATACACATTCCAATGTAGGAGCTGCCGAAGGCTGCGATCTCTTGATCTTAACCCTTCAGAGCTGCAGCCAGAATCAGCGCTTTCATCTCGGACACTGCGGACTTGAAGCCAACGAACAACGCATGCGCCACCAGCGCATGGCCGATGTTCAGCTCGTTGATCCCCTTGATCGCCGCAACCGCCTCAACGTTGTGATAGTGCAGGCCATGACCGGCATTGACGATCAGCCCCTGCGCCAGACCAAACGCCACGCCATCCGCAACGCGCTGCAGTTCTTCAGCCACTTCCGTCGGCGTTTCAGCATCGGCATAACGCCCGGTGTGCAGTTCGATCGCCGGTGCGCCAACGCGCTTCGACGCTGCAATCTGCCGCTCATCAGCATCGATGAACAGCGACACTTCGCTGCCAATCTTCGACAGACGCTCAACCGCAGCCTTGATCCGCTCTTCCTGCCCCGCTACATCCAGACCACCCTCGGTCGTCAGTTCCTGACGGGTTTCCGGCACCAGGCAGATGTGCGCCGGACGGATACGCTCGGCGAACGCCATCATTTCTTCGGTGACGCCCATTTCGAAGTTCATGCGGGTCTGCAGCACGTCTTTAAGCAAGAGCACATCGCGCTCCTGAATGTGCCGGCGGTCTTCACGCAGGTGAACAGTGATGCCATCAGCACCCGCCTCTTCCGCATCCAGCGCCGCCTTGACCGGGTCCGGATAACGCGTGCCACGGGCCTGACGCAGGGTGGCGACGTGGTCGATGTTCACGCCAAGAAGAATGCGATTGCTGGTGGTCACGGGTGCGCGCTCCTGAAGAAAAAGATTCGGCGCACAGCATACACGGTGAAGGGTCTGTTTACGTCTGGGCGCGGCGGCAACGGGATGCTGGCTGAGTGCAGGGCAAGGCGCGAGGAACGAAGTTTGGTTGCGCCAAATGAGTTCCGAGCAACGCAGCCCTGCGCGCAGCCAGCGCCCGTTGCGCCGCGTCCAGACGTAAACAGACCCTTAGGGCTTGCGAAACAGCTCGCGACTAACGAGAGGACGGCCACCCAAGTGAACGGCGAGTGCCTGGCGCATCAGGCGCTTGGCTGCGGAGAGTGCGCCCGGTGCAGTCCAGTCGGCTTCGGCCATGGCGAGCAATTCGACGCCGTTGAACAGGCCGGGTTGCAGCAGAAAAACGCGCTCCAGGCCGGCATCCACTTGCAGGCGATAGAGGCCGTCTTCGGCTATCGGTTCGCCGTGGATATCGGTGTTCAGCGAGAAGCCATAACCGAGATCATCCAGCAAACGCCATTCGAAGGAACGCAGCAGCGGCTCCAGCGGACGGCCTTCGGCCAACGCCAGCAAGGTCGCGGCGTAGTGATCGAAGACGCCAGGATGCGGGTCTTCGGCAGGGAGCAAACGGATCAGCAGTTCATTGAGATAGAGTCCGCTGAACAGCGCCTCACCGTTGAGCCACGCCGAAGTGCCCGAACTTTCCATGCGCCCGACATTCTTCAGCTCACCCTTGCCACGGAACTCGACTTCCAGCGACACGAACGGCCGCGCCAAGGTCCCGGCCTTGCCCCGCGCACTGCGCAACACTGCCCGCAGCCGACCTTGCGGCGTGAGGAAATCCACCAGCGCACTGGTTTCGCGATAGGCGCGACTGTGCAGGACGTAGGCGGGTTGGGCGGGAGGTGGGGTTTGCGACATGAACGTTGTTTCCCGATCAGGGATTGCAAAAAAGATCGCAGCCTTCGGCAGCTCCTACAGGTGTACGTCATGTAGGAGCTGCCGAAGGCTGCGATCTTTTGATCTTCGAATCGCTTACAGGTCGCCGTAACCCAGCGAACGCAGCGCGCGCTCGTCGTCGGACCAGCCGCCCTTCACCTTCACCCACAGATTGAGCATGATCTTGGAGTCGAACAGCAGCTCCATGTCCTTGCGCGCTTCGGTGCCGATGCGTTTGATGCGCTCGCCTTTATCGCCAATGATGATCTTCTTCTGGCCGTCACGCTCAACGAGGATCAAGGCGTGGATGTGCAGGGTCTTGCCCTGCTGCTTGAACTCTTCGATCTCGACGGTGATCTGGTACGGCAGCTCGGCGCCCATCTGGCGCATGATTTTCTCGCGTACCAGTTCGGCGGCGAGGAAACGGCTGCTGCGGTCGGTGATCTGGTCTTCCGGGAAGAAGTGATCGTTCTCCGGCAGGTGATCGGCAATGACCTTTTCCAGCGCGTCGAGGTTGTGGCCATGCTGCGCGGAAATCGGAATGATCTGCGCGTTTGGCAGTTGTTCCTGCAGCCAGCTCAGGTGCGGCATCAGCTCGGCTTTGTCTTCAATGCGGTCGGTCTTGTTCAGCGCGACGATCAGCGGGCCGGTCACGTACTGCACGCGCTCCAGGACCATCTGGTCTTCGTCGGTCCACTTGGTGCGATCGACCACGAAGATCACCACGTCGACGTCTTTCAACGCTGCCGAAGCGGTCTTGTTCATGTAACGGTTCAGGGCCTTTTCGCCACCCTTGTGCATGCCCGGGGTGTCAACGTAGATCGCTTGCACGTCACCCTCGGTTTTGATCCCGAGCATGTTATGGCGAGTGGTCTGCGGCTTGCGCGAGGTGATCGCGAGCTTCTGGCCGAGGATGTGGTTCAACAACGTCGACTTGCCGACGTTGGGACGGCCGACGATGGCAACATAGCCACAGCGAGTTGCGTTTGTATCAGTCATTGCCATTCTCCACGCCCAAGGCAATCAGTGCTGCGGCGGCCGCTACCTGTTCGGCAATACGACGGCTCACACCCTGACCTCGGCTTTTTTCATTCAGTAAGACAACTTCGCATTCGACGAAGAAGGTTCGGCAGTGCGGCTCGCCCTGGATATCCACCACTTCGTAGCGTGGCAGATCGCAACCGCGCGATTGCAGGTGTTCCTGCAGGCGGGTTTTCGGGTCCTTGTTGGTATCGACCAGCGTCAGGCCTTCGAACTCGCCAGCCAGCCAGGCCAGGACGCGTTCACGCGCCATGTCCATGCCGGCGTCGAGGTAGATTGCACCGATCAGCGCTTCGAGGGCATCGGCCAGAATCGATTCGCGACGGAAACCGCCGCTCTTCAATTCACCGGAACCCAAGCGCAGGTAATCGCCAAGGTCGAAACCACGCGCCAGCACGGCCAGCGTCTCACCTTTCACCAGGCGTGCGCGCAAACGCGACAACTGGCCTTCGCGGGCCAGCGGGAAGCGATCGAACAGCGCCTCGCCAGCAACGAAGTTGAGGATGGCATCACCGAGGAATTCCAGGCGTTCGTTGTTGCGCCCGGCAAAACTGCGGTGCGTGAGTGCCAGAAGCATCAGCTCCTGATCCTTGAAGGTGTAACCGAGCTGGCGCTCGAGACGGCTTAGAGAAACGCTCACGGTTTACCCACGCTGAGTTCGTGGCTGGATTCCACTGCCATCGCCGGGATACGGCGCAGGCCTGGGACAATTAACGCTGTGTTCAAAAATTAAATCCTGGCGATAGCGAAGCCGATTGTGCCGGCTCCAGAAATGCATTCGGCGCTGTGGTCAACAGCGCCGTGTGTGATTACTTGATCAGGCCAACCCGCGAGAAATTCGGCAGGTGACTGAGTTTCGGTTCCGGCCAGCTCATCCAGACCGCGAAGGCCTTGCCGACGATATTCTGGTCGGGAACCATGCCCAGCAGATCCTTGGGAATGTTCGGATCATCCCAGTAGCGACTGTCGTTCGAGTTGTCGCGGTTGTCGCCCATCATGAAGTAGTGCCCGGCCGGCACAGTCCAGCTGTGGTCCGGGGTGGCGCGGTAGCGGCTCATTTCCTTGCGGATCAGATGCTCTGCGGCGCCGAGTTTTTCTTTGTACAGTTCGGCGCTGCCCAAGGTACCCGGTTCGGAGCCCACCAACTGTTCGGCAATCGATTCGCCATTGACGAACAGACGCTTGTCAGCGGTGTAGCGCACCGTGTCGCCTGGCAGACCGACTACACGTTTGATGTAGTTGACGTTCGGGTCGCTCGGGTAGCGAAACACCATCACATCGCCACGCTGTGGATCACCGACTTCGATGATTTTCTTGTCGATCACCGGCAGGCGGATCCCGTAAGAAAACTTGCTCACCAGAATGAAGTCGCCGACGTCCAGGGTCGGTTTCATCGAACCGGACGGAATCTGGAACGGCTCCACCAGGAACGAACGCAGCACCAGCACGATGAACAACACCGGGAAGAACGACTTGCCGTATTCAACCAGCAGCGGCTCTTTGTTGAGTTTCTCGACCACCACGACATCTGGCTGACCGACACTGCCCTGATAAGAGGCAATGGCAGCACGCCGACGCGGTGCAAGGATCAACAGATCGAGCAACGCCAACAGGCCGCAGACGAACACGGCGATGACCAGCAACAGCGGGAAATTTAGTGACATAGGACCTAACTATCCAACCTGAGCACTGCAAGGAAGGCTTCTTGTGGAATTTCCACGTTGCCGACCTGCTTCATGCGTTTCTTACCGGCCTTTTGCTTCTCGAGCAGTTTCTTCTTACGGCTGACGTCACCACCGTAGCATTTGGCCAATACGTTCTTTCTGAGTGCCTTGACGGTTGTCCGGGCAACGATCTGACCACCAATGGCAGCCTGAATCGCTACGTCGAACATCTGACGCGGAATCAGTTCTTTCATCTTCTCGGTCAACTGGCGACCTTTGTAGTGCGAGTTGTCACGGTGCACGATCAATGCGAGGGCATCGACCTTGTCGCCGTTGATCAGCACGTCCAGTTTCACCAGATTAGCCGATTGGTAACGATCGAAGTGGTAGTCCAGCGAAGCATAGCCGCGGCTGGTGGATTTGAGACGGTCGAAGAAGTCCAGCACCACTTCGTTCATCGGCAAGTCGTAAGTGACCTGCACCTGATTGCCGAGGAACAGCATGTCGACTTGAACGCCACGCTTCTCGATGCACAGAGTGATGACGTTACCCAAGTGCTCTTGCGGCACGAGGATATTGGCGCGCACGATCGGCTCGCGCATGTCTTCGATCGACGACACATCCGGCAGCTTGGATGGGTTGTCGACGTAAATCGTTTCACCGGTTTTCAGCACCAGCTCGAAAATTACCGTCGGCGCGGTGGTGATCAGGTCCAGGTCGTACTCGCGCTCGAGGCGCTCCTGGATGATTTCCATGTGCAGCATGCCGAGGAAGCCGCAACGGAAGCCGAAGCCCAGGGCATCGGAGCTTTCCGGGGTGTATTGCAGCGACGAGTCGTTGAGGGTCAGCTTCTGCAGCGCTTCGCGGAAATCTTCGAAGTCGTCGGAGCTGACCGGGAACAGACCGGCGTAAACCTGTGGCTGGATGCGTTTGAAGCCGGGCAGCACTTCAACGTCCGGGGTCGAGGCCAGGGTCAGGGTGTCACCAACCGGTGCACCGTGAATGTCCTTGATGCTGGCGATGATGAAGCCTACTTCGCCGGCTTTCAGATCCGTGGTGGCGGTGTGTTTCGGGTTGAACACGCCCACGCTGTCGACCAGATGGATCTTGCCGGTGGACTTGACGAGGATCTTGTCGCCCTTCTTCACGCGACCATGACGCACACGCACCAGGGAAACAACGCCCAGGTAGTTGTCGAACCAGGAGTCGATGATCAACGCTTGCAGCGGATCTTCGATGTTGCCGGTCGGCGCAGGAATGGTGTGCACCAGACGCTCGAGCACTTCGTCGACACCCAGGCCGGTTTTGGCGCTGCAGGTGACGGCGTCGGTGGCATCGATGCCGATGATCTTCTCGATTTCGTCTTTGACGCGATCAGGATCGGCCTGTGGCAGGTCGATCTTGTTCAGTACCGGCATGACCTCAAGGCCCTGCTCGATGGCGGTGTAGCAGTTGGCCACGGACTGGGCTTCAACGCCTTGACCGGCATCGACCACCAGCAGTGCACCTTCACACGCGGCCAGGGAACGGCTGACTTCGTAGGTGAAGTCGACGTGACCCGGGGTGTCAATGAAGTTCAGCTGGTACTTGATACCGTCTTTGGCGGTGTAATACAGGGTGACGCTGTGGGCCTTGATGGTGATCCCGCGTTCACGTTCCAGATCCATGGAATCCAGTACCTGGGCTTCCATTTCACGCTCGGCCAGGCCGCCGCACATCTGGATGAAGCGATCGGCCAGCGTCGACTTGCCATGGTCAATGTGGGCGATGATGGAGAAATTGCGGATATGACTCAAATCACTCACGGATCAACACTCAAAAAGGCTGCAGGCATAGCCCGCCGAAAAATAGCCGGGAATTGTACCTGATACACGGCGCAAGCGTCACGTTCGCCTGTCACCCGGATTGCATGCAAAAACGCCCCGATCTGTCGATCGAGGCGTTTTCGAGGTTTAAAGCACGGGTATTTCGCCCGTCATCAACCGGCTCTTCGCAGCAGCCAGACACCCGCCAGCGCACAGACACCCGCCGGCACCAGCACCGCGAACAACGGCGAGAAACCGAACACCAGGCTCGAAGGGCCGAGCAAATCCTGGACGATACGGAAGGTGAAGCCCACCAGTACGCCGGTGAACACACGCTGACCGAGGGTCACCGAGCGCAACGGGCCGAAGATGAAGGAAATCGCCATCAGCACCAGGGCGGCAGTGACCAGCGGTTGCAACACCTTGACCCAAAATGCCAGCCAGTAGCGACCGTTGCTCAGTCCTTGTTCGGACAGATAGTGGATGTAACCCCACAAGCCACTGATCGACAGCGATTCCGGCGCCATGACCACGGTGCTGAGCAATTGCGGGCTCAGCGACACGTCCCAACGCTCGGTCGGAGTGTTCACCACCTCAGTGTTGCGCTCATGAAAAACCGTGGTCGCGACGTCGGTGAGCTGCCAATGATTACCGTCGAACTCGGCCTTCTTGGCGAAGCTCGAACTGAGCAGATGGCGTTCCTTGTCGAAGTGGTAGCGGGTCACGCCATACAGCAGGCCGTTCGGTTGCACCGCGTTGATGTGGATGAACTCGTCACCCTGACGGTGCCACATACCGTGCTTGGCACTTTGCGCATCGCCGCTGCCTTGGGCCAGCGAGCGATTGGCCTGAGCCATGCTTTCCGTGGCTGGCGCGACGTATTCGCCGATCAGCACACCGGCCAGCATCAGCACCAGCATCGGCTTCATCACCGCCCAGACAATACGGCCGATCGACACGCCCGCTGCACGCATGACCGTCAGCTCACTGCTGCTGGCCAGACTGCCGAGGCCGATCAGACAGCCGATCAGCGCCGCCATCGGCAACATTTCGTAGAGACGGCGTGGCGCGGTCAGCAAGACGAAGCTCAGCACGTCAAGCAGGGTGTAGGTGTCGCTGACGTCGCCCATTTCATCGATAAAGGCAAACAGCGTCGCCAGACCGAGGATGATCGCCAACACGGCGATGATCGCCATGAACACGCTGCTGCCGATATAGCGGTCGAGTTTAACCACGAGCCACCTCCAGCGCAGCAGAGCGACGACTGGCCATCTTCAGACGCATCGGCTCCCAATAGAGCAGGCCGAGACCGATGACCAGGAAGATCGCGTGCACCCACCACAGACCGAGGGCCGGTGGGATCTTGCCTTTTTCAAGGGCGCCGCGAGCGGCAATCAGGATGGTCAGGTAAGCCATATAAAGAAGAATCGCCGGCAGCAGCTTGAGGAAACGCCCCTGGCGCGGGTTCACGCGCGACAGCGGCACCGCCATCAGGGTCACGATAAATACCAGCAGCGGCAGGGACAGACGCCACTGCAGCTCGGTGCGCGAGCGAATGTCGTCGCTGCCCAACAGGGCCGATGTCGGCATGGCGTCGCGGTCGGTGACCTCTTCGCTGACGTCTGGCTTGGGCAGTTGCACGCCATAGGTCTCGTAATGAATCGCTCGGTAGTCGGCCTGACCCGGACTGCCGTCATAGCGGTAGCCATTGTCGAGAATCAGGTAACGGTTACCGTCGGGACGCACTTCCTGCCGGCCCTTCTCGGCCACCAGCACGGAAATCCCGCGATCCTTCTGATCGGCACCGAGGTTTTTCTGCGAGATGAACACGCTGCCCAGATTGACGCGATCGTCGCTCAGGGTTTCGGTGTAGGTCACCCGAGTGCCGTCACGCAGCGCCTGAAAACGGCCAGGTTCAAGGGTGTCGAATTCGGTCAGGGCGTCCTGCTTGTTCAGCAGCAACTGGAACTGGTTGGCACCTTGCGGGGCCAGGCCAAGGCTCAGCCATGCCACTACCAGCGCCACCAGGGTCGCCGGAAACAGGGTCATGCGAAACAGCTTCTGCTGGCTCATGCCGGTGGCCGAGAGCACGGTCATTTCGCTTTCGAGGTACAGGCGCCCGTAAGCCAGCAAGATCCCGAGAAACAGGCCCAGCGGCAGAATAAGTTGCAGGAACCCCGGCAGACGAAAGCCCATGATCAGGAACAAAGAACCCGGATCGAGCTGGCCGGCAGCGGCCTGAGCGAGGTATTTGATGAAACGACCGCTCATGATGATGACCAGCAGCACGGCACTCACGGCACTGAGGGTCAACAGGACTTCGCGGGACAGATAACGGAAGACGATCAAACCAGACACTCCAGGGTTGTCAGGCTAAGGCGGCCAAACAAGCAAACACATCGACCGGCCCGCAACGCAGAGCCGTCGAAAAAAGATGCGGCATTATCCTGTGATTGAGGGCGCCTGTCACTGCGCACACTCATCCATGTCTGTAATCCTTTGCAGATCGTACAACCGAGGGTTGTCAGGCGCGGGGAGCGAGGTTCAAACTGCGGCCCTTGTCGCAGGCTTTGGCCTGCGCCTCTTCTTTCTATAAGCAGGCGACTGCGGCCACCGTCGAACGCCTGCGTGTTGACCATTCATTCAGGGATCCGCACATGGAACTGGTTGTAAAAAGCGTTAGCCCGGAAACGTTGAAAACCGCCACCCTGGTGGTTGCCGTCGGTGAAGGCCGCAAACTCGGCGCCGCCGCCAAGCAGGTCGACGAACTGAGCGGTGGCGCGATCAGCGCCGTCCTCAAGCGTGGCGATCTGGCCGGCAAAGTCGGACAAAGCCTGCTGCTGCACAGCCTGCCAAACCTCAAAGCCGAGCGCGTGCTGCTGGTCGGCGTTGGCAAGGATGAAGAGCTGGGCGATCGTCCGTTCCGTAAAATCGTTGCCGGCATCCTCAATACGCTGAAAGGTCTGAACGGCAGCGACGCCGTGCTGGCGCTGGATGAAGTTATTGTCAAAAACCGCGACAGCTACGGCAAAACCCGTCTGCTGGCGGAAACTCTGGTGGACGGCGAGTACACCTTCGACCAGTTCAAGAGCCAGAAAGCCGAACCGCGCGCGCTGAAGAAAATCACTCTGCTGACCATCAAGGCTGCCCAGGCCGAAGTGCAGCGCGCCGTGAACCACGCGACCGCTATCGCCAACGGCATGGCCTTCACCCGCGATCTGGGCAACCTGCCGCCAAACATCTGCCACCCGACCTTCCTTGGCGAACAAGCGAAGAACCTGGGCAAAGAATTCAAGGATCTGAAAGTCGAAGTCCTCGACGAGAAGAAAATCAAATCTTTGGGCATGGGCTCGTTCTACGCCGTCGGCCAAGGCAGCGAGCAACCGCCGCGCCTGATCGTCATGCAATACAACGGCGGCAAGAAATCCGAGAAGCCGTACGCACTCGTCGGTAAAGGCATCACCTTCGACACCGGCGGCATCAGCCTGAAACCGGGCGCCGGCATGGACGAAATGAAATACGACATGGGTGGCGCTGCCTCCGTGTTCGGCACCCTGCGCGCCGTGCTTGAGCTGAAACTGCCGATCAACCTGGTGTGCATCCTCGCTTGCGCGGAAAACATGCCGAGCGGCAATGCGACGCGTCCGGGCGACATCGTCACCACCATGAGCGGCCAGACCGTGGAAATCCTCAACACCGACGCCGAAGGCCGTCTGGTGCTGTGCGATGCGCTGACCTACTCCGAGCGCTTCAAGCCACAAGCGGTAATCGACATCGCCACCCTGACCGGCGCCTGCGTCGTTGCTCTGGGCGCGCACACCTCGGGCTTGCTGGGCAATAACGACGAACTGATCGACCAACTGCTCAGCGCCGGCAAGGCAGCCGACGACCGCGCCTGGCAACTGCCGTTGTTCGACGAATATCAAGAACAGCTGGACAGCCCGTTCGCCGACATCGCCAACATTGGCGGCCCGAAAGCCGGCACCATCACAGCAGCATGCTTCCTGTCGCGCTTCACCAAGAACCTCAACTGGGCGCACCTGGACATCGCGGGCACCGCATGGACCAGCGGCGGCAAGGACAAAGGCGCCACTGGCCGTCCGGTGCCATTGCTGACCCAATACCTGCTCGATCGCGCCAAAGCCTGACACCGCTGATGGGCGGCGGCGTCACTCTCGGGTGACGCCGCTTGCCGCTCTGGAACCGCAATGACCAAAGTCGACTTCTATATTCTGCCCAGCGCCGACCCTTCGGCTCGCCTGGACTTTGCCTGCAAGCTCACCGAAAAAGCCTGGCGCATGGGCCACCGCATCTATCTGCATTGCCGCGATGCCGCCCAGCGGGACGATCTCGATGCGCGCCTGTGGGCGTTCAAGGGCGAAAGCTTCGTGCCGCACGGCCCCGCCGACAGCGAGCCGGACGGCTTGATCGTGCTGAGTGTGGGCGATGACTGCGGTCAGCATCAGGATTTGCTGGTCAATCTCGACCTGAAAGTCCCGGCCTTCGCCAACAAGTTCGCCCGAGTGGCGGAAGTGGTGGTCGAAGACCCGACGATTCGTGCCGCGGCGCGGGAGAGTTTTCGCTTCTACCGCGAACAGGGCTATCCTCTGCAAGATCACCGTTTACAGCGACTCTGAGCATTCCAATGGACACTCCGAAACCGCAGCAAAAGCCGACACACCTGCTCGACGATCTCGAATCGATCCGTCAGCTGCTCGGCGACGACAACCTGCAACCGCCACTGCTGACCGACACGGTCGAGGATGGCGAACAGGAACAGATTCCGATGTTGTTTGACTCTGTCGGCGCTGAGCCGGCTGCTGTCGAACCACCTCCCGCGCCGGTCCCGACACCCGCCGCACCGCCTGCGGCTCCTGCAAATAAAGGCCCGGACGCCCTGCTCCACCTCGACAGCGAACTGCGCGCCGCCGCGCAATTGATCATGCAAGACGTGATCGACGACTTCGCCCCGCACATCGAAACCGAAATCAAACGCCGCCTCGATGCACGCATGGAACGCCTCCTCAGCCAGTACGAATAACCCCCCCTCCTTGTGGTGAGGGGATTTATCCCCGATCGGCTGCGCAGCAGTCGTTAACCCTGCAAACGCGCAGCGTGATTGAAATATTGGGGCTGCTGCGCAGCCCATCGGGGATAAATCCCCTCACCACAAAGGTTCCCCCCCAACATTAGTGTCCGCGCGACCTCCCCCCGCTCGCCCTCGGCCCCATGCCCCGCTATACTCGTCGGCTTTTCCTGAATTAATGCCAATAGGGTCCCGCCGCGCATGGATAAGACCTACCAGCCGCACGCCATTGAAACTTCCTGGTACAACACCTGGGAGTCCGAGAACTACTTCGCCCCGCAAGGCGCGGGCGACTCCTACACCATCATGATCCCGCCGCCGAACGTCACCGGCAGCCTGCACATGGGTCACGGTTTCAACAACGCGATCATGGACGCCCTGATCCGTTTCCGCCGCATGCAGGGTCGCAACACCCTGTGGCAGCCGGGCACCGACCACGCCGGTATCGCCACGCAGATGCTGGTGGAGCGTCAACTCGAAGCCCAGGGCCAGAATCGCCACGATCTGGGTCGCGAAAAATTCCTCGAGAAAGTCTGGGAATGGAAGGATCAGTCCGGCGGCAACATCAGCCGTCAGATCCGCCGCCTCGGCTCGTCCGTGGACTGGAGCCGCGAGCGCTTCACCATGGACGACGGCCTCTCGGAAGCGGTTAAAGAAGCGTTCGTGCGCCTGCACGAAGACGGTCTGATCTACCGCGGCAAGCGTCTGGTCAACTGGGACACCAAACTGCACACGGCGATTTCCGACCTCGAAGTGGAAAACCACGACGAAAAAGGTTTCCTGTGGAACCTGAAGTACCCGCTGGCCGACGGCGCGAAAACAGCTGAAGGCAACGATTTCCTGATCGTCGCGACCACCCGTCCGGAAACCATGCTCGGCGACTCCGCCGTCGCGGTGAACCCGAACGACGAGCGCTACAAAGCCCTGATCGGCAAGTTTGTCGAGCTGCCACTGGTTGGCCGCCGCATCCCGATCATCGCCGACGATTACTGCGACCCTGAGTTCGGCACCGGCTGCGTGAAAATCACCCCGGCCCACGATTTCAACGACTACGAAGTCGGCAAGCGCCACAACCTGCCGCTGATGAACATCTTCGACAAGAACGCCAACGTGCTGCCCGCAGCCCAGGTGTTCAATCTCGACGGTACGCTGAACGAAAGCATCGACGGCGCAATTCCGGCCGAGTACGCCGGTCTTGAGCGTTTCGAAGCGCGCAAGCAGATCGTCGCTGCGTTCGACGCCGCCGGCCTGCTGGTCAGCGTTGACGATCACAACCTGAAAGTGCCGAAAGGCGACCGTTCGGGCACCGTGATCGAGCCGTGGCTGACCGACCAGTGGTACGTGTCGACCAAGCCTTTGGCCGAGCCTGCGATTGCTGCCGTTGAAGACGGTCGCATTCAGTTCGTGCCGAAGCAGTACGAAAACATGTACTTCTCGTGGATGCGCGACATTCAGGATTGGTGCATCAGCCGTCAGCTGTGGTGGGGCCACCGGATTCCGGCCTGGTACGACGAGTCGGGCAAAGTCTATGTCGGTCGCGACGAAGCCGAAGTGCGTGCCAAGCACAACCTTGGCCCGGACGTGGCGCTGCAACAGGACAATGACGTACTCGACACCTGGTTCAGTTCCGGCTTGTGGACGTTCTCCACTCTGGGCTGGCCGGAAAAGACCGAATTCCTGAAGAAATTCCACTCCACCGACGTGCTGGTGACGGGCTTCGACATCATTTTCTTCTGGGTTGCCCGGATGATCATGCTGACCATGCACCTGATCAAGAACGAGGACGGCACGCCGCAGGTGCCGTTCAAGACCGTCTATGTGCATGGTCTGGTGCGTGATGGCCAGGGCCAGAAGATGTCCAAGTCCAAGGGCAACGTCCTTGACCCGCTGGACATCATCGACGGTATCGAGCTGGAAGACCTGGTGCAGAAGCGCACCTCTGGCCTGATGCAGCCGAAACTGGCGAAGAAGATCGAGAAGCAGACCCGCGACGAGTTCGCCGACGGCATCGCCAGCTACGGCACCGACGCCCTGCGCTTCACCTTCTGCTCGCTGGCTTCGACCGGTCGCGACATCAAGTTCGACATGGGCCGCGTTGAAGGCTATCGCAACTTCTGCAACAAGATCTGGAACGCCGCGCGTTACGTTCTGGACAAGGGCGAAGATTGCGGCCAGAACGGCGAAGCCTACGAGCTGTCGCTGGCGGATCGCTGGATCATCTCGCAGCTGCAACGCACCGAAGCCGAAGTGACCCGTCAACTCGATCAGTTCCGTTTCGACCTCGCCGCGCAAGCGCTGTACGAGTTCATCTGGAACCAGTATTGCGACTGGTACCTGGAACTGTCCAAGCCAGTGCTGTGGGACGAGAACGCGCCGGTTGAGCGTCAGCGCGGCACTCGCCGTACGCTGGTTCGCGTGCTCGAAGTGGCGCTGCGTCTGGCGCATCCGTTCATGCCGTTCATCACTGAAGAAATCTGGCAGCGCATCGCGCCGCTGGCCGGCATTCAGGGCAAGACGATCATGCTGCAGTCTTGGCCAGTGGCCAATGAAGAACGCATTGATCCGGCCGCCGAGAACGACATCGAATGGCTCAAGGAACTGATGCTCGGCACGCGCAACATCCGTGGCGAAATGAACATCGGCCCGGGCAAGCCACTGCCGATCTACCTGAAGAACGTCAGCGCTGAAGACCAGCGCCGCCTGACCGAGAACGAAGCGCTGCTGAAGAAGCTGGCGCGTCTGGAATCGATCACCGTTCTGGCGGCTGGCGAAGAAGCACCGTTGTCCGCCACCGCACTGGTTGGCGAGATGGAAGTGCTGGTGCCGATGGCCGGTCTGATCGACAAGGGCGCCGAGCTGGCGCGTCTGGACAAGGAAATCCTGCGTCTGCAGGGCGAAGTCCAGCGTGTGGGCGGCAAACTGTCCAACGCCGGTTTCGTTGACAAGGCTCCGGCCGAAGTCATCGAGAAGGAACGCGCCAAACTGGCCGAGGCTGAACAGGCCCTGGCCAAACTGGCCGAGCAGCACGCGCGGATTGCCAGCCTGTAACGGCGAATCGCACTGAAAAAGGGAGGCCCAAGTGGCCTCCCTTTTTCATTCCCGCACATTTCCCCTGTAGGAGCTGCCGAAGGCTGCGATCTTTTGATCTGGCTTTTAAAAACCAAGATCAAAAGATCGTCCGATCGCGGCCCGAGCCGGCGGCAGCTCCTACATGGGATCGGCGCATAGCTCGTCAATGTGGGACAATACCCGCCACTTTCAGCCATACCCGAATCGACCACGCCCATGAACGCCCCCCGCACCCCCAAACCTGCGCGCAAGAAGCCTGACTCCGCGACCCCGGCCAAGGCCGTCGAGCCGCGCGAAAAGGCCAGCCTGCACCCGCGCAATCGCCATCAGGGTCGTTACGACTTCCCGGCGCTGATCAAGACCACGCCGGAACTGGCGAAGTTCGTGATCACCAACCCGTACGGCAAGGAAAGCATCGACTTCGCCAGCCCCGATGCGGTGCGCGTGTTCAACCGGGCGCTGCTCAAGTCGTTTTATGGCATCCAGCATTGGGACATCCCGGCAGACTACCTGTGCCCGCCGGTGCCGGGCCGGGCCGATTACGTGCACTTCCTCGCGGATTTGTTGGCGAGCATGAACGACGGCAAGGTGCCGCGCGGCGCAATCGTCAACGTGCTGGACATCGGCATGGGCGCCAACTGCGTGTATCCGCTGATCGGTAACAGCGAATACCGCTGGCACTTCCTTGGCTCGGAGATCGACCCGACGGCGGTGGCTGCTGCCAAGGCCATCGTTCAGTCCAACGACCTGAGCAAGGTCATCCAGCTGCGCCAACAGGAAAACCGCAAGCACATCCTGATTGGCCTGCTGGAGCCGGGCGAGCGCTTTGACCTGACCATGTGCAACCCGCCGTTCCACGCCTCGATGGACGAAGCGACCAAGGGCAGCGAGCGCAAATGGCGTGCGCTGGGCAAGGCCGATCCGAAACGTAAACTGCCGGTGCTGAACTTCGGTGGCCAGTCGGCCGAGCTGTGGTGTGAAGGCGGCGAAGCGCGATTCGTGACGCAACTGATCGCCGAGAGCGCGAATTTCCAGCACAAGGTGCTGTGGTTCAGCACACTGGTGTCGAAGGCGTCGAACCTGCCAGCCATTGAAATTGCACTGAAAAAGGCCGGCGTGCTGGAAAGCCAGGTCGTGGAGATGTCGCAGGGCCAGAAGCAGAGCCGCTTTGTGGCGTGGACGTTCCAGACCAAGTCCGAGCAGCAGATCTGGCGCCGCGAGCGCTGGGTTCGCTAACCCTGCTCGGCCCCCTGTAGGAGCTGCGGCACGCTGCGATCTTTTGATCTTGATTGATTTTTAAACACAAAATCAAAAGATCGCAGCGTGCCGCAGCTCCTACAGGGGTAATGCGTCAAATCGCAGGCACAAAAAAACCGTGCCCGGATCACTCCGGTGCACGGTTTTTTATTGCTGCGTCTTACTTGTTCACAGCGTCGGTCAGGCCTTTGGCCACAACCAGCTTGATCACTTTCTTCGCAGGGATTTCGATGGCAGCGCCAGTCGAAGGGTTACGGCCAGTGCGGGCAGGACGCTCGGTCACTTTCAGCTTGCCGATACCAGGCAAGGTGATTTCGCCGCCGTTTTCCAGCTGATCGGCAACGATTTGGCCCAGTTGGTCCAGAGCGTTACGCGCGGTGGTTTTCGGCGCGTCGATAGCTTCAGCGATGTCGGCGATCAGTTGGTCTTTAGTAAGAGCCATGTAGTGTTCCTTCCCTATCAAATTCATATGGATTGCAGAGTGCAGTGTCAGCCATCGAGCCCGATCTTCTGGATCTGGCACCCTCGGCGATAACCACGACGAGTCGGGTTATAGATGCCGAAATCAGGGTTTGGTTCGACCTGACAAATGCTGATTGCACGCTTAACGCAGTGACTTCGCGTAAGACCGGGCAAAACTAGCACAGAGACGGGGAAATATCCGCCTCTAGCTACCCATTTGGTCAGCTTTATTGCTCTAAATCGGTAAAAAACTGCATAAGCCCGTTCGCACGCCCCGGTTTTGCCCTACAACCCCCCGTTTACGCTGCCGCCAACGCAGTTTCCCCGGTTATGTAGGAGCTGCCGCAGGCGGCGATCTTTTGATTTGGCTTTTGAAAAAAACAAGATCAAAAGATCGCAGCCTGCGGCAGCTCCTACAGGAGGCCTGTGCTGAGAATCGGGTACACTGAGCGCTTTTTCGGGGGAGCCTGCCCTCCTCCCTTCCAACAGCCGAGAAGCCCATGCCGATCCGTCATTGCATCGTCCACCTGATCGACAAAAAACCCGACGGCACGCCCGCAGTTCTGCACGCCCGTGACACCGAACTGGCCGAGTCTGCAGCCATCGAGAACATGCTCGCCGACCTCAACGAAAGCTATAACGCCAAACAGGGCAAAGCCTGGGGTCTGTTCCATCCGGAATCCGGCGCGTTCCCGTTCAGCGGCTGGCTGAAGGAATACATGGAAGGCGGCCAGGACTTCACCGCGTTCAGCAAAGTCGCGGTCGAGCACCTGCAAAAGCTGATGGAAGAGTCGAACCTGTCGGTCGGCGGTCACGTACTGTTCGCCCACTATCAGCAAGGCATGACCGATTACCTCGCTATCGCCCTGCTGCACCACAGCGAAGGCGTGGCGGTGACCGACGAGCTGGACGTGACCCCGTCGCGCCACCTCGACCTCGGCCAGTTGCACCTGGCGGCGCGCATCAACGTCTCCGAGTGGCAGAACAACAAGCAGTCCAAGCAGTACATCTCGTTCATCAAGGGCAAGAACGGCAAAAAGGTTTCGGAGTACTTCCGCGACTTCATCGGTTGCCAGGAAGGCGTCGACGGCCCGGGCGAGACACGCACGCTGCTCAAGGCTTTCAGCGATTTCGTTGAAAGCGAAGACCTGCCGGAAGAATCTGCCCGCGAGAAAACCAAGACCCTGGTCGATTACGCCAGCAGCCAGGCCAAACTCGGCGAACCGATGGGCCTGGAAGAACTCTCCGAGCTGATCGACGAAGAGCGCCCGAAAGCCTTCTACGATCACATCCGCAACAAGGACTACGGCCTGTCGCCAGAGATTCCGGCGGACAAACGCACCCTCAATCAATTCCGCCGCTTTACCGGCCGCGCCGAGGGCCTGTCGATCAGCTTTGAAGCGCACCTGCTGGGCTCGAAGATCGAGTACGACGAAGAGGCTGGCACCCTGGTGATCAAAGGTTTGCCGACGTCGCTGACCGATCAGCTGAAGCGGCGCAACTGATGCTCGGCAATGTGCTGAAGAAGGTCGCGCTGGTTCTGCTGGTGGTCGTGGTTTATCAGAACTGGGGCAAGATCGAGCGGGTGTTCAATCCGTCACAAATGGTTGCCGAGCAGACGCGCGCGCAGGCCAACGTCGTGCTCTACGCCACCGACTGGTGCGGCTACTGCAAACAGACCAAGCGTTTTCTCGACAGCAAGGGGATTGCGTTCAAGGAGTTCGACATCGAGAAGGATGCCGAGGCGCGCAAGGCGTATGAGGCATTGGGTGGACGCGGGATCCCGTTGATCGACGTCAACGGCACGTTGATTCGTGGGTTCGACCCGGACGAGATTCTCGCCGCTCTGAAATAACAGCAAGATCAAAAGATCGCAGCCTGCGGCAGCTCCTACATGAGACATATGTAGGAGCTGCCGCAGGCTGCGATCTTTTGCTTTTAGCGAGCCTCGATGCGGAAGCCGAAGCGCGGGAAGTGCACGTGCACCACGCCGCCACGCTCGTCTTCACGACGAATGATCAGCTCTTCGCGACCGGCAAACAGCAGCTCACCCACCACCGGATCAACCCCGTAATCGGTCGCGGCAATTGCCACCTGCTGGCCAGCCTTGAACCCGTTCGGGTCAACGAACTGCTCATCCGGCAATGCCGCCGGGGTCGCGTTACGCGCCACCTCCAGCGCCTCTTCCGAGGTCATCGCACTCGCCGCGCCATGACCAAAGCCCAGCACTCGATTCAACCACGCAGAAACCGCCGGATACTCATCCACCAGCGGCGCCGTGACGTGCGTGGCCTTGAGGAACCACATGGGATGCGCCAGCGCGAAGTCGGCTATCGACGGCTCGCCGAACAGGTAGTCGCCCTGTTCGCGCTGCAACTGCTGCTCCAGACGCGCCATGATCGTCGGCCATTGGTGCTTGGCCTGTTCGGCGGACAAACGCGTGGCACTGCCACCCGAGAACAGGCCTGCACGGTCGGCGATAAACGCCTTGATCGCTTCCGGTGGCAGCTTGGCGAAACGCACGGCAACCGATTCCGGCTGGAACACCAGACTCACGGCATGCTGGAACACCACCGAATCAGCCCAAGTGGCAAAACTTGCGCTGGTGAACTCCTGACCTTCGGGGAAGAACGCCGGCAACGCTTTTTCCTGCTCCAGTCGACGCGCGATCAAGGAAGTGTCGCAATAGATATCAGCGCCGATTTGCAGCACCGGGGTCTTGCGATAGCCGCCGGTCAGGGCAGTCAAATCAGGTTTTGGCATCACCGGCGAGATATGCACCGAGCGCCAGGACAAGCCCTTGAACCCCAACAGCAGGCGGGCCTTCTCGGCAAATGGAGAGGTCGGGTAATGATGGAGAATCAACTCGGACATGCTCGGCTCCGCCGCTCAGATAGTGAGTCGGCAGCTTAGCGCGCATTTTGTTAGCAGCCTACAGATCTGGCTGATGGGAACCGATCAGTCAGATTGATAAGACGCAACCAGGCATTCCTTGGCGCTCTTGCGCAGCTTCTTGATCAACCGTTCCTGGCGCAAGGCGTCGCTCTTGTCGCGACAAAGTTCGGTGTACACCAATGCCATGGCCGGGCTGGAAAGGAAGAAGCGCGCGCCCTTGCCGCTCTGGTGCTTGGCGAAACGACGCACGGGATCGTCGCTGATCCCGCAGTACAACGAGCCGTTGGCCGCACGAACGAGGTAGACGAACCAGGACTTGCTCACCGGTTCGGCAACATCGACAGATTTTTCGCTAAGGCTGGTCACTTTGGGATCAGAGGCGTGTAGGAAACAGGTCGCGATCTTATCAGCGACCGGCCTGAAATGCCTTCAGTCCCTTCAGTGCCTGCGCCCGCACGGCGTTGCGCACCAGCGGCGTCCAGCCGAGCAGCAGGCCTTTGAAACCCAGGGCCTGACGCGACCAGCGCCACAGATCGAAGTGATCGTGGTGCTCGCAGATCTTGCCGTCACGGAAGACGAAACGGGCCTGGATATCGTTGATGACAATGTTGCCGGTCTGGCTGAACAGGTAGGTCGCGACCCAATGCGCGCCGCCGCTGCGCTCATCGGCGCGGACGTTGTCGAAGGTCAGAGAGAAGTCCTTGGCGCGGGTGGTGAGCATGCGCCACATGTCGCCGGCATCGCGCCCGCGCAGTTCGCCGAAGGCCGGGTCGCTGAACACCACGTCATCGGTGTAGCACGCGGCCATGCCTTCGGCATCCAGACGCTGGAAGGCTTCATAGAACCGGGTGATCAACGCGGCGTGGACTTCACTCATGGGCAATCTCCAAAAGAGGTACAGATTGCCAGCACGATAATCTGCAAAGCGAAGAAACACTATCGGCATTCGCCCACCGAATACGGCAACCCACAAAACCCCGTAGGAGCTGCGGCACGCTGCGATCTTTTAATGTTGATTTACCAAGGATAAAAATCAAAAGATCGCAGCGTGCCGCAGCTCCCACAGAGGTCAGATTCTTTCGCTTTGCACTTGCACGTACAGCGCACGCCCGGCGCCAAGCCCGGCGATGATCGCGCCTGTACCAATGATGCCAAAGATCCAGCCCACCGCATTCCAGCCGCCGGTCCAGTCATGCACCACGCCGACCGCGAACGGCCCCATCGACGCCAGCGTGTAACCGAAACCCTGAGACATGCTCGACAGGTTCGCCGCGACATGTGAGTCACGCGAACGCAGCACGATCAAGGTCAACGCCAGACTGAACGTCCCGCCCTGCCCCAGACCCAGCAGAATCGCCCAGCCCCACAAGCCTTCGATCGGTGCATAGAGACAGCCGAACAGACCGCCAAGGGTCAGCGCCATCACCACGACGATCGCCAGACGCTGATCCTTGCCCCGCGTCGCCAGCCAAGGCGCGGCCAGTGAACTGGCGAGTTGAATGATCACCGAACCGGACAACACCAGACCCGCCTGCGTCGGCGTCAACCCACGACCGATGAGGATCGACGGCAACCAGCCGAACACGATGTAGGCCAGCGACGATTGCAGGCCCATGTACAAGGTCACCTGCCAGGCCAGCGGATCACGCAGCAAACCGCGCACGCGATAGGCGACATTGTGTGCGCCGTGTTTCTGGCCGACCTGCGGCAGCCAGAACAACGCCGCCACCAGCGCCGGGATGACCCAGAAGCCCAGGCCAATTGTCCAGTCGCCGCCAAAATGTTCACTCAACGGCACACTCGTGCCCGCCGCCATTGCCGCGCCCAGGCACAGGGCCATGGTGTAGACGCCGGTCATGGTGCCCGCGTGCTTGGCGAAGTCGCGTTTGACGATGCCCGGCAGCAATACGCCGACGATGCCAATACTGGCACCGCCCAGTACGCTGCCGGCGAACAAACCGATTTCACCAAAGCTGCTGCGCAAAATGATGCCGCAAGCCAGTGTCAGCAGGATTCCCAGCACCACGCGTTCGGCGCCAAAACGTCTTGCCAGAATCGGCGCCAGCGGCGCGAACAAACCCAGGCACAGCACCGGCAGCGTGGTCAGCAAACCGGCTTGCGCCGCCGACAAGCCGAGGCTTTTCGACACTTCGCTGAGCAGCGGCGCCATGCTCGACAGCGCCGGGCGCAAATTCAGCGCGACCAGAATCAGACCCAGCAACAACAGCCACGGGCGGCGGACCAGCGGATGGCTTTGTTGCACTTGCTCGTCATCGGCCTCGGCGTCGATCAGCAGCTCTTCAAGCTCAGCCGTGCGTTTCGGGGTTGTGGATATCTCACTGCGGGACATGGATTTCTCGGTTTCAAGGTTCATTGATCAACTGCCTCGACAAGGCTTTGGCCCGCTCCGGGTCGCGTTGTTCGACCGCATCGAGCAACTCGATGTGCAGGTCGAACACTTCCTGACGGCGCGGGACGATGTTCAGGGTCTGGCGCAACTGCGCGCCGACGATGCTGGAGAAATAGCCGTACAGCTCGCTGAGGGCCGGGTTGTGCGCGGCGTCGACCAAGCGGCGGTGGAACACCAGATCGCAAGCGATGAAGGTGTCGAGGTCGCCGTGGTAGTGACTGCCGCTGGTGCCCAATGCTTCGCGCAATGCGACAAGGTCTTCGTCGGTACGCCGCAACGCCGCCAGGCCAATGGCCTCGACTTCAAGGATGTGCCGGGTTTCCCGTGCCTGCTCCAGCGAGCAGCGCGACAACGCTTTCAGCGTATCGAGCGGGTCGACCAACGCGCGCAGGTAACTGCCATCGCCCTGGCGAATCTCGATCAATCCGGAAAACGCCAGCACGCGCATGGCTTCACGCACCGTGTTGCGGCTGATGCCGAGCTCGGCGCACAGCTCGGGTTCGGTTGGTAAACGCTCGCCAACCTGCCAGGCACCGCTGTTAATGCGCTGACGCAGCTGATCCAGGGCCTGATCGACCAGGGATCGTTTGATGAGTGGAAAAATGTCTGACATAGAATTCGCCCTTTCATCCAATCATAGGATGAATTTTCTGACATGTTAGTCAGGAAGGGCCCCCCACACAACCCTGTAGGAGCCGCCGCAGGTTCGGGCCGCGATCGGACGATCTTTTGACTTGGATTTTAAAAACCAGATCAAAAGATCGCAGCCTGCGGCAGCTCCTACAGGGGAGCGGGGCAAAAAAAAACCCGGAACAGGTCCGGGTTTATTTCGCAGGCTGCGATCAGATCAATGCAAAATCTGACTCAAGAACAACTTCGTCCGCTCATTCTGCGGATTATCGAAGAAGTCATTCGGCGCCGCTTGCTCAACGATTTCGCCCTTGTCCATGAAGATCACGCGATTGGCCACGGTACGGGCGAAGCCCATTTCGTGAGTCACGCAGAGCATGGTCATGCCGTCTTCAGCCAAGCCGATCATGGTGTCGAGCACCTCTTTCACCATCTCCGGATCAAGCGCTGAAGTCGGTTCATCGAACAGCATGATTTTCGGTTTCATGCACAGGGCGCGGGCAATCGCCACACGCTGCTGCTGACCGCCGGACAATTGCCCCGGGAATTTGTGCGCCTGCTCCGGAATGCGTACGCGCTCCAGGTAATGCATGGCGATTTCCTCAGCCTTGCGCTTGGGCATCTTGCGTACCCACATCGGCGCCAGGGTACAGTTCTGCAAAATGGTCAGGTGCGGGAACAGGTTGAAGTGCTGGAACACCATGCCGACTTCGCGGCGGATCGCTTCGATCTGCTTGAGGTCGTTGGTCAGTTCCACGCCGTCGACGACGATGCGGCCCTGCTGGTGTTCTTCCAGACGATTGAGGCAACGAATCGTCGTCGATTTACCGGAACCCGACGGGCCGCACAGGACGATACGCTCGCCTTGTTTGACGTTGAGGTTGATGTCTTTCAGCACGTGGAACTGGCCGTACCACTTGTTGACGCCCTGCATCTGAATAATGCCTTCAGGGCCCACTGGCTTTTTGATTGCTTCGCTCATTTACAGAGAACTCCTAACGCTTGTGGCCAGTGTCGAGCTTGCGTTCCAGATGCATGGAATAGCGCGACATACCAAAACAGAAAATCCAGAACACCAGGGCGGCGAACACGTAGCCTTCGGTGGCCATGCCCAGCCATTTCGGGTCGGCAGCGGCTTGCTTGACGCTGTTGAGCAGGTCAAACAGGCCGATGATGATCACCAGGCTAGTGTCCTTGAACAGCGCAATGAAGGTGTTGACGATGCCAGGGATCACCAGCTTCAGGGCTTGCGGCAGAATCACCAGACCCATCGAACGCCAGTAACCGAGGCCCATCGCTGCGGCCGCTTCGTACTGACCTTTGGGAATCGCTTGCAGACCGCCGCGCACCACTTCAGCGACATAGGCCGACTGGAACAGAATCACCCCGATCAACGCCCGCAGCAGCTTGTCGAAGTTCATGCCTTCGGGCAGGAACAGCGGCAGCATCACCGAGGACATGAACAGCACGGTGATCAACGGCACGCCGCGCCAGAATTCGATGAAGGTCACGCAGACCACCCGAATTGCCGGCATGTTCGAGCGTCGACCCAGTGCCAGCACGATTCCCAGCGGCAAGGCGCCGGCGATACCAACGGTGGCGATTACCAGAGTCAGCATCAGGCCGCCCCATTGGCTGGTCGCCACCTGTGGCAGACCGAACACGCCGCCGTGCAGAAGGCACCAGGCAACAATCGGGTAGATCACCAGAAAGCTCAGCCCGTACACCGCTTTACGCGGGAAGCGCGAGATGAACAGTGGCGCCACGCCGATCACCGCCAGCCACACGGTCAGGTCGACGCGCCAGCGCCATTCAGCCGGGTAATAGCCGTACATGAACTGGCCGAAACGCTGCTGAATGAACACCCAGCAGGCGCCGTCCTTGGTGCAATCGGCGCGGGTGGTGCCGACCCAGTTGGCATCAATGATTGCCCAGCTGAGAATCGGTGGCACGACGAGGTAGATCAGGTAGAACGCAAACAGCGTCAGCAGGGTGTTGAGCCAGCTGGAGAACATGTTCGCGCGCATCCACGCCACCACGCCGATGCTGCTGTTCGGTGGGGGCATGTCGGGTTTGAAAGTATGAGTACTCATGCGCTTTTCCTTACCGCTCGATCAGCGCAATGCGCTTGTTGTACCAGTTCATCAGCAGGGAAATGCTGATACTGATCGCCAGGTACACGCTCATGGTGATGGCAATCACCTCGATCGCCTGACCGGTCTGGTTGAGCACGGTGCCGGCGAACAGCGAAACCATTTCCGGGTAACCGATACCGGCCGCCAGCGAAGAGTTTTTCGCCAGGTTGAGGTATTGGCTGGTCAGCGGCGGAATGATCACGCGCAGGGCTTGCGGAATGATCACCTTGCGCAGGGTCGGGCCGTTGCGCAGGCCGAGCGAACGCGCCGCTTCGGTCTGGCCATGGCTGACCGACTTGATCCCGGAGCGCACGATCTCTGCGATGAACGCCGCGGTGTACACGGTCAGGGCCAGGGTCAACGCGAGCAGTTCCGGGATCAGCACCCAGCCGCCAACGAAGTTGAAGCCTTTGAGCTCGGGCATTTCCCAGTGCAGCGGAGCGCCGAAGATCAGTGCGCACAAGGTCGGGATCACCAGCAGAATCGCCAGCCCTACCCAGAACTTGTGGAACGGCACGCCGGTCGCTTCGAAGCGCTTGTTGGCCCAGCGGCACATCAGCACGATGCCGATGATCGCCACCACGATGCTGACCACGAACGCCCAGAAACCATCAGCGGCCAAGGCGGCCGGCATGTTCAGGCCCCGGCTGCTGACGAAGAAGGTGTCGCCGAAGTTGTGGCTGTTGCGCGGCCCCGGCATGGTCAGGAATACCGCGAAGTACCAGAACAGGATTTGCAGCAGCGGCGGAATGTTGCGGAAAACTTCCACATACACCGTCGCCAGTTTGCTGATGATCCAGTTCTGCGACAGCCGCGCCACACCGATGATGAAGCCGAGAATCGTCGCCAGAATCACGCCGATCACTGTCACCAACAAGGTGTTGAGCAAACCGATAACGAAGACGCGGGCATAACTGTCCGCTTCGGTGTAATCGATCAGGTGTTGAGCGATGCCGAACCCGGCACTGCGCTCCAGAAAGTCGAAACCGGAAGTAATGCCCCGGTGCTGCAGGTTGGTTTGCGTGTTGTCGAACAGAAACCAGCCCAGCGAGACCACCGCCACAATGGTGATGATCTGGAATAACCACGCACGCACTCGTGGATCGCTGAGGCTGAGCCTCTGCTTAGGTGCGCCGATTGAATTTTGCATGAAGTGCCCCGCAAGAAATGGAACAGAACATCACCCGGCGGTTGGCCCGCCGGGCGATAGAACCATTAGCGCACTGGTGGTGCGTACTGAATGCCGCCGTTGTTCCACAGGGCGTTCAAGCCACGGTCGATTTCCAGCGGAGTGCTCTTGCCGAGGTTTTTCTCGAAGATTTCGCCGTAGTTGCCGACTTGTTTGACGATCTGTACCACCCAGTCTTTCGGCAGTTTCAGGTCTTTGCCGTATTCGCCGTCAGCACCGAGCATACGGGCGACGTCCGGGTTCTTGGTCGACTTGGCTTCGGCTTCAACGTTTTTCGACGTGATGCCGGCTTCTTCGGTGTTGAGCAGCGCGTAGCCGACCCAACGCACGATGGCCAGCCACTCGTCGTCGCCGTTACGTACGACCGGGCCCAGTGGTTCTTTGGAAATGGTTTCCGGCAGTACCACGTAGTCTTTCGGCGAGGCCAGCTTGCTGCGCTGGGCGAACAGCTGGGACTTGTCGGAGGTCAGCACGTCGCAACGACCGGATTCCAGCGACTTGGCGCTTTCATCGGAGGTGTCGAAAGTGATCGGGGTATATTTCAGACCGTTGCCACGGAAGTAGTCGGAAACGTTCAGCTCGGTGGTGGTACCGGCCTGGATGCAGATGGTTGCACCGTCCAGCTCTTTGGCACTTTTCACGCCCAGCTTGTTGTTCACCAGGAAGCCGATGCCGTCGTAGTAGGTAATGAAGCCCGGGAATTTCAGGCCCATGCCCGCGTCACGCGAACTGGTCATGGTGGTGTTGCGCGACAGGATGTCGATCTCGCCAGATTGCAGCGCGGTGAAGCGCTCCTTGGCGTTCAACTGGCTGAACTTGACCTTGGTCGCGTCGCCGAATACGGCAGCGGCCACAGCACGGCAAACGTCAGCGTCGATCCCGAGGATCTTGCCGGTCGCGTCCGGTACCGAGAAGCCCGGCAGACCGTCGCTGACGCCACATTGCACGAAACCTTTCTTCTGCACTGCATCCAGGGTTGCACCCGCCTGAGCGAACCCGCTGACACCGAGTACTGTTGCTGCAGTCACGATGGCCAGGGTGGATTTCAACATCTTCATTCAAACCTCCAGTTTTGCTCTTGTTGTGTCGGAGCTTGAGTCCAGTCGCACCCTTTTGAGGCGTTGTTGACCCGTGTTGGCTTTTTTTGGGGTCAACCGACGTAAGACTTTCGCTATGAGTCTAGTAGGAGACAATCCACATCATGGACAACTCACTTCTCACCAATCGGCCGAACGGGCGGTAGCCCTTTCACGTTCGCTAAGCCCGTTGCGGCCATTGGCGAACATCCATCACCGGATTCTTTGCATCCCGTCCCGAGGGGTACACTGATAGTGTTACCGCCAGGCGCGGGATCGGTTGCACGCTGGAAGCCATAGCAAAGCCCGTACCACACCGATCGCTGAAGCGTTTGAGCGACAGGTCAATAGCAAAACTTGTAACCTTGCGACATCTTCTTAACGGATCAACCGGACGCGCACTCGAATCACGCACTTAATGAGAGCGCCCGCACATATTTGGAGCAGCCATGACCGAGCCCTTGATTCTTCAGCCTGTTAAGCCCGCAGACGCCTGCGTGATCTGGCTGCACGGCCTCGGCGCCGACCGCTATGACTTCCTGCCAGTCGCCGAAGCGCTGCAGGAAAGTCTGCTGAGCACACGTTTTGTGCTGCCGCAGGCGCCGACACGCCCAGTGACAATTAACGGCGGCTACGCCATGCCGAGCTGGTACGACATCAAGGCCATGAGCCCGGCCCGCGCCATCGACCGCGATGAGCTGGAAGCGTCCGCCGATCGCATCATCGAATTGATCGAAGAGCAGCGCGCCAGCGGAATAGACGCCTCGCGAATTTTCCTCGCCGGTTTTTCCCAGGGCGGCGCAGTGGTCTTGCACAGCGCTTTTCTGAAATGGCAGGGGCCGTTGGGGGGTGTTTTGGCGTTGTCGACCTATGCGCCGACATTTAGTGATGAACTGGAATTGTCCGCCAGTCAGCAACGAATTCCGGTGCTTTGCCTGCACGGGCAGTTCGATAACGTGGTGCAGAACTCGATGGGC
Source organism: Pseudomonas sp. SM4 (assembly GCF_051913165.1). Taxonomy (NCBI): domain Bacteria; kingdom Pseudomonadati; phylum Pseudomonadota; class Gammaproteobacteria; order Pseudomonadales; family Pseudomonadaceae; genus Pseudomonas; species Pseudomonas sp. SM4. The sequence goes on along the minus strand of NZ_JBODOE010000001.1, from coordinate 350,221 downwards.
CGCAGCGCTTACGAGTATTTAAAGCACCATGGTGTCACCGTGACATGGCAGGAATACCCAATGGAGCACGAAGTGTTACCCGAGGAAATTCGCGATATCGGCGTCTGGTTGAGCGAGCGTCTGCGCTGATTTTCCGGTCAATTCCTGCCCTTTGATCATCCCACTACGCCGCGCCCGATTCTTGCATTACACTGGCCGGCGTACATTCCTTAACCAATTGATGAGATGACCGTGCTCGAAGCACTCAAGAAAATGTTCGGTAAAAGCGAGGCTGAGCAGCTCGCGCCAGTTCCCAGTGCGCCGTCGCACGCCCCCGGTCATCGCACCGATGCCCCACAGGCCGACCGCCCCGCTCCCATAGCGGCACCGAAGCCAGACCCGCAACCTGCACCGGCCGCGCCCATCGCCGCCGAACCCGCCAGCAGCGAAGCGCCGAAACCGGCCAAGCCACGCCGCGAACCGAAGCCCAAGGCGCCGGTCATTCCGTGGAAACTCGAAGATTTCGTTGTCGAACCACAGGAAGGCAAAACCCGCTTCCACGATTTCAAGCTGTCTCCAGAGCTGATGCACGCCATCCAGGATCTGGGCTTTCCTTATTGCACGCCGATTCAGGCGCAGGTGCTGGGTTTCACCCTCGCCGGCAAAGACGCCATTGGCCGCGCGCAGACCGGTACCGGCAAAACCGCCGCGTTCCTGATCTCGATCATCACCCAGCTGCTGCAAACGCCGCCGCCGAAAGAACGCTACATGGGCGAACCCCGTGCGCTGATCATCGCGCCGACCCGTGAGCTGGTGGTGCAGATCGCCAAAGATGCTGCCGACCTGACCAAGTACACCGGCCTCAACGTCATGACGTTTGTCGGTGGCATGGACTTCGACAAGCAACTCAAGCACCTCGAAGCGCGCCACTGCGACATTCTCGTCGCCACTCCGGGCCGTCTGCTCGACTTCAACCAGCGCGGCGATGTGCACCTGGACATGGTCGAAGTGATGGTGCTGGACGAAGCCGACCGCATGCTCGACATGGGCTTCATCCCGCAGGTACGCCAGATCATTCGCCAGACCCCGCCGAAGTCCGAGCGCCAGACCTTGCTGTTCTCCGCGACCTTCACCGAAGACGTGATGAACCTCGCCAAGCAATGGACGACCGATCCGTCGATCGTCGAAATCGAAGTCACCAACGTCGCCAGCGAAAACGTCGAGCAGCACATCTACGCCGTGGCCGGTGCCGACAAGTACAAACTGCTCTACAACCTGGTCAACGATAATGGCTGGGAGCGGGTGATGGTCTTCGCCAACCGCAAGGACGAAGTCCGCCGCATCGAAGAGCGCCTGGTGCGCGACGGTGTGAACGCTGCGCAATTGTCAGGCGATGTGCCACAACACAAACGTATCAAGACCCTGGAAGGTTTCCGCGAAGGCAAGATCCGCGTACTGGTCGCCACCGATGTCGCCGGTCGCGGCATCCACATCGACGGCATCAGCCATGTGATCAACTTCACCCTGCCGGAAGTGCCGGACGACTACGTGCACCGCATCGGCCGTACCGGTCGCGCGGGCGCTGATGGCGTGTCGATCAGCTTCGCCGGGGAAGACGACTCTTATCAGTTGCCGTCCATCGAAGAGAAGCTGGGTCGCAAGATCAGTTGTGAAACGCCACCGACGCATCTGTTGCGTGCGGTCGAGCGCAAGCGTCCGCAGTAAGCGACGTTTAATAGAAAAGCGCAGCCGGCAACGGACTGCGCTTTTTTTTCGCCCGGGATTTGATCGGACGCTTGCGAGAGAATACTAAAAGTCCATAATAGACTAATAAGTTTACATTCGGATTCCGGAGCCCTACATGTCCAGTACGCCCTACGTGATCGACCAGCATCAGGCCTGCGAGTTGTTGGCGCGTCTCGATGTGCCGCAGATCCTGCGCAAGCTGTTTCGCGACCTTGCGGCGGGTAGCGCCGTACAACCGGCGCAGCAACTGGTGGAATTCCCGCAGGGTGCCGGTGACTTCATCAACTATCTGGGTGTACTGGCTGAAGACGGTGTGTACGGCATGAAGACTTCGCCCTACATCGTTCGCGAGCAAGGCCCATTGGTGACGGCGTGGACGCTATTGATGTCGATGAAAACCGGTCAACCGCTGCTGCTCTGCGATGCCGGTGAACTGACCACCGCACGCACCGCCGCGACCACTGCCGTGGCAGTTGACGCCCTCGCGCCGTTGAATGCCACGCGACTGGCGATCATCGGCAGCGGCAAGGTTGCGCAGGCGCATCTGCATTACGTGAAGTCGCTGCGCGACTGGCAGAGCATCAGCCTGTATTCGCCAAGCCTGTCCGCCGACGCGCAGACCCAGGCCCTGTTGAAAGCCATCACGCCCAATCTGAAGATCGTCGACAGCCGGGAAGCCGCCCTCGCCGAGGCTGACGTGATCATGCTCTGCACCTCGTCAGCCGGGCCGGTGATCGATCCGGCTGAGCTGAGTAAACCGGCGCTGATTACCTCGATCAGCACCAACGCCCCGCGCGCCCACGAAGTACCACCGCAGCGCCTCAACGAGATGCAAGTGTTCTGCGACTATCGTCTGACCACGCCGGGTTCGGCGGGTGAAATGCTGATTGCTGCTGAACAACATGGCTGGAGCAAGGATTTGATCGTCGGCGACCTCGCCGACCTGCTGAGCGAGAAAGTGCAGCGCCCGGATTACGATCGTCACGTGTTTTTCCGCTCAATTGGCCTGGGCCTGGAAGACATCGCCCTCGCCAATGCGCTCTACCACCTCAACAACTGACCACTGTAGGAGCTGCCG
>NZ_JBODOE010000001.1:0-347318 GCF_051913165.1 Pseudomonas sp. SM4 | reverse complement strand
TTGGCCTGGGCCTGGAAGACATCGCCCTCGCCAATGCGCTCTACCACCTCAACAACTGACCACTGTAGGAGCTGCCGAAGGCTGCGATCTTTTGATCTGTTTTTTTAAGATCAAGATCAAAAGATCGCAGCCTTCGGCAGCTCCTACAGGGAATGTATTTCAATTGGGAGCTGCCGCAGGCGGATTCCCGGAGAACCTTGATAGCGTTGGAGTTTTTCATGAGCCAGGCAGATTTCATCATCATCGGCGGCGGGATTGCCGGCGCTTCCACCGGTTTCTGGCTGTCGCCGCACGGCAAAGTCATCGTGCTCGAACGTGAATCGCACCCGGCCTATCACTCCACCGGACGCTCCGCTGCGCTGTTTACCGCCGCCTATGGCACCCCGCAAGTACGCGCACTGACCCAGGCCAGCCGTGAGTTTTTCGATCATCCACCGGCCGGTTTCTGCGAACATCCACTGCTGACCCCACGCGGCGAAATGACCGTCGACTTCACCGGTGACCCCGCCGAACTCAACAACCAATACCTCAGCGCCAAAGCCACAGTCCCTGAGATGCAGTTGCTCACTGCCGACGAAGCCTGCGCGCGCCTGCCGATCCTGCGCCGGGAAAAAGTCCACGGCGCGATCTACGATCCGAGCGCCAGCGACATCGACACCGACGCCCTGCATCAGGGCTACCTGCGCGGCATCCGACGCAACAACGGCGAAGTCCATACCGATTGCGAAGTGCTTGGCCTGAGCCGCGACGCCGACGGCCTCTGGCACGTACAAACAAACGGCAAGACCTTCAGCGCGCCAGTCATTATCAACGCCGCCGGCGCCTGGGCCGACAAGATCGGCGCACTGGCCGGCGCCAAATCGCTGGGCCTGCAACCGAAACGCCGTGCCGCGTTCATCTTCGCCGGCCCCGAAGGCGTCGACATTCATCACTGGCCGATGCTGGTCAGTCTCGACGAGTCCTTCTATATGAAGCCCGACGCCGGCATGTTCCTCGGTTCGCCGGCCAACGCCGATCCGGTCGAGCCTCACGATGTGCAACCGGAAGAACTCGACATCGCCATGGGCATTTACCAGATCGAAGAAGCCACCACGCTGACCATCCGCCGTCCGACCCGCACGTGGGCCGGGCTGCGCAGTTTCGTTGCCGACGGTGATTTGCTCAGCGGTTTCGATCAGAAGGTGCCCGGACTGTTCTGGGTCGCGGCGCAGGGCGGCTACGGCATTCAGACATCGCCGGCGATGGGCCAGGCCAGCGCTGCACTGGTGCGCGGCGAGCCTTTGCCCGAGCACTTGCGCAACTTCGGCCTGAGCAGCGCCATGCTCTCCCCTGCCCGCCTCGCCTGATCGTCCCCCCGGATGACGCGCCCAACGGATTGCGGCACACTCCCAGCGCCCCCTGATCACGGGGGCGCTGACGCTGCCTGGAGCTCCACTGTCATGACCGCCCCCGAATTCGATCCAGCGCTGGATAACTTCCGCGCCATCGCCGACGCCATCGCCACGCTGTTTTTTCCCCACGCCGAAGTGGTGCTGCACGACCTGCGCACGCAGAAGGTCGACTACATCGCCAACAACCTGTCGAAACGCGAGATCGGCGACGACTCGTCACTGGAAGACATGCTCAGCGAGGATGTCAGCGACAGGAACATTGGCCCGTACGAAAAGCTCAACTGGGACGGTCAGAAGATTCGCAGCCTGAGCAGCGTCCTGCGCGACAGCGAAGGCCTGCCGCTGGCGGTGCTGTGCATCAATCTGAATATTTCGCTGTTCGAGAATGCCAAGGCGGCGCTGGACCTGTTCCTGTCGCCGAGCAAGCTGATCCCGCAACCGGATTCACTGTTTCGCGATGACTGGCAGGAACGCATCAACACCTTCCTCCACGCCTGGCTGCGCGAGCGGCAGTTGAGCCTGAATGTGCTGACCCGCGATCACAAACGCGAACTGGTGCTGGCGCTGCACGCCGAGGGCGCGTTCAAGGGCAAGAGTGCCTCGAACTATGTGGCCAATGTGCTGAACATGGGGCGGGCGACGGTGTACAAACACCTGAAGGAAATGAAGGGCTAGAGATTTGCGGTGATTGAACCGGCCCCATCGCTGGCAAGCCAGCTCCCACAGTTTTTTTGTTGCACACAACATCTGTGTACGACTCAATCACTGTGGGAGCTGGCTTGCCAGCGATGACGGACTATCAGTCGCCGTAAATGTCGGACTTGAAATACTTCTCGGAAATCTTCTGGTACTCGCCACTCGCGCGAATACCATCAATCGCGCCATTCAACTGGCTGACCAATTCAGTATTGCCTTTGCGCACCGCAATCCCCGCGCCCTCGCCCACGTACTTCGGATCCTTCAACTCAGGCCCGACAAACGCATAGCCTTTGCCACGCGGCATCGACAAAAAGTCATTCAGCGGAATGGTATCGGCAAAGATCGCATCGAGCCGCCCCGCCGCGAGGTCCATGTAGATCTCTTCGTTGTTGCTGTAGCGCTTGACGTTGATGCCCTTGGCCTCGAACACCTCGGTGGCGTAACGATCGGTGGTAGTCGCGCGCTGCACGCCGACGTTCTTGCCCTTGAGGCTGGCGTACTGATCATCAACGCTGGCGCCTTCCTTCATCACCAGGCGCGACGAAGTGAAGTAGTACTTGTGGGTGAAATCCACCGACTTCTTGCGGTCTTCGTTGATGGTCATCGACGACAGCGCCATGTCGATCTTCTTCACTTTCAGCGAAGGAATCAGACCGTCGAACTCACCTTCGACCCACACGCACTTGACCTTCATCTGCGCGCACAGGGCATTGCCGATGTCGTAGTCGAAACCGACGATTTCGCCTTTGTCGGTTTTCGAGGCGAACGGCGGGTAAGCCGCCTCGATGCCGATGCGCAGGGTTTGTTCGGCGGCGAACACGCTGGCGCAGGACAACAGGCTCAGGGCCAGACCGGTGATGAGGGGGAGTTTCTTCATGTTCGTTCTCTCGCGGAAGTTGTTGTTGGTTTGGCAAGAAAGAGCTGAAACGGAGGGGATGCTTTTTTGTACTTATAAATCCATATTGGACTCGCAGGTACATATCGTCAATTAAAGAAAAGAGAGATTTTGGGTGTTACAGAGGGCCCCATCGCTGGCAAGCCAGCTCCCACAGTGATCGAGTCGTACACAGATTTTGTGTACACCAAAGATCCTGTGGGAGCTGGCTTGCCAGCGATGGCGGATTTGAAGGCGCTACAGGACTTACTTGTTCCAGCGATCCGCCGCGGCATGATCACTGTCGCGCCCCTCAACCCAACGCGGCCCGTCGCTGGTGTTTTCTTTCTTCCAGAACGGTGCACGGGTTTTCAGGTAGTCCATGACGAAGGCGCAGGCATCGAATGCGGCCTGGCGATGCGCACTGGCGGCGCCGACAAAAACGATTGGTTCACCCGGTTCGAGCGCGCCGATGCGGTGCAGCACTTCCAGTTTCAACAGCGGCCAGCGCTGCTCGGCTTCGATGGCGATTTTGCCGAGGGCTTTTTCGGTCATGCCCGGATAGTGTTCGAGGAACATTCCCGCGACATCCAGCCCATCGTTGAAGTCGCGCACGTAGCCGACAAAACTCACCACCGCGCCGACGCCGACATTGGCCGCGTGCATCGCGTTGACTTCAGCGCCCGGATCGAACGGCGTGGCCTGCACACGAATCGCCATGGCTCAGCCTCCGGTCACGGTGGGGAAAAACGCCACTTCGTCGCCATCGACCACCGGCTCGTCGAGCTGACATAGGTCTTCGTTACGTGCGCACATCAGGTTCTGTTCGCTCAATACTTCAGCGCCATCACGCGTTGCCAGCAGTGCGCGCACGTCATCGACGGTGGCGAAATCACCTTCAACCTTCAGCGAATCCACGCCCAGCGCTTCACGGTAACGGGCAAAAAACCTCACGGTCAGGTTCATGGCTGCTCCGCTTGAAAGTGCCCACTCTTGCCGCCGACCTTCTCCAGCAGACGCACGCTTTCGATGGTCATGCCGCGATCGACGGCTTTGCACATGTCGTAGATGGTCAGGGCGGCGACGCTGGCGGCAGTCAGCGCTTCCATCTCGACGCCGGTCTGCCCGGAGAGTTTGCAGCGGGCGACGATGCGCACGCTGTCTTCGCCTTCGGCACTGAGTTCGACTTTGACGCCGGTGAGCATCAGCGGGTGGCACAGGGGAATCAGATCGCTGGTTTTCTTCGCCGCTTGAATGCCGGCGATGCGCGCCACGGCGAACACGTCGCCCTTGGGATGGCCGCCGCTGACGATCATCTGCAACGTTTCGGGGAGCATGCGCACCAGCGCTTGGGCCGTCGCTTCACGGAACGTCACGGCTTTTTCGGTGACGTCGACCATGTTGGCGCGACCTTGGGAATCGAGATGAGTCAGCACGGGATTACTCCTGATCAGGAGCGGGGATTGTAAACCTGCGGGTCAAATTTCCGCACCCACGAATATCACTCACCTTATGTAGGAGCTGCCGAAGGCTCGGGCCGCGATCGGACGATCTTTTGATCTGGCTTTTATAGAGCAAGATCAAAAGATCGCAGCCTTCGGCAGCTCCTACATGTGATTTGTGTAGGGCATAAAAAAACCGGGCGGCTTTGGGGCCGCCCGGTTTTGTTGGCGATGCGGTTACAGATGGGTTTCGGCGTATTCAGCCAGGATCGAGCGAGGCACCCCTTGCAGGGTGATGTGCACACCGTTGGGGAAATCCTTGAAGCGTTCGGTCAGGTAGGTCAGCCCGGAGCTGGTCGCGGACAGGTAAGGGGTGTCGATCTGTGCGAGGTTGCCCAGGCACACCACTTTCGAACCGGCGCCGGCACGGGTGATGATGGTTTTCATCTGGTGCGGCGTGAGGTTCTGGCATTCGTCGATCAGAATCAGGCTTTGCTGGAAGCTGCGACCACGAATGTAGTTGAGTGATTTGAACTGCAGCGGCACTTTGCTGAGGATGTAGTCGACGCTGCCATGGGTGTTTTCGTCATCCATGTGCAAGGCTTCGAGGTTGTCGGTGATGGCGCCCAGCCAAGGCTCCATTTTTTCCGCTTCGGTGCCGGGCAGGAAGCCGATTTCCTGATCCAGGCCCTGCACACTGCGAGTGGCGATGATGCGACGATAACGCTTGCTGACCATGGTCTGCTCGATCGCAGCGGCCAGCGCCAGAATGGTTTTACCGGAACCGGCGGCACCCGACAGGTTGACCAGATGAATGTCCGGATCGAGCAGCGCGTACAGCGCCAGACTTTGATAAATGTCGCGCGGTTTCAGCCCCCACGCTTCCTGATGCAGCAACGGCTCCTGATGCAGGTCGAGAATCAGCAGGCGGTCTTCTTCAATCTCCTTGATCCAGCCGACGAAGCCCTGTTCATCGATGATGAATTCGTTGATGTGTACCGCAGGCAGGTTGTCGATCAGTTGCACCTGGTGCCAGGTGCGGCCGTGGTCCTGACGGGTTTCGACCTTGCTCACGCGGTCCCAGAAGGAGCCGGTCATGTTGTGGTAGCCGTTGGGCAGCAGCGACACGTCGTCGACCAGTTGGTCGGTGCTGTAGTCCTCGGAGGCGATACCGCAGGCGCGCGCCTTGAGGCGCATGTTGATGTCTTTGGTAACCAGCACCACCGGTTTTTTCGGCTCGCGGGTGTGCAGGTCGATCAGTTGGTTGATGATTTTGTTGTCGTTCAGGTGCTCGGGCAGAATCAGGTTCGATTCGGCCTGCTTGCTCATCAGAATTGACAGCAAGCCCTTCGGCCCACCCTTGCCGCGCTGGATCGGCACACCCAGTTCGACATCTTCCGGGGACGCATCGCCCAGGGTCTTGTCGATCAGCCGGATGGCCTGACGGCATTCAGCGGCCACGCTGTGATGCCCGCTCTTGAGCTTGTCCAGCTCTTCAAGCACGGTCATCGGGATCGCGACGTGGTGTTCTTCAAAATTCAGCAGGGCGTTTGGATCGTGAATCAATACGTTGGTATCGAGTACATAAAGGATTGGCTGGTTGGAGGAAGGGCTACGTCCGTGATCATCCATACTCGGTCACCTTTGTCAGAGCCAGTAGACGCAATACCTGGGCGGTGCTGCGCCTCGAAGTGACTGCCGAAATCTCACCTGCGGAGATTCAAGTGACTGCAAACAAACGGGTCTTGGAAGACGCCACCTGTGTTGCAGGTTTCGGCGGTCTGTCTTCGTAATACTCCAAAACCGATGACATAAAAAAGTACTTTGACGGTTTTTTTAAGTTTATTTTGCAAAGTGACGAAAAGCCCTTGGCGGACTCCGTCGACACCGTTAGAGTCGGAAGTCCGCCTGCATCGAATCCTCTGAAAAATTCGCCCCAAGCCCAATGTTTCTGGGCTTCTGCCGTTTCTCAGCGAAACGCGTCCTGACAGTCCTCCCAACCGATACCGCTTTGCGCCGTTTGCGTCAGCAGCCACGGCATCGAGGTCTTCACCGCGTCCTGCTTGACGTTGAAATTGATCACCCCGTGGCGCCACAACAACATCAAGGTCAGCACCCGTTGCGCGCTCGCTGCGCCCTTGAGCTTGCCGGCGCCGTCCTGGGCATCGATGTCCCACAGCGCCACTTGCAGGCCCTGGCTGTTGAAGAAGTCTTGCGCGTCACTGCGGCGCTGGCCATCTGGCGGACGGAACAGCGGCACGTAGTTTTCCGGCAATTTGTTCCTGACCAGATCAGCGCTACGCCGCACCGAATCCTGCCAGTCCTGCCAGTGGCTGTGGGACCGGAACTCCCAACCCTGCACGCCGACGCACATTTGCGAGAATGCTGCTTGCAGGCTGCTCACCGAACGCTCGGCCAACCGCGCCTGAATATCCTTGCCCAAGACGAAAAACGTAGCGCTCAGGTTCGACTTGCGCAGGTACTCGGCCAGCCAGCCGGTATTGTCCGGTTGCGCATTGGCGGCGCTGTCGAACGTCAGCAGAAACAGCCGATCGTGCATCTCGTCGCCATTACGTTCGTAGTCGCCGAAATGATCGAATTCATTGCTGGTCTGCGGCGACAGTGCAGCCTTGCGCATCAACTCATCCAGATACTGCAGATGAAAGATCCGGCTAGGTTCGGCCCACTTGGTGTAATAGCTGTCATCGCTGACCACGAACTTGGCGGCCTGCTCGCGCAGGGTCGGCAGGTCTTCGACGAGGAAGCAGAACGAGGCATCCTGATCGCAGCTTTGCTGGGCGTAGTTATAGTTAGCCAACAGGCGCTGCCAGAGGCGTTGGCGCAGACTGTTGACCGCATCGATATTGACCGTGCGCAACCCCAGACGCTTCGCCAGGGCGGCCTCGTCCATCGATTCGGTACCGAGCAGGCCACGGGCGAACATGAGGATTTCCGCCCGCGAGGCGACGTCGAACAGGGTCGGGCTGGTCAGTTGCTCCGGCCAGGTGCTGCGATCCAGCGTCGCAATATCGCCTGGCGCCGCGACGGCACCGAAGCTCAATAGCCACGCGGTGAATAAAAGAACAATGCGCAAAGGGATGTCTCCATAACAAAACCCGCGCGGCACTATAGCTGATAAGACACGACGCTGATCCCTGTAGGAGTGAGCCTGCTCGCGATAGCAATAGATCAGTCACCACCCTGTTGAATGTCAGAACGCTATCGCGAGCAGGCTCACTCCTACAGGGAATGCGCCAAGCCGTCGATCACCTATCACGCTCATAGCTGGAGTCAACTCGGACAACCCCCTAGAATCGCCCCCACGATTAAAGGAGACGACTTCATGCTGATGGTGATTTCCCCCGCCAAGACCCTCGATTACGAAACACCGCCGGCGACCCAGCGCTTCACCCAGCCGCAATACCTTGACCATTCCCAGGAACTGATCCAGCAATTGCGCGAGCTGACCCCGGCGCAGATCAGCGAACTGATGCACGTGTCCGACAAGATCGGCGGCCTCAACGCCGCGCGTTTCGGCAGCTGGACGCCCGCGTTCACCCCGGAGAACGCCAAGCAGGCGCTGCTCGCCTTCAAGGGTGACGTCTATACCGGCCTCGACGCGCAATCTTTCAACGAAGCCGATTTCGATTACGCGCAAAAGCATCTGCGCATGCTCTCCGGCCTCTATGGTCTGCTGCGCCCGCTCGACCTGATGCAACCGTATCGCCTGGAAATGGGCACCAAACTGGCCAACGCCCGTGGCAAAGACCTTTACGCCTTCTGGGGCACGCGCATCAGTGAATGGTTGAACGAAGCGCTGGCCGATCAGGGCGACGACGTACTGCTCAACCTGGCGTCCAACGAATACTTCTCGGCCGTTAAACGCACCGCCCTGAACGCGCGGATCATCAATACCGAGTTCAAGGATCAGAAGAACGGCCAGTACAAGATCATCAGTTTCTACGCGAAGAAAGCGCGTGGCCTGATGAGCCGCTTTGTGATTCAGGAAAAGATCAACGATCCGGCTCAGCTCAAGCAGTTCGATGTGCAGGGTTATCGCTACAGCGCCGAACAATCGAAACCCGACAATCTGGTCTTTCTGCGCGACCACGCCCCCGAATAAAGCATGCCTATTGCACGACTCTTTCTATCAAGAGTCGTGCAGCCTGCACGCTGTCAAAAATTCCCCGCCTTGTTTCGCCATTTTTATGGCGCCAAAAAATAATCCCTGTCTTTTCTAATTTTAGTTTCACTCGACACTGATCATTTTTTTCAGTAGTGGCACCTAACTTTTTTCACAGTAGTGGCACAAAACTATCTAGCGCGATTATGCCCCTATCAATAAAGGGCGAAACGGAAAGTGCTATCAAATTGAGACCAGTGCCATCTTTGCCAATATTTCAAAAAATTTCAGATGGCGCGATGAGCGGACTGGAACTATGTCCAAATGCGTAGTTCATACCACCGGTAACGATTCTCGCCGAGTTTGTACGAGATAACTTACGCGGAGCAGATAGCCATGTAACCAAGTTGTCACAGCAACTTGCCTAGATGACTAACTAGTCTCAAAACAAACGAAGGACAGGAGATACGCAGCATTAATATCCCCTGCAAGGCCATGGCCGCGCCCCTATAAACGTGCTCGCCTGAGCACCAGACCGCTTGATCTACGGGCTTCTCGCCTGACATCGAGCGCGCAAGACGAATGCACCAGAGTCTTCCAGAAAGAAGATCCGCTGCATAACAGGGCAAGTCATAACTATAAGGCCTGGTTGCGCACATCTTGAGTGCACTTATTTAGACACTCGGAACTTTGTATGCCTGCACACGGCATTGTGGCGCCTGTAAGCCGCACTTTCGAGTGCACTAGTGAACGCTGAACACCATTAACTCCGGCCTTCTAAGGCCTGATATATACAGAGGTAATTGCGATGCGCATCAGCATATTTGGTTTGGGTTACGTTGGCGCAGTATGTGCCGGTTGCCTGTCTGCACGTGGCCATGACGTGGTTGGCGTCGATGTTGCCAAAGACAAGATCGACATGATCAACGCTGGCAAATCCCCCATTGTTGAACCGGGCCTGGGCGAACTTCTGCAACAGGGTATCCAGACCGGTCGTCTGCGTGGCACGACCAACTTCGCCGAAGCGATTCGTGACACTGACCTGTCGATGATCTGCGTCGGTACGCCGAGCAAGAAGAACGGCGACCTCGAACTGAACTACATCGAAGCGGTGTGCCGCGAGATCGGTTTTGTTCTGCGTGAAAAAACCACCCGCCACACCATCGTTGTACGCAGCACCGTATTGCCGGGCACTGTTGCCAACGTGGTGATCCCGATTCTCGAAGACTGCTCCGGCAAAAAGGCTGGCGTCGACTTCGGCGTTGCGGTCAACCCTGAGTTCCTGCGTGAATCCACCGCCATCGCCGACTACGACCTGCCACCGATGACCGTCATCGGCGAATTCGACAAGGCTTCGGGCGACGTTCTGCAATCGCTGTACGAAGAACTCGACGCACCGATCATCCGCAAGGACATCGCTGTCGCCGAGATGATCAAGTACACCTGCAACGTCTGGCACGCGACCAAAGTGACCTTCGCCAACGAGATCGGCAACATCGCCAAAGCGGTCGGCGTCGATGGCCGTGAAGTGATGGAAGTGGTCTGCCAGGACAAGACCCTCAACCTGTCCCAGTACTACATGCGCCCGGGCTTCGCCTTCGGCGGTTCGTGCCTGCCGAAAGACGTGCGCGCCCTGACCTACCGCGCCGGTTCCCTGGACGTCGAAGCGCCGCTGCTCAACTCGCTGATGCGCAGTAACGAATCGCAAGTGCAGAACGCCTTCGACATCGTTGAAAGCCACGACAAACGCAAAGTCGCCCTGCTCGGCTTGAGCTTCAAGGCCGGCACCGACGACCTGCGCGAAAGCCCGCTGGTCGAGCTGGCCGAGATGCTGATCGGCAAGGGTTACGACCTGAGCATCTACGACAGCAACGTCGAGTACGCCCGTGTTCATGGCGCGAACAAAGACTACATCGAGTCGAAAATCCCCCACGTATCGTCGCTGCTCAACGCGGACTTCGATTCGGTGATCGACAACTCCGACGTGATCATCCTCGGCAACCGTGACGAGAAATTCCGTGCGCTGGCGCAACAAGCGCCGCATGGCAAACAGGTCATCGACCTGGTCGGCTTCATGGCCAAGGCCACCGACGCCGGTACTCGTACCGAAGGTATCTGCTGGTAAGGCAGACGTTGCACGGCGCCGCCCTCGCGACGCCGCGCAACAGAACCCAAATGTAGGAGCTGTCGAGTGAAACGAGGCTGCGATCTTTACCGGCAACATTTGAGTTCCGAGTGAACCGGAAAGATCAAAAGATCGCAGCCTTCGGCAGCTCCTACAGGGACTCACGGATTGCGGCGAGCCCTGTAGGAGCTGTCGAGTGAAACGAGGCTGCGATCTTTTCGGGAACACCAAAATCCCAAGCGAAAGATCAAAAGATCGCAGCCTTCGGCAGCTCCTACATGTCCTTGCAAGTTTTTGTAAGCCTGCCTTAACCCCATCGGGCCCGCCCCGAGATAGAGACGGATGCAGATTATGCACAGGCTAAAACACGGCCTACTTCAGGCCGCCGGTTGGCTGTTTTACCTAAGTTTGTTGATGGGCATGGCCTTGATGCTGCCCACGTCCACATTCGACTCCGAGTCGAAGGACTTCATTTTCCTGATCGGCGCCGTGGGTATCTGGCGCTACTCGATGGGTGCAACGCACTTTGTGCGCGGCATGATTTTCCTCTACATCGTTTACCCGCACCTGCGCCGCAAAGTGCGCAAGCTGGGTAAAGCGGCGGACCCGTCGCATGTGTTCCTGATGGTCACCAGTTTCCGTATCGACGCGCTGACCACCGCGCAGGTCTACAGCTCGGTGATCCGCGAAGCCATCGACTGCGAACTGCCGACCACCGTGGTCTGCTCGATCGTCGAAATGTCCGATGAGCTGCTGGTCAAGGCACTGTGGGCGCGGATGAATCCGCCCGAGCGCGTCAAGCTCGACTTCGTGCGCATTCCCGGCACCGGCAAACGTGATGGCCTGGCCTACGGTTTCCGCGCGATTTCCCGTCACCTGCCGGACGACCGCGCCGTGGTCGCCGTGATCGATGGCGACACCGTGCTCGGCGAAGGCACCGTGCGCAAGACCGTGCCGTGGTTCCAACTGTTCGGCAACGTCGGCGGCCTGACCACCAACGAATTCTGCGAAGTGCGCGGCGGCTACATCATGAGCGAATGGCACAAGCTGCGTTTCGCCCAGCGCCACATCAACATGTGCTCGATGGCTCTGTCCAAGCGCGTACTGACCATGACCGGGCGTATGTCGGTATTCAAAGCGTCTGTGGTCACCAATCCGGAATTCATCGCCGACGTTGAAAGTGACTCGCTGCAACACTGGCGTCTGGGCCGTTTCAAGTTTTTGACCGGCGACGACAAGTCGAGCTGGTTCAGCCTGATGCGCCTTGGCTACGACACCTTCTACGTGCCTGACGCAGCGATCAACACCGTTGAACACCCGCCGGAAAAGAGCTTCATCAAGGCCAGCCGCAAACTGATGTTCCGCTGGTACGGCAACAACCTGCGCCAGAACTCGCGAGCACTGGGCCTGGGTGTGAAACGCCTCGGCGCCTTCACCTCGGTGGTGCTGTTCGATCAACGCGTATCGATGTGGACCTCGCTGCTCGGCCTGACCGTGGCGATCATCGCCAGCTTCAAATACGGCACCGCGTTCATCCTCGTTTACCTGCTGTGGATCGGCATCACCCGCCTGATCCTGACCCTGCTGCTGTCGTGCTCCGGTCACCGGATCGGCCCGGCTTACCCAGCGATTCTTTACTACAACCAGATCGTCGGCGCGCTGGTGAAGATCTACGTGTTCTTCCGCCTCGACCAACAATCCTGGACGCGCCAACCCACATCCCTGACCCGTGATCTCGCCAGCTTTCAACGTTGGTTCAACACCTGGTCGTCTCGGACCATGACCTTCTCCGCCGGCAGCATTTTTGTCGCCGTGCTGCTGATGATGGTCTGACCCGCCCCTATTGAATTAACAAGGAAATCGCCCCTATGAATACCGCCGTCAACGCCAACGTAGTGCATGAATCCGAAGCCCAGCGCCAACACGCCCGTGTGAAAATCCCGGCCAAACTGCGCTTCTTCGGTCCCGACCGGACCCCGGTAGAAGCGCGGGTGCTCGACCTGTCCGCCGGTGGTCTGGCGTTCAACGCCGGGCAAATGCCGCTGACCATCGGCGAGGTGTACAAGGCGCGTCTGCAATTCGTCATCGACAACCTCGGCCTGGCGATGGACGTTGAACTGCAAGTGCGTTCCTACGACCGCCAGACCGGCCGCGTCGGCTGCCAGTTCCAGAACCTGGAACAACAGGACATTTCCACCCTGCGCCACTTGATCACTTCGCACCTGGCCGGCGACATCGTCAGCATCGGCGAAGTGCTGGCGACCCTGCAGCGCGACAACTTCACCAAGGCGCGCAAGGTCAAGGACGGCGGCTCCGGCATGACCCCGTTCGGTCGTTTGAAAGCCGTGACCTTCAGCGCCGGTATCTTCGCGGTCGGTCTGGTCGCGGCGGGCTTCATTTTCAAATCGGTGTACGGCATGTACTTCGTCAGCCACGCGCAGGCTGGCCTCGTCAGCGTGCCGGGGATGAACATCACCATGCCGCGCGACGGCACCGTGCAGAGCCTGGTCAAGTCCGACGGCGTTGCCGCCAAAGGCGCGCCACTGGCGACCTTCAGCACCAGCATGCTCGACGTGCTCAAAGGCCACCTGGAAGAAGATCAACTGTCCCCGGCCAAGGTTGAAGAACTGTTCGGCAAGCAAATGACCGGCACCCTGACCTCGCCGTGCGATTGCACCGTGGCCCAGCAACTGGTGGCTGACGGTCAATACGCGAGCAAGGGCGACGTGATTTTCCAACTGGTGCCGCGCAACACCTTGGCCAACGTTGATGCGCGCTTCTCCTATCGCCAGTTCGGCGACGTGCGTCCGGGTACGCCGGTGAGCTTCCAGATCGCCGGCGAGGACAAGACCCGCACCGGCAAGATCGTCAGCAGCACCAGCCTGAAAAGCGAAGACCTGTCCTCCGACATCCGCGTGCAGATCAAGCCTGACGAGCCGCTCGACAGCAGCCTCGCCGGTCGCCCGGTGGAAGTGAACAGCGACCGTGGCCCGAACCTGAACTGGCTGATCGACAAAGCCATGGCTGCCGGTCTTTAAGTCGAGGACATGCCTGTGACTACTCCACCCATCCTGAAAACACCGCGATCCCTGTGGGAGCTGGCTTGCCAGCGATTGGATCACAGTGGTTTAACTGGAATACCGAGTCGACTGAATCGCTGGCAAGCCAGCTCCCACAGAGTTCATGTGGTGTGCTCGCTGGCGCTGGCAGTGTCTCTGGCCGGTTGCGCCGGCCTGCCCGATCAGCGTCTGGCCAACGAAGCGCTCAAGCGTGGCGACACCGCCACTGCTGCGCAGAATTATCAGCAACTGGCCGATCTGGGTTACAGCGAAGCGCAAGTCGGTCTCGCCGATATCCAGGTCGACAGCCGCGACCCTGAGCAAATGAAACAGGCCGAAGCGACTTACCGCGCCGCTGCCAGTGTTTCGCCGCGTGCTCAGGCGCGTCTTGGTCGCCTGCTGGTGGCGAAACCGGGTTCCACCGAAGCCGAGCATCAGGAAGCCGAAAGCCTGCTGAAAAAAGCCGCCGCCAACGGCGAAGGCAACACGTTGATCCCGCTGGCGATGCTGTACCTGCAATACCCGCACAGCTTCCCCAACATCAACGCTCAGCAGCAGATCGATCAGTGGCGCAAATCCGGTTTCCCGGAAGCGGGTCTGGCCCAAGTGCTGCTGTATCGCACCCAAGGCACCTACGACCAGCACCTGGATGACGTGGAAAAGATCTGCAAGGCCGCGCTCAACACCACCGACATCTGCTACGTCGAACTGGCCACCGTGTACCAGAAACGCGCGCAGCCTGAGCAACAAGCCGAGCTGATCAAGCAGATGCAGGCCGGTTACAGCCGTGGCACCGTCACCGCGCAGCGCGTCGATTCGGTGGCCCGTGTATTGGCCGATTCGACCCTGGGCAAACCTGACGAAAAAACCGCGCAGTCGCTGCTCGAGCCGATCGCTCCAGGCTACCCGGCGTCGTGGGTGACCCTCGCGCAATTGCTTTACGACTATCCGGAACTGGGCGACGTCGACCAGATGATGAAGTACCTCGACAACGGCCGCGCCGCCGACCAGCCGCGCGCCGAACTGTTGCTGGGCAAGCTCTACTACGAAGGGAAAATGGTCCCGGCCGACGCCAAAGTCGCTGAAGAACATTTCCAGAAAGCCGTTGGCCGTGAAGTTGCCGCCGACTACTACCTCGGCCAGATCTATCGCCGTGGCTACCTCGGCAAGGTCTATCCGCAGAAGGCTCTCGACCACTTGCTGACCGCTGCACGCAACGGTCAGAACAGCGCCGATTTCGCCATCGCCCAACTGTTCTCCCAAGGCAAGGGCACCCAGCCCGACCCGGTCAACGCCTACGTCTTCAGCCAATTGGCCAAGGCGCAAAACACCCCGCAAGCCGATGAGCTGGCGACCACCCTCGCCGCGCAATTGCCGCCCGAGCGTCTGGCCGAAGCCCAGCGTCTGCTGCAACAGGAGCAAGCCAGCCGTGGCGCTCTGAACCAGAACACGCTGCAACTGCACGCCCTGCAAGAAGAAGACGGCGAGGAAAAATTATGAAGTTGAACCCATTCGTGAAGGCCGGCATTGGCCTCACTTTCGCGCTGATCTGGTCTTGCCCGACACTGGCCGCGATGACTGAAACCAAGAACTTCGGCCTCGAAGTGAAAGTCACCGGCCAGTCCGAAGACGACCGTGACCTCGGTACCGCCAGCGGCGGCGACGTCAACGGCGTCGGCCTCGACCTGCGTCCGTGGATCTACGGCGAAAGCGGCGCGTGGAGCGCCTACGCCATGGGCCAGGCCGTGACCTCGACCGACATCATCGAAACCGACACCCTGCAACAATCCGACGGTGAACAAGCCACCGACAACGGCGATCGCAAAACCAAGAAAAACTACCTGGCGATGCGCGAGTTCTGGGTCGGCTACAGCGGCCTCACCCCGTACCCAGGCGAGATGCTCAAGTTCGGTCGCCAGCGCCTGCGCAATGACGACGGCCAATGGCGCGACACCAACATCGAAGCGCTGAACTGGACCTTCGACACCACCCTGTTGCGTGCCAACGCTGGTGTCGCCGAACGCTTCAGCGAATACCGCACCGACTTGAAAGAGCTGGCGCCGAAAGACAAAGATCGCCTGCACGCCTACGCCGACGCCGCTTACCAGTGGACGCCGGGCCAGTGGGTCGGCATTCGTGGCCACCATACCCACGACGACGGCAAACTCGATTACGCCGAGCCGGGTGTGCCGCGCGACTCGCTGGATAAAACCGAGAACGGCGACATCAGTTGGCTCGGCCTGACCGCCGACAGCGACGCCTACAACTGGCGCAACACCAACACCGTCAACTACTGGGGCAGCATCACCGGCATGAGCGGCGACCGCGACACGGTCAACGCGCTGAACGCCGATGGTTCGCGCCCGGCACAAGCCAAGCGCAGCGATGACGTCAACGGCTGGGCCACCGACATCGGTGTACGCCTGCGCCTTGATCCGCAATGGCAAGTCGGCGGTGCCTACGCCCGCGCCAGCGCCGATTACGAACAGAATGGTCTGGAGAGCAACCGCTCCAACTACACCGGTACGCGCTCGCGGGTTCACCGTTTCGGCGAAGCGTTCCGTGGCGAAATGAACAACATGCAGACCGCCACGCTGTTCGGTTCGTGGATGGTCAACGACGAGTACGACGCCAGCCTGATCTACCACAAATTCTGGCGTGTCGACGGCAACAAGCCGGTGGGCAGCAACGGCATCAACGCCGTGGAAAACAACACCGACGACGCCACCGGCGCCATTCTTTCCAGCACCTCGCTGCCGCTTGAAGACGGCAACAAGGATCTCGGTCAGGAGATGGACCTGGTCGTCACCAAGTACTTCAAACAAGGCCTGTTGCCGGCGGCGTTGAGCCAGTCGATCGACGAGCCTTCGGCCCTCGTGCGTTTCCGTGGCGGTGTGTTCAAACCGGGCGATGCCTACGGCAAGCAGGTTGATTCGTACATGCACCGCGCGTTCATCGACGTGATCTGGCGCTTCTGATGCAAACCGCCAAGGGAGTGCCCGACATGATCAGCACCAGGATAGGCTCACTCAGCCTGCTGGCCGGCGCGATGCTGCTGGCCAGCGCCGGCGCCTTCGCCAATGTGGAGCCGACGGCGCCACAACCGGCCAAGCCGGCCACCGTGGCCAAAGAACTGCAACAGGCCAAGACCTACACCGTCAGCAGCGCGCCAACCGACGCGCTGAATCTGGCCGCGCCGAAACTGCCCGACCTCTCCGGCTTCACCGCCGAAGCCGCTGCGGCGAAGATCGTCCGCAGCAAACCGGGCAAGATCAGCGTGCGCCGGATGATGCAGGAAGACGCGCTGAAGGACTTCATCGGCGGTGACAACAAGATGGCCGAATGGGTGGTGCGTCAGCACGGCATCCCGCAGGCGATCTTCGTCGACGACGGCTACATGAACCTCAAGGATCTGGCGCAGAAACTGCCCAAGCAGTATTTCAGCGAAACCTCGCCGGGCGTGTACCTGTCGAAGCTGCCGATCGTCGTTGGCCGTAAAGGCATCCTCGAAATCGATGGCCAGACCCAGGAATTGCGCCTGTCGCAAGAGGCCGGTTCGTTCCTGGTCAACGACGGTCAGCTCTTCGTGCGTGACACCAAGATCACTGGCTGGCGCGAGAAGGAAAACGGCCCGGCGACCTTCCGTTCGCCGAAGGAATTCCGTCCGTTCCTGCTCGCCTGGGGCGGCACCGAGACCTACATCGTCAACAGCAAAATGGCCAGTTTCGGCTACGCCAACAGTAAGTCGTACGGCGTGAGTATTTCCCAGTACACGCCGAACATGGCCAAGGTGCTCAAGCGCCCTGAGCCGACCGGCTGGATCGTCGGCTCCGAGTTCTCCGACATGTGGTACGGCTTCTACTGCTACGAGACCCGCGACTTCGTGGTCAAGGGCAACACCTACAAAGACAACATCGTCTACGGCATCGACCCGCACGACCGTTCTCACGGCCTGATCATTGCCGAGAACACCGTGCACGGCACGAAGAAGAAGCACGGGATCATTATTTCCCGTGAGGTCAACGACAGCTTCATCTTCAACAACAAGAGCTTCGACAACCACCTCTCGGGCCTGGTGATCGACCGGAACAGCGTCAACAACATCATTGCCTACAACGAGATCTACAAGAACCACACCGACGGCATCACCCTCTACGAGTCCGCCGACAATCTGCTGTGGGGCAACAAGGTCATCAGCAACAAACGCCACGGCATCCGCATTCGTAACAGCGTGAACATCCGCCTCTACGAAAACGTCGCCATGGCCAACGGCCTGACCGGCGTTTACGGCCACATCAAGGATCTGAGCGACACCGACCGTGACATCAAGCTCGATCCGTTCGATGCGCAGGTGTCGCTGATCGTCGTCGGCGGTGAGCTGGCGGCCAATGGCAGCGGCCCGCTTTCGATCGATTCGCCTTTGAGTGTCGAGCTGTATCGCGTGTCGATGCTGGCGCCGACCAAATCCAGCGGCATCAGCTTCAACGGCATCCTCGGCGAGCGCCAGGATGAAATTCTCGACCTGCTGGTGCGCCAGCAGAAAGCCGTGCTGATCGACCCTGTCGAACGCCAGACCGAAATGCAGGACTGAGGATAATTTTATGCACCCACACTTGATCAAATTACTCAGCCTGTCGGCCCTGACCGTGGGCATTCTCGCGGCCAGCAACGGCGCCCGCGCCGATGAAGGCGCCGCCGCCACGCCGCCAAAGTTCAGCGCCGAACCGTGCTGCAACCTGTGCCCGGCGGCGCATGACGCGAAGAACTACACCACGCGTTATCAGCAGAACTTCACCACGCTGGTGCAGGCACAAGGCGACTGGCTGTTCCGAACTCAGGAAGATTTGCGCACCGAGTTCAACACCACCCCGGCCGGCTACAAACGCCTGCAACAGCTGCACGATGCGTTCAAGGCCAAAGGCGTCGAGCTGGTGATTGTTTACCAGCCAACCCGTGGCCTGGTGAACCGCAACAAGCTCAACCCGCAGGAAAAAGCCGCATTCGATTACGAGAAAGCGCTGGGCAACTACAAGACCATGCTCGGCCGTTTCGCCAAGATGGGTTACGTCGTACCGGACCTGTCACCGCTGACCAACGAATCGCTGCCGGACACCCTGCCCGCCCACGATTTCTACTTCCGTGGCGACCAACACTGGACGCCATACGGTGCACAGCGCACGGCGAAAATCGTCGCCGAGAAGGTCAAGCAGATCCCGGCCTTCGCCGACGTGCCCAAGCGTGAATTCGAAACCAAACGCTCCGGGCGCATGGGCAAGACCGGCACCCTGCACAACATGGCCGGGCAACTCTGCGGCACCAGTTACGCGATCCAGTACATGGATCAGTTCACCACCGAGCCTAAGGGCGAGGCCGGTGATGGCGACCTGTTCGGTGATTCCGGCAATCCGCAAATCACCCTCGTCGGTACTTCGCACAGCGGCAAGAACTACAACTTCGCCGGCTTCCTCGAAGAAGCCATCGGCGCCGACATTCTCAACGTCGCCTTCCCTGGCGGCGGTCTGGAAGGTTCGATGTTGCAGTACCTGGGCAGCGACGAATTCCAGAAGACCCCGCCGAAAATTCTCATCTGGGAATTCTCGCCGCTGTACCGCCTCGACCAGGAAACCATCTATCGCCAGATGATGTCTCTTCTCGACAACGGCTGCGAAGGCAAAGACGCACAGATGACCGCGAGCACCACGCTCAAGCCGGGCGGCAAACAAGAACTGCTGGTCAACAGCAAGAACCTGAACCTGCAGAACAGCAGCCATCAGGTCGACATCCGCTTCGCCGACCCTTCGGTGAAAACCCTGCAAGCCACCCTCTGGTACATGAACGGTCGCCACGAGGACATCAAGATCGAGAAACCGGAAACCTCCGACACCGACGGTCGTTTCGCCTTTGAGTTGCGCACGGACGAAGACTGGGCCACGCAGAACCTGCTGGCGGTCGAAGTCCAAGGCCCGGAAGCGGGCACCGCGCCACAAAAAGTCGAAGCGAAAATCTGCAAACGCAACGTATTCCCGGGCGCTGGGCAACAAACCGCTCAGGTCGGGCAATGAGGTCTGCTATGCGAACTCCGAAACTCAAAAATCTGTTGGCACCGACGCTGTTGAGCCTGGCGATGTTCGCCGGGGCGACTCAGGCCGCCGCGCCACTGCGTCCACCCCAGGGCTATTTCGCGCCTGTGGATAAATTCAAGACTGGCGATAACAGCGAAGGCTGCGATGCGATGCCGGCGCCGTACACCGGGCCGCTGCAATTTCGCAGCAAATACGAAGGCTCGGACAAGGCGCGTTCGACGCTGAACGTGCAGTCGGAAAAAGCCTTCCGCGACACCACCAAAGACATCACCACGCTGGAACGCGGCACCGCCAAACGGGTGATGCAGTTCATGCGCGACGGTCGTCCGGAGCAACTCGATTGCACGCTGAACTGGCTGACCGCGTGGGCCAAGGCCGATGCGTTGATGTCGAAAGACTTCAACCACACCGGCAAGTCGATGCGCAAATGGGCGTTGGGCAGCATGGCCTCTTCGTACATTCGCCTGAAATTCTCCGACTCGCATCCGCTGGCGCAGCATCAGCAGGAAGCGCAGTTGATCGAAGCATGGTTCAGCAAAATGGCCGATCAGGTGGTCAGCGATTGGGACAACCTGCCGCTGGAAAAAACCAACAACCACTCGTACTGGGCCGCATGGTCGGTGATGGCGACCTCGGTCGCGACCAACCGCCGCGACCTGTTTGACTGGGCGGTGAAGGAATACAAGGTCGGCGCCAATCAGATCGATGCCGACGGTTACCTGCCGAACGAACTCAAGCGCCAGCAACGCGCCCTCGCCTATCACAACTACGCCCTGCCGCCGCTGGCGATGATCGCCAGCTTCGCTCAGGTCAACGGTGTTGATTTGCGTCAGGAAAACAACGGTGCGCTGAAGCGTCTGGGTGATCGGGTGTTATCGGGGGTGAAAGACCCGGATGAATTCGAGAAGAAGAATGGCAAAGAGCAGGACATGACCGACTTGAAAGAGGACATGAAATTCGCCTGGCTCGAACCCTTCTGCACGCTCTACACCTGTGCGCCGGATGTCATCGAGAAGAAGCGCGGCATGCAGCCGTTCAAGACCTTCCGCCTCGGCGGCGACCTGACCAAGGTCTACGACCCGTCGCATGAGAAGGGCAACAAAGGCTCGTAACACCACAACCCTGTAGGAGCTGCCGAAGGCTGCGATCTTTTGATCTGGCCTTTGAAGATCAAGATCAAAAGATCGCAGCCTTCGGCAGCTCCTACAGGGGGCATCGAATTTGAGTTGGCCCGCCGGTTTTTCGTGGGGGGTTTGGGGGGGCTTTGGCCCTTGACTGTTGGTTCAAACATGGAGAGATCGGGATGGTATTTTCATCCAACGTGTTCCTGTTTCTGTTCTTGCCGATCTTTCTCGGCTTGTACTACTTGAGCGGGCAACGCTATCGCAACCTGCTGCTGCTGATTGCCAGCTACGTGTTCTACGCCTGGTGGCGTGTGGACTTCCTCGCGCTGTTCGCCGCCGTCACGCTGTGGAACTACTGGATCGGCCTCAAAGTCGGTGCCGCTGGCGTGCGAACCAAACCGGCGCAGCGCTGGCTGTTGCTCGGTGTCGCCGTCGATTTGTGCATCCTCGGCTACTTCAAGTACGCCAACTTCGGCGTCGACAGCATCAACGCGATGATGACGTCGGTCGGTCTGTCGCCGTTCATCCTCACCCACGTGCTGTTGCCGATCGGTATCTCGTTCTACATCTTCGAGTCGATCAGCTACATCATCGACGTGTATCGCGGCGACACCCCGGCCACGCGCAACCTGATCGACTTCGCCGCCTTCGTCGCGATCTTCCCGCACTTGATTGCCGGCCCGGTTTTGCGTTTCCGCGACCTCGCCGACCAGTTCAACAACCGCACGCACACCCTCGATAAGTTCTCCGAGGGCTGCACGCGGTTCATGCAGGGTTTCATCAAGAAGGTCTTCATCGCCGACACCCTCGCGGTGGTCGCTGACCATTGTTTCGCCCTGCAAAACCCGACCACGGGTGATGCCTGGCTTGGCGCGCTGGCGTACACCGCGCAGCTGTATTTCGACTTCTCCGGTTACAGCGACATGGCCATCGGTCTGGGCTTGATGATGGGTTTCCGCTTCATGGAAAACTTCAAACAGCCGTACATCAGCCAGTCGATCACCGAGTTCTGGCGCCGCTGGCACATCAGCCTGTCGACCTGGCTGCGTGACTATCTGTACATCACCCTCGGCGGGAACCGTAAAGGCACGCTGATGACCTATCGCAACCTGTTCCTGACCATGCTCCTCGGTGGTCTGTGGCACGGCGCGAACATCACTTACATCGTCTGGGGCGCCTGGCACGGCATGTGGCTGGCGATTGAAAAAGCGCTGGGTCTGAACACTTCGCCACGCAGCCTCAACCCGATCCGCTGGGCGCTGACCTTCCTGCTGGTGGTGATGGGCTGGGTGATCTTCCGTGCCGAGAACCTGCATGTCGCCGGCCGTATGTACGGTGCGATGTTCAGCTTCGGCGACTGGTCGCTGTCGGAACTCAATCAGGCCAGCCTCACCGGTCTGCAAGTGGCAACTCTGGTGGTGGCGTACGTAACGCTGGCCTTCTTCGGCCTGCGCGATCTGTACACCAATCAACCGCCAGCCAAAACCAAACCTGAAGTCAACGTCGAGGCCAACGGCCCTGCCACCGCGACTCCGGGAATGATCAAGGCTGCGCCTGGCGAAAACCCGGCAAGCATCCACGAGCCTGGCTACACCGTCGGCGTCGAAGCCCAGGTGCAACCGGCCTACTGGAGCGCGGACTGGTCGCGCTACGTGATGCGCGGTCTGATCCTGCTGCTGTTCATCGCCTCGATTCTCAAACTCTCGGCGCAAAGCTTCTCGCCGTTCCTTTACTTCCAGTTCTGAGGGATCTGACATGACCCGCTCATTACGCATCTTCTACATCGCCCTGTTCCTGGTGACCCTGTTGGTCTTGGGTCTGTGGTCGGTTCGCAGTTTCTTCGGCTTCAGCACCAATGCCGAGGCAACGGTGCTCAACGGCCGCTGGACCAAGGCTGTGGAAACGCACTACGACGATGAATTCCCGATCAAGCGTCTGGGCACCAATCTCTGGGCCGCGCTGGATTTCAAACTGTTCAACGAAGGTCGTCCGGGCGTGGTGCTCGGTCGCGATCAGTGGTTGTACAGCGATGAAGAATTCAACCCGATCGTCAACGAAGAGCTGAACCTGCAAGGCAACTACGCGCTGGTTGAAGGCGTGCGCCAGACCCTGAAAGCGAAAGGCGTGAAACTGGTGATGGCGATCGTGCCGGCCAAGGTTCGTCTGTACCCGGAGCATCTGGGGGAAGTGAAACCGGCGAGCATTCACGAAAATCTCTATCAGGATTTCCATGCTCGTGTAGCCGCCGACAAGATCCTCGCCCCTGACCTGCTCAAGCCGTTCCAGCAGGCCAAGCAAAGTGGTCAGCAAGTGTTCCTGCGCACCGACACGCACTGGACGCCGGAAGGCGCCGAGATCGCTGCCAACACGCTGGCGAAAACCATCGCCGACAAGTTCCCGCTCAGCGGCGAGCCGCAACGCTTCGTCACCACACCGGCCGAGAAGGTCACGCACAAGGGCGATCTGCGCTTGTTCCTGCCGCTCGATCCGCTTTTTGAAAACCTGATGCCTGCGCAAGAGCCGCTGCAAAAGCGCAACACCGTCGCGGCTGGCGATCAGCCTGCCGGTGACGACGCGCTGTTCGCCAGCAATGAAGTGCCGGTGGCACTGGTCGGCACCAGCTACAGCGCCAACCCTAACTGGAACTTCGTCGGTGCGCTGAAACAAGCGCTGCACAGCGACGTGGTGAGCTACGCCGAAGACGGCCACGGCCCGATCCTGCCGATGCTCAGCTACCTGAAAAGCGATGACTTCAAGAACAGCCCGCCACAGGTGCTGATCTGGGAGTTTCCTGAACGATATCTGCCTGTGAACAACGAAATCGGCGACGCCGACCCGCAGTGGGTCGCAGAGCTTAAACAAGCCGGCGCGCGCCAACAAAACGTAGCAATCAACACTAAATCCGAGACGCCCGATCGGGCGCAAAACTGAAAGAGAGGTACACCATGACTTTCACTACTACTCCTCGTCGTCTCGCAAAACGCATTGCACTGGTTGCAGGTCTGAGCGTGCTGTCGGTTCAAGCTTTCGCCGGTGGTGACGCCGCACTTTATGGCCCGACTGCACCGAAAGGCTCGTCCTTCGTGCGCGTCTATAACGCCAGCAACGCTGAAGTCAGCGCCACCGTCGGCAGCACCAACCTGAGCGACGTTGCGCCACTGGCCAGCAGCGACTTCAGCTTCATGCCGGGCGGTGATTACAGCGCCAAAGTCGGCAGCCAGACCCTGCCGGTGAAACTCGCCGGTGACCACTACTACACCCTGGTCAACAACGCTTCCGGCGCGCCGCAACTGATTGAAGAGCCGCCGTTCAAGAACAAGCAGAAATCCCTGGTGCGCGTGCAGAACCTCAGCGACAAACCGCTGACCCTGAAGACCGCCGACGGCAAGACCGACGTGGTGCCGAACGTCGCCGCCAAAGGCCGTGGCGAACGTGAAATCAACCCGGTGAAAGTCAGCCTGGCGCTGTACGAAGGTGACAAGAAAGTCGGCGACGTAAAACCGGTCGCCCTTGAGCGCGGCGAAGCTGCGGTGCTGTACGTCACCGGCAGCGGCAGCAGCCTGTCGCCAGTCTGGGTAAAACGCCCGGTATCGACTCGCTAACCCATTTCCCGAGGAGACGCTGATCCGTGTAGGAGCTGTCGAGTGAAACGAGGCTGCGATCTTTTGATTTTTCTCAGGATCAAGATCAACAGATCGCAGCCTTCGGCAGCTCCTACATGTGACCGCCTCTCGGTACGAAACAAAAACAAGAGTGAAACGACACAGCGTTCGTGCCTCTAACCAATCGATTTTATGGAGTAAACAATATGATTCCGGTGATCTTGTCAGGTGGTAGCGGTTCACGTCTTTGGCCGCTTTCGCGTAAGCAGTTCCCTAAGCAATTCCTCGCCCTGACCGGCGAACACACCCTGTTCCAGCAGACCCTCGAGCGCTTGGTGTTCGAAGGCATGGACACCCCGATCGTGGTCTGCAACAAGGATCACCGCTTCATCGTCAACGAGCAGTTGGCCAATCGTAAGCTGGAATGCCAGCGCATCCTGATGGAACCGTTCGGCCGCAACACCGCGCCGGCCGTGGCGCTGACTGCAATGATGCTGGTCAATGAAGGTCGCGACGAACTGATGCTGGTGCTGCCGGCCGACCACGTGCTGGAAGACCAGAAAGCCCTGCAACGCGCCCTCGCCCTGGCCACCGTCGCTGCGGAAAACGGCGAAATGGTGTTGTTCGGCGTGCCGGCGACCAAACCGGAAACCGGTTACGGCTACATCAAGTCCACCGGCGATTCGCTGCTGCCCGAAGGCGTCAGCCGCGTCTCGCACTTCGTCGAGAAACCAGACGTCAAACGCGCCACCGAGTACGTTGCGTCCGGCGGTTACTACTGGAACAGCGGCATGTTCCTGTTCCGCGCCAGCCGCTTCCTCGAAGAACTGAAAAAGCACGACCCGGACATCTACGACACCTGCCTGCTGACCCTTGAGCGCAGCGAGCAGGACAACGACACCGTGACCTTCGACGAAGCCACGTTCGCCTGCTGCCCGGACAACTCCATCGACTACTCCGTCATGGAAAAAACCCAGCGCGCCTGCGTGGTGCCGCTGACCGCTGGCTGGAGCGATGTCGGTTGCTGGTCGTCGCTGTGGGAAGTCAACGAGAAAGACGCCAACGGCAACGTCACCAAAGGCGACGTGGTCATCCAGGACAGCAAGAACTGCATGATCCATGGCAACGGCAAACTGGTGTCGGTGATCGGTCTGGAAAACATCGTCGTGGTCGAAACCAAAGACGCCATGATGATTGCCCACAAAGACAAGGTTCAGGGCGTCAAGCAAATGGTCAACACGCTCAACGAGCAGGGCCGCAGCGAAACCCAGAACCACTGCGAGGTTTATCGTCCGTGGGGTTCGTACGACTCGGTGGACATGGGCGGGCGTTTCCAGGTCAAGCACATCTCGGTAAAACCGGGCGCGTGCCTGTCGCTGCAGATGCACCACCACCGCGCCGAACACTGGATCGTGGTCAGCGGCACCGCTGAAGTGACCTGCGATGAAAACGTGTTCCTGCTCTGCGAAAACCAGTCAACCTACATCCCGATCGCCTCGGTGCACCGCCTGCGCAACCCGGGCAAGATCCCGCTGGAAATCATCGAAGTTCAGTCGGGCTCGTACCTGGGTGAAGACGATATCGAACGCTTCGAAGATATCTACGGCCGCTCCACCCCGATCGAGCGTGGCGTGTCGGTGAAAACCATCGCGCAGTGATCGATCTGCAATAAGAAGCCCCCGTCCAGCCCGCTGCGTCCCCTATCCGCAGTGGGTTGGGCGGGGGCTTTTTTTTTAGAAGCGAAAGATCGCAGCCTGCGGCAGCTCCTACAGGGCAAACGCGTTCCAACTGTAGGAGCTGCCGCAGGCTGCGATCTTTTGACTTTGTCCTTCCCATCGCCAACCTCACCTACGCTTAGGTAGGATGACCCTCTCTCTCCTAGAGGTTGTACACATGTTCATCGGCATCTTGCTGGTCATCACCTGGCTGATCCTGTTGCTGCGCTATCCGGCCAAAGCCTTGCCGGTGTCAGTGGCAGCCGCTATCGGCCTCGGTCTGGTAGCGATGTGGGTGGTGTGGCTGGACAACCGCGAGATCAAGCAACTGGCGCGCCTCGAGTTGCGCATCAGCTACGCGCCGGAGCAATGCCCGGCGGATCGCCCATTGCAGTTGAAGATGAACAACGGCAATACCGTTCCACTGACCGAACTGCGCTGGCGCATTGCAGCCTATGCGCCGGGTGACACGGTCAACCTCGCTGACAACCAGTACACCGCTCCACGCTACCGCGGCCCCGGCGAACTACAGGCCGGCGGCAGTTGGGAAGACTGCTTGCCACTGCCGCCGCTGCGCCCCGGCTATCGTCCGCAAACCCTGGAGTTTCGCGCCGAGCGATTGCAGGGTAGTTTCTCCGACTGATCCCAACCCCTCATTTTTTGCACAAGGAATGCGCCATGCCCGTCGCGTTGATTACCGGTTGTTCCAGCGGCATCGGTCGCGCCCTCGCCGATGCGTTCAAAGCCGCCGGTTTCGAAGTCTGGGCCAGTGCGCGCAAGACCGAGGACGTGGCTGCGCTCAGCGCTGCCGGTTTCACCGCGGTGCAGCTGGACGTCAATGACCAAGCCGCTCTGCAACAACTCGCCGAGCAAATCAATCAGCAACACGGCGGCCTCGATGTGCTGATCAACAACGCCGGTTATGGTGCCATGGGGCCGTTGCTCGACGGCGGTGTGCCGGCCATGCAGCGGCAGTTCGAAACCAATGTGTTTTCGATTGTCGGCGTGACACGTGCGCTGTTCCCGGTGCTGCGCCGGGCCAAAGGTCTGGTGGTGAACATCGGCAGTGTCTCGGGCATTCTGGTCACTCCGTTTGCCGGTGCGTATTGCGCCTCGAAAGCGGCGGTGCATGCCTTGAGCGACGCCCTGCGCATGGAGTTGGCACCGTTCGGCGTTCGGCTGATGGAGGTGCAACCGGGTGCCATTCAGTCAAGCTTCGCCAAGAATGCCGGGCACGAGGCTGAACAATTGATCAATGAACAATCGCCGTGGTTCCCCCTGCGTGAGGGCATCCGCGCACGGGCCAAGGCCTCGCAGGACAATCCGACGCCGGCCAGCGAGTTTGCCGCGGTATTGTTGAAAGCCGTACAGCAAAACCAACCGCCTCGACTGATTCGCATCGGCAACGGCAGCCGGGCGTTGCCGCTGCTCGCGGCGTTGCTGCCCAAGGGGTTGCTGGAGAAGACGCTGATGAAGCGCTTCGGCTTGAATCGTCAGATCTGAGCCTGGGAAAACCCTCAATCCTCCCAGGCGAACTGGATCCCCAAAACACTCAACAGTGCAAAGATGATCAATGACAGAAACAATCCAAGTCCAAAGAACGTGCCAGCGATGATTTCGCGGGGGTTGGCAGGGTTATAGAACACACTTACCGTGTCTCCCGCTTTGGCACCGGAGAACTCATCTCTGAATTCATGAATGACCGGTGTGCCGTCCGCCGTGACAAAGGCAACCGTTCGGGTAGTGGTGTAACTATGGCCGCTGCCGACATTCGTCATCTTTGAGCTTGAGGTGCTCAAGACTTGCGCCGGAGCCTTGAGGCCCCTGATTCTCAGATCAAAAAAATCGTAGCCCTGATAAACAGCGCCGACGGTACTGAGCAGCGCCATCAATGCGAAGATAAATCCCGCGATGTACTTCATCCGCTTGCTCCTTGCAGGCTGGAAAGGGCCGGCAATATAACGATCCTGCCCTGTGCCAACAACCCGATCCGCGCCATGACGGTTGTGCAGCCAGGCGCATTCAGTAAAATGCGCGCACTTGAGACCTTCGCGGCGTTTGTGCCCGGCTCATGCAGCATGGAATCGCTGGCGTAACACTGAAGCACGGATTGCTTGACCCTCCTGCCCTCCCTTGCCCGTTCCATGCGACTTTTACTCAATCGCAGATCAGGGAATATCCATTGAAAGTTTTCAACGTGCTGCCACTGGCATTGGTTGCTTTGCTGGCAGGTTGCAGCGCTACGTCCGACCAGTCCTCGCCGAAACAGTCATCGCTCAACGACACGCTGCCCAAGCTGACCTTGCAAAGTGTGCTGCCGACGCCAACCAGCAATGAACACTGCAATGCACAAATGGACAGCGACATCCTCTTTGGTCTTGGTTTTCAACTGTACGAAGATCAGGAATGGGATTCGGCCAAAAGCTGCCTGGAACTGGCCGCGCCGAAACACCCTCGCGCTTTCTGCTATCTCTCGATCATTGCCGGCCAGGACGAAAGCAAATCCGCGGAGCAACGCAGCACCGACGCCTTCAACTACATGGCCTATTCGGCAACACAGAACGACTGGTGCGCTGAATACGGTCTGTACCAGGTCTACCAATACGGCGGCGATGGCGTGAAGGCGGATCCTGCACTGGCCAGCCGTTGGCTGGAGCGTTCTTCGCTGCACGGCTACCCTGAAGCGCAAAAGGAACTGATCAGCCAGTACGAAGCCCAAGGCAACCTGGCCGCCGCTTATGCCTGGACGAAAATCCTCGCCAAGTCTGATGACACCACCGCGACCGATGCGCTGAAAGCCAAGATGAGCGCTGCGCAAATCGCCGAAGGCGACAAGCTGTTCAACGAGCTAGGCACTCAGGTCACGAGCAAGAAAGCCATGTTTGCCGAAGCCCGTGAAGAAGACGTCGGCCGCTACTCCGCCGAGATCTATAAAGACTACCCGGACACCTTCAAAGGCTTGTCGTCGACTGAGCGTTATGACTACGTGAAACAGTCCATGTACAAAGCCATTGACCTGCCGTTCACCAAAAGCCGTGGCCATGTACTGAGTTACATCGTGGTGAATCGCGCCGCTCAGCTGAAAAAACCGGACGCCAATATCGCCAATGACAAGCGCATCGTCGCCCTCATGGAAGATGACGAGTTATCGGTCAATGAAACCATCGAGCAAGCGCTGGTGGTCGTGAACAAGTACTACAAGTAAAGCGTGCGTGGCCCCACAGGCCATGTGCTGCCTTCGCGGGCAAGCCTTGCTCCTACAGGTTTTGCGTTATTCCCTGATACCTCGAATAACACCGAACCCTGTAGGAGCAAGGCTTGCCCGCGAAGAGGCCAGCCCCTCACCACAAACCTTCACCCCCAGCCCTTCATGAAATCAATGAACGCGCGCACCTTCAGCGGCAAATGCCGTGTGTCCGGATACAACGCATACACCCCTTGCTGAGCAAACCGGTAATCCGCCAACAAGCGCTGCAAGCGTCCGGCGTCCAGATCATCCTGAATCAACCATTGCGGCAAAATCGCCACGCCTTGCCCGGTTAACGCAAACGCCCGCAACGTCGCCGAGTTGTCCGCGACGATGGCCGTGGTGCCCGGTTTTGGCTGGTAAAAATGCTCGGTGCCAAAGGGATCGGCCACGGTCATTTCCGGCACCCGCCCATGGCCCAATGTCGGCATTGATTCCAATACGGCCAGCGTGGCAACCGGTGCAAAACGCTCAACCAGACTCGGCGCGGCCACCGCGAATACCTCGAATGTCGACAACTGCACCGCACGCAAATTGGAGTCGTGCATGCGCCCCAGACGAATCGCCATGTCGAACCGTTCGGAGA
Organism: Pseudomonas sp. SM4; assembly: GCF_051913165.1. Lineage (NCBI taxonomy): Bacteria > Pseudomonadati > Pseudomonadota > Gammaproteobacteria > Pseudomonadales > Pseudomonadaceae > Pseudomonas > Pseudomonas sp. SM4. The sequence continues at coordinate 317,248 of NZ_JBODOE010000001.1, read as the reverse complement.
TCAGATCGGCATGGGTCGAGGACGTCGACAGGTGAATATTCAACTGCGGTTGCTGCTGACGAAACACCTCCAGCGCCGGCACCACCTGGGCCAATGCAAACTCCACCGTGGTGGTGATGCGCAACGTACCCTTGAGCTGTGAATGCTCCGAACGGGCTTCCTCGATCGCCAATCGTGCTTCGTCCAACGTACGCAGACAGCGTCGATAAAAACGCTCGCCGGCGTCGGTCAGCGCCAGTTGCCGGGTATTACGGGTGAGCAAGGTAACGCCCAATTCTTCCTCCAGCCGCTTGAGGTTGAAGCTCACCACCGCCCGCGTCTGGCCCAAAGTGTCGGCGGCAGCGGTCAACGAACCGGCCTCAACCACCGCTTTGAATGTGTCGAAACGGTCGAGACTGACCATGTTCACGGCACTCCTTGTCAAAATAATTTTGACAAACTAGCAGGCAAACCAGCGTTTTCCTATGGCCTGAAGCGCCCTACCCTGCACGCCTCATCACAGGGAAGCTGCCATGGCTTATCGCTCAAAAGTCGCGCTGGTGTATTTGTTGGGGTTCGCCCTCGACTTGCTGAACATGTTTGTCGCCAGCATTGCCTACCCCGACATCGCCCAACAACTGCACGCCTCGGTGACCGAACTGGCGTGGATCACCAACGCCTACATGCTGGGCCTGACGCTGATCATTCCCCTGAGCGTGTGGCTGGCGGCGCGGGTTGGTGAACGACGGCTGATTCTTGCCTCGCTGCTGTTATTCGCGATTGGCTCGGCGCTGGTGGCGCAGGCGGGATCGATCGAGAGCCTGATCGGCTGGCGGCTGTTGCAAGGGATTGGGGGTGGGCTGTTGCTGCCAGTGGGTCAAGCGCTGGCCTATCGAGAGTTTCCGCCGACGCAGCGCGCGCATTTCACCGGTGTGGTGTTGCTGGTGGCGCTGATGGTGCCTGCATTATCGCCAGCGGCGGGTGGATTGATCGTCCAGGCGTTGTCGTGGCGGTGGATTTTCTACCTGAATTTACCGGTGACGCTGCTCGCGTTTGGCCTGGGTCTGTTCTGGCTGAAAGCCGATCAGCCTTCGAGTGAACGCCCGACGCTGGATGCGCGCGGCTTGCTATTGGCGGCGACTGCGCTGAGTTTGTTGTTGATCGCCGTCAGCATGCTGAGCGAAACAGACACCCGCATCCTCGGTCTTTTCGTCCTCGTGCTCAGCGTCCTGACCCTGTGCATTTATCTGCGTGACGGCTGGCGTAAACCCAACGCCATTCTCGATCTGCAACTGATCAAGAATCCGTCTTTGCGCCTGGCGATGCTGATCTACCTGTGCGTGCCCGGTGTCTTCACCGGCACCCACATGATCGCCGTGTTGTACCTGCACATCCTTGGCTTAGGCGCAGCGCAAATCGGGGCGTTGATGCTGCCATGGGCAGTGGGTTCGGGCGTGGCGATCATGCTCGGCAAACGCGTCTTCAACCGCCTCGGCCCCAAACCGTTGCTGAGCGCCGGCATGCTTTTGCAATGCCTCGGTATCGTCTTGCTGATGCGCATCGAACAACCCGCCAGCACGCCGCTGATCATCGCCTACGCCCTGATGGGCCTGGGCGGCAGCTTGTGCAGCGTCACTGCGCAGACCCTCGCGTTTGTCGGTATCACGCCAGAAAAAATGGGCCACTCCAGTGCGCTGTGGAATATCAATCGTCAGCTTGGTTTTTGCCTCGGCGCGGCGTTGCTCAGCTCCTTGTTGGGGGCTTTGGGTGGTGAGGGTTTTCGCTACTGCTTCCTCGCTGCCGCGCTGCTCACGTTGCTGCCGATGGTCAGCGTGCTGCGCTTCGACTCAACCACCGTGCTCGCCCTGCTGGCGCCTAATCCCCTGAAGGAAAAATCCATATGACCGACTACAGCGAATACTTTGAAGAAGTGATTCAGGCACATGAGGCCATCGAACGATGGTTTGCCGTGGAGGGAGACGACGCTGAACTGGAGCGACTGCTAGCGCGGTTTTCGCCTGAGTTCTCCATGATTTCGCCGCTGGGCCGGATGCTGAATTTCGAGGCGTTGAGCGCTCTGTTTCGGATGGCTGGAGGTAAGAAACCCGGGTTCAGGATTGAGCTCAGTGAACTGCGCGCGATTGCGCTGCACGAACGCGGGGCGACGGTGAGTTACCGAGAGCAGCAAACCGATGCAAGCGGGTCGTATACAGATCGGCGCTCGACGGTGGTTTTTGAAAAACACCCATCCGGGCGAGTGATCTGGCGACACTTGCAGGAGACGCTCTGCCAGGGCTGAAGCCGTCGGTCGCTACCTGTTACTTCTGACAGTAGACGTATCGAAAACATCAGCCGTAGTCTTTCAGAACAAGCACCCACAGTTTCCTGCGCAGTATCGAATGAATGGTGTCGTGAATGCCTTGTACCCCACGTTCAAAACACCACATCAATCGACAACGGCGGACAACTGATGACGCTTTCACATCCCAAGGCGAACCGGTCACCCGGCACGCCAGATCCAGCATTCGGCGACGAAGACAGCATTGCCTACCTGAGTAAATTACTGGATGACGATCCAGCATTCCAAGTGCTAGCCCTGTTCATGGGACTCAGTAGTGATCTACAAGGCAAGACGATCTTCAGTGCCTACGTGCATCACGAAGAACAGTACAAATATGTCATTGGACGCACCGACAGCGACGGCACTCTCGATCGGACGTTCGCCAACAATGGCATTTTATTGGGAAGCTTCAATTCCGGGGCGGCGTGTTCCGGCGGCAAGTTGGTGGTGCAGCAAAGCGAACCTGGACTTATCTACATGCAGGGCTGGACGGAAGGCCCTTCAGGTTGGGCTGATCTGGCGATTACGTGCGTCGATAAGCACGGTCAACCCAACCCCTCCTTTGGCAACAACGGCAGCGTTGTCATCGCAACGCCCGTGTACGAGGAACTGCTGACAAACTCCTGTACCTTGCAGATTCAGCCAGATGGCAAGCTGTTGGTCACCGCCAACTACTTACTGCGCCACAATGAGTTGCAGCTGACAACGGGCGTGGTTTTTCGTCTTCTATCAAATGGAGAACCTGACACGGGGTTCAATGGCAATGGTCGCTGGGAACTGAAAATACCTGATCCCCATGCCGCGACGGCCATCAATGGCTGCCTTTCTCAGGGTGGCAATGTGGTCATTGCTGGCCATGTCCGTGCCCAGCCTGCGCACAACGTCGCGACGCTGGTACGGCTAAAGCACAACGGTGAGGTTGACAGGGATTTTGCCGATTCGTCAGGTTTTCACTTCGTGGATCTGCCCGATCATGGCTCAGTGTTCAATACCGTAATCGAAAGAGCCGACCATAGCTTGATCGCTGCGGGCGAAGCCTTTACCCGAGGTGCTCCTCACCAGTTGGGCCTGCTGGTTGCGCTGACGCCCAATGGCAGCCCCCATCTCATGTTCAACCAGGGCAAACCGCTGCTGACCCAGTTCGATGCCGAGCGTGAAAATCATTGGAGCTGTGCACTGGTACAACCCGATAACAAAATTGTGGTTGCTGCTGCTTTTTGGTGGCCATTGCTTGCCCGCTTCAATGTGGACGGGAGCCTGGACACCACCTTCAACAGCACCGGCTACACCCCTGCGGACTTCACAATAAAAAGCGCGCCGGTTCAACTGGTCTCCCGTCAGGACGGGCGAATCATTGTCAGCGCCAACATCACCGGGGTTAATCCTGAGGGCATCGGCGTCATGAAATGTTTCCTCATCTGAACCCGTCGCACCGTTGCCCCCCGCCTATTAAAGGTGGGGGGAACTCAGAGGATTACTCCACTCCCTGACTTACCACCACCGTACACGTGATCCCCGCCGCCAAGAGCACGCCCTCCGGCACTTCATCAATATGAATCCGCACTGGCACGCGCTGGGCCAGGCGTACCCAGTTGAACGTCGGGTTCACATCGGCGATCAACTCACGGCTTTCCGGGTTGTCGCGGTCGTAGATGCCACGGGAAATACTTTCCACGTGGCCCTTGAGCACTTCGCCGCTCATCAACTGCATATCGGCCTTGTCGCCGACTTTCACGTGGGGCAGTTTGGTCTCTTCGAAGAAGCCGTAAACCCAGAACGAGTTCATGTCGACCACGGCCATTTTCGCTTCGCCGATGCGCGCGTAGTCACCGCGATGCACGTTGAGGTTGGTCACATAACCGTCGACCGCCGCGCGCACTTCGGTGCGTTTGAGGTTGAGTTCGGCAGCGTCCAGTTGCGCCTGCGCGTGTTGGTAATCGGCGAGTGCAGCGTCAGCGATGTTGCTGGCGTCGTCGCGGTTTTCCTTGGAGATCACCAGGTTGTCGAGGTCGGCGCGGCGGTGGGCGTTGACCTTGCGCATCTCCCAGGTCGACTTGCGCGAAGCGACCAGCGATTGTGCTTGTTTGACCGCGATGCGGTAATGCTCGGGGTCGATCTGCATGAGCAAATCGCCCTTCTTCACCAGTTGGTTGTCACGCACCGGCACGTCGATCACTTCGCCGGTGACGTCGGCGGCGACGTTGATGATGTCGGCACGCACGCGGCCGTCGCGGGTCCACGGCGTGTTCATGTAGTGCTCCCACAACGTGCGGCCGATCCACAGCGCCAGGGCCAGCACCAGCAGGGTCGCGAGCAGGCTGAAAAACTTTTTCATCGGGACGTTCTCAACGGTAGACAGTCAGCGCCATGGCGCCGAACAGACAGGTAAACAGACTCAGACGCAGCAGCGCCGGGTGCCAGAAAAAACGGTACAGGTCGAACCCGGACAGGAACCGATCCACCGCCCAGGCCAATGCCGCAGCGATGAAAAACATCAGGGTCATGGTCGGCATGTACACGCCGTGGAAGGCGATTTCACGAGGCATGGGCAAGTCCTTCGGGCTTGGCGATGGCGTAGGCAGCGAGCGGTGATTGCGGGTCGAGCAACGAGGTGCGGATGAAGTGCAGATAGCTCTTCACCCGGCGCAATGCGGAGGTGTCGAAGTGCGGCGCGAACGGCTCATCGGTGGCTGCGACACGGCTGATTGCATGGTCGACCGCGACCAGTGCGCGTTCAAGATTGCTGGTGTTCGGTTGCAGAAACAGTCGCACCAGCGCGCGGCCCATCACGCGGATCGCCTGCCGCCACGGCTGCGATTCGGCATAGGCCGGGTGCACCGGCAAAATCGCCTGTTCCTTGCGTAACTCGATGATCGCGTGGCCGACTTCGAGCACCACGAACATCCAGCGCAGCAGGTTCTTTTGCACCTTCGGCTCACCAGCGGCGAGACCGTAGGCCTGATGCAGCAAATCGCGGGTACGACTCTCGAAGCTCGAGGCCAGACCTTTGAGTTTGCCGCTGATCGCGTAAACCACTTGGCCGCGCAGATCCTGCTCCAGACGTTTCCACAGCCAGCGACTGTTCGGCGGCAGAATAATCGCCCCCGCAGCGGCACAGACCAACATGCCCATGACCATGGCGATGTAGTCGTTGATGAAGGTATACGGGTTGTAAATGGTCAGGTTGTCCGGCACCGAACCAGTACTGAAGAAGATCAGCAGACCGAGGCCGACACCGGCGTATTGCGGCCGCGATGTGAGGAACGAGCCGAGCACGATCACCGGCGCGAGCATCACGCACAACAGAGGGAAACCGTCGATCCACGGGAAGATGAAAAACATCTCGACGAAGCCGATCAGGGCACCGAGGAAGGTGCCGCAGGCCATTTGGAACGCCATGCGTTTCGGGTTTGGCGTGGCCGCCGAAAGGCCCACGGTGGCGGCGGCGATCAGAGTCATGGTTGCGCCGCTTGGCCATGCGGTGGCGACCCAGTAGCTGCCGAGCACCACCAGAATGAACGAGGCGCGAATGCCCGAAGCCGCTGCCGCCCACCAGTTGGTTTGCGGGGTGAACGGCTCGTCCCAGCGCTCGCGTTCGTGACGGTGATCGGCCAAGGAAGCGTGGGTCTGTGCATAACTGTGCAGGTCGTCGACGAAGCGATAAAGCAGCTCGTACGCGGTGTGGAAATCCAGTTGTTCGGCTTCACTGGGGTCGGTGTCTTGAAAGATCGCGCGCAAGGTTCGCACGCGTGTCGGCAAACCTTCTTTGTAGGTTGCCAGCGCCGTTGCCAAACGGGCGGCATCGGGGCTGGTCAGGGCGCGGCCGCTGAAGCCGTCGAGCACTTCGGCGAGATCCTGCAGGCCGGGTCTGATCGCCGCGACCACATGTTCTTCGCCGTTGACGCGCAGGCGTTCGAGCAACTGATGTAAGGCATTAAAGCGCGTGGTGATGCCCATGAATTCGCTGTTCAAACGGCTCAGGCGACCGTTGCGTCGGCGCATGTGCGGGTCTTCGAAAACCGTCACGCTGCGCAAGCCTTCGAGGCCCACGGCTTCGGCGATAAAGCGCACGTTGCTCGCTTCGAAAGACTCGGCTTTGCTGCGTCCGCGCAGGCCATCGGTGACGAACAATGCGAACACGCCGAAGCGCTGATACAAGGCGTTGCGCATGGCAGCACTGGCGGTTTGCGGCAGGATCGCGGCGCTGATCACGGTCGCGCAAAGGATTCCCAGCGAGATCTCCAGCACTCGCCACACGGCAGCCATGAATGCGCCGTCCGGGTGCGCCAGCGCGGGCAAACCGACCATCGCGGCGGTGTAACCGGCAAGGACAAAACCGTAGGCGCGGAAGTTGCGGCAACGCGCGGCACCGGCCGAGCAGATGCCGACCCAGATCGCCAATGAGCCGAGAAACAATTCAGTGTTTTGCGCGAATAACGCGATCAGCGTGACCATCATCGCCGACCCGGCCAATGTGCCGAGGAAGCGATAGAAACTTTTGGCGAACACCTGGCCGCTCTGCGGCTGCATGACGATGAACACGGTGATCATCGCCGTGCGCGGTTGCGGCAGTTCCAGGCGCATGGCCAGCCATAGCGTCAGGAATGCGGCGAGCAACACCTTGAAAATGTAGACCCAGGTCACGCCATCGCTGCGCGCCCAGTCGAAAAATCCACGGCGCCATTCCAGGGAGTAGAGCCAGCGCAGCGGTGCGGGCAAGGGAGTCATTAAATCCTGCTCAATGATCGAGAATTGAAGAATTTGCTACGGCGTACACAGCCCCTGTGGCGAGGGAATTTATCCCCGTTGGGCTGCGAAGCGGCCGCAAAACCTGTGACCCGATTCCCACAGTCACACCGCATGCACTGGCTTTGCGACGGCTGCGCCGCCGAACGGGGATAAATCCCCTCGCCACAGGGTTTGGGGTCAACTCCAAAGGAGGAAATTCCCAGCAGAGATTTTGGGTTCACCGCAGCAGTGCCGGGGTTTTCGGGGCCTGAGTTTTCTCGGCCGTCGGTACGTCGTTGCCGGCACCAAGGCCCCCGCCCAACGCAGTCACCAGTTCGGCATGCGCACTGAGGCGCGCCGCCTGCACCTGCTGCTGCACTTGCTGCTGCTTGAACAGCAACGTCTGCGCATTGAGCACGTTGAGGTAATCGGTAAGCCCACGCTGATAAGCAATCATCGCGATGTCGTAAGTCTTCTGCGCCGTGGCCACCGACTCGGCGGCAAAGCCTTGCTGCTTGTCCATCGATTCGCGGCGGATCAACTGGTCGGAAATGTTCTTCAGCGCATTCACCAGCGTCTGGTTGTAATGCGCCACGGCGATGTCGTAACCGGCGGAGGCTTCACCGAGTTCGGCACGCAAACGCCCACCGTCAAAGATCGGCAGCGAGATCGCCGGGCCGACGTTGTAGTTGAGTTTCTTGCCGGTCAAAAACTCCAGCGCGCCACCGCCGGTGGCCATGTAACCGAGGCTGCCGACCAGATCGACATTGGGATAAAACCCGGCATGCGCCACCTCGATCCCGCGCGCCTGCGCCGCCACCTGCCAGCGACTGGCGACCACATCCGGCCGCTGACCGAGCAATTCGGCGGGCAATGCCGACGGCAATTTCAGTGCGGCGCCTAGGGACAAGGTCGGACGCTGCAACTGCGCACCCTCCCCCGGCCCTTTCCCCGCCAGCGCTGCAAGTTGATTACGACTGAGGGCGATCTCTTCATCCAGCGCATCGATTTGCCGATGGGTTTCCGGCAACGGTGTTTCGGCCTGACTGACTTCGAAATGCGTGCCGATCCCTCCGTTCAAACGCTTCTGCGCCAGATCAAGAATCTGTTGCTGCTGCTTGAGCGTCGCCGCGACGATGTCGCGCTGGGCGTAATGCAGCGACAGTTCGATGTAGGCGCGGACGATGTTGTTCTGCAATTCCAGCTGCGCCAGTCGCGCTTCGGCCGCGCTCATGTGCGCCAGATCCACCGCGCGCTCGCTGCTGTTGCTTTCGCGGCCCCAGAGGTCGAGGGCGTAGCTGAAACCCAGCGCGGCGTTGTTATCCCAGGTCGTGGTGTTGGCCAGATCGCCGGGGCCGTAGAACTGATCGGTCGGCCAGTTGTGGCGTTTTAACGTCGACTCGCCATTGATCTGCAACGACTCGGCCGCCTCAGCGACACCGGCCATGGCTTTCGCCTGGCGCACTCGCGCAGCGGCCATGGCCATGCTCGGGCTGCCTTGCACGGCGAGGTCGATCCAGCGATTGAGTTGCGGGTCGCCGTAGGCTTGCCACCATTGCGCGGTGGGCCAGTTGGCGTCACGGGCAGCGTGGGCGATGGCGTCGTCGGTGGCCAGTGAATTGGCCTCCAACGCCTTGCCCTGCGGGGCAATTCCGTCAGTTGAGATGCAGCCGCTGAGACCCAGGGTAAAAGCCAGAACACTGAGCGGCAAAAGCGCTCTGTTGATGCGACGCGGCACAGCTGCGAATTCCTGAGAAGAGGGGACATGTAGGAGCTGCCGAAGGCTGCGATCTTTTGATCTTGATTCCCTTAAAACAAAATCAAAAGATCGCAGCCTGCGGCAGCTCCTACAGGGATCGGCGCAATTCTATGGAAGGCCCTGTGCGGCGATAAGCTGGGATTTCTGTGAATCTTTGTTACGGTTAACGAGATAATCCCTTGGTCGGGGGTCTCAGCCCCCGAAACTTCGTGTCACAATTTGCCATCTCCCTTGAGAGCACCCCATGGACACTTTGCAAAACATGCGCGCCTTCAGTTGCGTCGCCGAAGCCGGCAGCTTCACCGCCGCCGCCGTGCAACTCGACACCACCACCGCCAACGTCTCGCGCGCGGTCTCCAACCTGGAAGCCCATCTGCAAACCCGCTTGCTCAACCGCACCACCCGGCGCATCGCCCTCACCGAGGCGGGCAAACGTTACCTGCTGCGCTGCGAACAGATCCTCGCCTACGTCGAAGAAGCCGAAGCCGAAGCCAGCGACGCCCACGCGCGCCCGGCCGGGCAATTGAAAGTGCACACCATGACCGGCATCGGCCAGCACTTCGTCATCGACGCCATCGCCCGCTACCGCAAGACCCACCCCGACGTGACCTTCGACCTGACCCTGGCCAACCGCGTGCCGGATCTGCTCGACGAGGGCTACGACGTGTCGATCGTGCTCGCCAGCGAACTGCCCGATTCCGGTTTTGTTTCGCAGCGACTGGGCATCACCTACAGCATCGTCTGCGCCTCCCCGGCCTACGTGAAAGCCAACGGCGCCGCGCAAAAACCCAGCGACTTGCTCAACCACGCTTGCCTGCGTCTGGTCAGCCCGGTGATCCCTTTGGAAAAATGGGCGTTCGACGGCCCGGAAGGTCAGGAAGTGGTCACCATCAACAGCTCACCGTTTCTGGTGAACTCCGCCGACGCGATGAAAACCGCGATCATCAGCGGCATGGGCCTGGGTGTGCTGCCGGTGTATGCGGCGATTGAAGGCTTGCGCAACGGCACGCTGGTGCGGGTGATGCCGAACTACCGCTCGCAGGAATTGAACCTGTATGCGATCTACCCGTCGCGGCAATATCTGGATGCGAAGATCAAAACGTGGGTCGAATACCTGCGCGGGTCGTTGCCAGAAATCCTCGCCGCGCACCAAGCCGAACTGGCCGCCTACGAACTCAGCGGCACCCTCGCCGGCGCCCGAGTCGCCAACTGACGTTTAAACACCCCACGCCCCTGTAGGAGCTGCCGCAGGCTGCGATCTTTTGATCTTGCCGTTTAAAAATCAAAAGATCGCAGCCTACGGCAGCTCCTACAGATTGAGGATTTCGCGGATGTTTCCGACAGGTCGCGTCGGTTGTCTGTCGGAAGTGAGGTGGATAGGCTTTGGGTGTCGCTGACGAATCAGCGACCGGGCTTGGTCGCTCGGGTTTAGAATGGCGCACTTTTCAAGCTTGCTTAATGGCGAGCCGTGCGTGGGAGAGCTTCGGCTCTGCCGGGTTTCCATTCCCTGGTCGACCAACCCGCGTACGGTTCGCCACCCTATTGCTTGGTCGCAGTGCTTGGCGAACTCCACTTCCCGAATGGAGCTTCACCATGATCAAACCAACACCGAATCCCCCGGAACTCGAAGACACAACCCCCTACGAATTCCCCGGTTCAAAAAGATTCCACGAAGCCGCCGAACGCGCCCTCGACCACTACCTCAAACCCAACGCACTCACCCTGCGCTTCCACAAACCCAGCACCATGTTCCAGGTCGCCCCCAATCAGGACAACGAAAGCCTGCTGGTCCACGCCTGCGAATCACTGGCACAAGCCAGCCTCATGACCAGCGACATCGCCGCCTACATCGAACTCCCGCAGCGAAGAACGATTCTGGCGATCCAGCAAATCATCATGCTCGCCGAACTGGCCGTGAATCGCGCGCTGGATAACCACGAAATATCCCAAACCCCAGCCCACAACTGATTCCCCTGTGGGAGCGAGCCTGCTCGCGAAGACGTCAGCACATTCAACATTTACGGTGTCTGACACTCCGCTATCGCGAGCAGGCTCAATCCTACAATTGATCACCATCAGGGTTAGTCTCGTATTCCAAGCCTGCAACACCTCTGAACCCGCCATGATCTTTGCGTGTAGTTGACGTACTGCCTTCGAACAATAGTTCAAAACCACCGTCAAACGTCCCCTTGGCAATATCAAAGTTCACGTCAACGTATCCAGTTCCATGCAGCGCAGAATAAGGTTTAAAGCTATGCCCACCGCCTACCTTTTCATTGATTGAATAGATCATGTGAGAAACCTTTCCACCTTTTACAAATGGATGCCTTCCATTTTCAATATCCAAGCTGAAGTAGAGACTAAGATCCAGCCACTTAGTCGGACTAAGTTCCTGCTTTGCACTCAGCACCACCAGTTTATTGACCCTACCTACTATGAATTTTACGACTTTCCCGGAAAACGGTGCAAAGTCACCTATTAGCGCATTTCCGGTACCTTGTACCGCCGACCGGGGATGATCCTTTGTAAAAAACTCGTCATGCTCCATGTTTTAACCCTTCCAAGAAATTTAATTGGCCCTACCATTAACAGAAGTCTTCCTTCTCTTCGGGCAATTAACACCTGATATAAATGACAGTTTTTAAGTACGAGTTGCGATAAAAAATTGGAAAACCGAGTCAAACCTTTTGCAACCTCACAGAAAATGATCGGCTGTCATACCGCTTTCGCGAGCAGGCTCGCTCCCACAGTTGGATTGGGGCGATCGACAGGACGATAGTCGGCTGCCAGGCCGCCATCGCTGGCAAGCCAGGCTCCCACAGGGGTTGAGTACAATTGAGAGATATTGGTAGGCCGGCAGGACGTCATCGCGAGCAGGCTCACTCCTACAGTTGGATTGAGTACATCTGGCAGGAATTGGTCGGCTGTCAGGCCGCTATCGCGAGCAAGCTCTGCTCCTACAAAAGCACAAGCAAGATCAAAGGATCGCAGCCTGCGGCAGCTCCTACACAGGATGAGCGCAAGCTCGACAAAGCTCTTGATCTTGATCCATGAGCGACGTCGGAAGGCTGAGTGGAGGGATTGATCCGGGGGTGGGAGCGCAGCGACCGTTTGGCGCAGCCAAACACAGCGAGAGGAGGTGCAGCGAAGCAAACCGTAGGCGCTGCCCCCGGATCGATACCGGAGCGAAGGAACCCCGAGCCCCAGCGAGCGGGCCGAACGCAGGAGCAAAGCCTTTTCGGTTACCTTTTCGGCGTTTGGAAAAGGTGACTCGCCGTAAGGGCGAAACCCTAAGCCGCCATCACCCAAAAAACGGATATACACCCAAAACCCCAAGAACATGGTCGGCCCAAAGGCCGCCAAGCCCCCCGAGACAATCAAAGCGAGAAAATGTTAGCTTGCTTGCAATCAAGCCCGTCGAGCCCTCAGCAATGAAAAAGACTGTCCTGGCCTTCAGCCGCATCACCCCGCCAATGATCGAACGCCTGCAACAAGAGTTCGACGTCATCGTCCCCAACCCAAAAACCGGCGACATCAACGCCCAATTCAACGAAGCCCTGCCCCACGCCCACGGCCTCATCGGCGTCGGCCGCAAACTCGGCCAGGCCCAACTCGAAACCGCGAGCAAACTCGAAGTCGTCTCCAGCGTCTCCGTCGGCTACGACAACTACGACCTCGACTACTTCAACCAACGCGGCATCATGCTCACCAACACCCCCGACGTCCTCACCGAAAGCACTGCGGACCTCGCCTTCGCCCTGATCATGAGCAGCGCCCGCCGCGTCGCCGAACTCGACGCCTGGACCAAGGCCGGCCAATGGCAAGCCAGCGTCGGCGCCCCGCTGTTCGGCTCTGACGTTCACGGCAAAACCCTCGGCATCGTCGGCATGGGCAACATCGGCGCCGCCATCGCCCGCCGTGGCCACCTCGGCTTCAACATGCCGATCATCTACAGCGGCAACAGCCGCAAGACCGAACTCGAGCAACAACTCGGCGCCCAATTTCGCAGCCTCGACCAACTGCTCGCCGAAGCCGATTTCGTCTGCCTGGTGGTGCCACTCAGCGACAAAACCCGCCACCTCATCAGCCACCGCGAACTGGCCCTGATGAAACCAAGTGCAATCCTCGTCAACATCTCCCGCGGCCCGGTCGTCGACGAACCCGCCCTGATCGAAGCCCTGCAAAACAACCGCATTCGCGGCGCCGGTCTGGACGTCTACGAAAAAGAACCGCTGGCCGAATCGCCACTGTTCCAACTGAAAAACGCCGTGACCCTGCCGCACATCGGCTCCGCAACCAACGAAACCCGCGAAGCCATGGCCAACCGCGCCCTCGCCAACCTGCGCAGCGCCCTGCTCGGTGAGCGCCCGCAAGACTTGGTGAACCCGCAAGTCTGGCGCGGATAAAAGAGCACGGGCAAGTGCGACATCGTACTTGCCCGTTCGTTATCGCTATACATAACTTGAAATCGAACAAGAGACAAAATCAAACAACAGCATTATAAGCTCTGCCCGGCTGCCGAATGATCGACAAGCGCTATGGAGAGCTAAAGCTGTGAACATCTTGAACACCGACAAACTTATCCGCTACAGCAAAGTGATACTGATGGCTTACATCAGTTTCTTTGGCCTGCTGGTGATCATCCACAACTTCACCGACTACAATGCAAACTACACCTACGTGGCTCACATCCTGAGCATGGACACCACCACGGCCAGTGAAAGCATCAAGTATCGAGCCATTGAGACGCCGATGATTCATCACCGGATCTACTGGTTCATCATCACCATGGAAGTCACCTACACCGTGCTCTGCCTGATTGGCACTTACCAGTTGCTGCGCCATATCAACGCACCCGCCGAGGTATTCCACGAGGCAAAAAAGTTCTCGATCATGGGCATACTTGCGGCAATCTTCATTTATTACGTCTGCCTGCAAACCGTGGGAGTGGAGTGGTTTGACATGGACACTTCGCAATCATGGAATGCCAAAGACTGGGCACGGCATATTGTCGATTTCATGTTCCCGGTGATGATTTACATCAGTTTGAAAGTCGAGCACTGAAGTTCAGCACTCGTTTATTTCAAGCCAACTTTCCCTGAACCGGCACCACCACTCTTTTCGGCTTACGAAACACCAGTACATTACCCAGCATCACTAACACCAGTCCCATCAGCGCCGGCGCTGTCCATTGATAACCTTCGGCAAACGCCGAGACGTTCAGCGCCACCACCGGGAACAACACCGTGCAGTAAGCCGCCCGCTCCGGGCCCATACGCCCGACCAGCGTCAGATAAGCAGTGAAGCCGATGACCGAACCCGGAATCACCAGATACAGCAGCGCACCGACGTAACGCGGTGACCAGTCCATGTCGAACGGGATGCCTTTGACCAGACACCACACCGACAACATCGCCGCGCCGTACGCCATGCCCCAGGCATTGGTGGTCAGTGGTTTGAGCCCGGCCTTCTGTTGCAGGCTCGAAAGCATGTTGCCCGCCGAGAAACACAAGGTGCCACACAGTGCCAAACCCAGCCCCAGAAGGGTTTGTGGACTGGCCTGATGCCCGGCCAACTCAGGCCAGAACAGCATGCCCAGGCCAAACAGCCCCAGCGCACCGCCCATCAGCACATTGCGCGCAATGCGCTGGCCAAAGAACACCCGTGCATTCAACGCGTTCCACAGCGTTGCGGTTGAAAACACCACCGCGACCAGACCGCTGGGGATCCATTGGCTGGCGGTCAAAAAGCACATGAAGTTCACACAAAACAGGCACAACCCCTGCGCCACGCAAATCAGATGCCCGCGCCGGTTCATCGGCTGCAGGCGACGGCTGAGCAACAGCAAGACGAACAGCACCAGCGCGGCGAGACCAAAGCGATAGACAATCGACACCGGAATGGCGACCACGCCCAGTTGCCATTTCAAGGCAATCCAGGTGGTGCCCCAGATCAGCACGGTCAGCAAATACAACGACAGATTCATGGTGCAAGCTCCTGGAGATAACGCCGAACGCTTTTCTGTGGCGAGCGAGCTTGCTCGCGCCGGGCTGCGAAGCGGCCCCAAGAATCTGGCTGCCTGCACATTGTTGTGAGCGCTGCGCACTCAGGCGGGAGCAATCTCCCTCGCTACAGGTTTTGCGTTGGATAGGGATTGAGCGTGATGCACCCAGCGTCGGCGCGCTTGCAGATTCTTGCGCTTTTGTCTGGCGGCAGGCTGGCAGCGCGGCGTCTACGGAGTAGGATGCAAGGCGTTGAAGAGAACCGATCATGGCCGCCATCGATACCCTGCAAGTCTTTCAAGCGCTTAACCGTTCGCCGAATGCACGCCTGGTGCACAGCGCCGAGCTCGGTGACGGCTTGTCTGCAGCCTTGTGGACCAACCACCACGACGCCCAGGAATACGAAGCGCCGAGCCATCACACCCTCTCGTGCTACATCGATGGCGGTACGGGCACGTTTCGTCGCGGCCAGCCAGGCAACAAGGGCGGGCCGGACAAACTGTGCATCCTGCCGGCTGATCACCAGTCCGGTTGGGTCATCAATGGCGATATCCGTCTGGCGCACCTGTATTTCAGCCCTGAACAATTTGCCCTTGGTTGCGTCACCTTGCTTGATCGCGAGCCACGGGAAATGCAGTTGCGCGAACAGACCTTTCTCGAAGACCCGCAGCAGGCGCAGCGCTTTCGGCATTTGCTGACCCTGAACTGGGAAGAGCCCGCCGAACGCTTGCTGACCAGCAGCCTGGCGCATGAACTGATCAGCCACACCTTGCTCAGCCAGGTCGGCGCGCGTCAGGGTCTGCGTCTGAAGGGTGGGCTGGCCGCGCATCAACGCCGGCAGTTGGTGGAGTTCATCGACAGTCAGCTGGCCGAGCCGATCAGCCTCGGGCAATTGGCGGGATTGTGTGCCTTATCGGAATACCACTTTGCGCGGATGTTCCGCGTGAGCTTCGGCCTGCCGCCGCACCAGTACCTGCTGGCGCGACGTTTGAGTCGCGCACGGGAATTGTTGCGCAACACTTCGCTACCGTTGGGAGAGATTGCGCTGGCCTGTGGGTTTGCCAGTGCCAGCCACTTTACCAATCGATTCAAGCAGGTGTTGGGCGGGACGCCGGGGGAGTATCGGCAGGCGTTCTTGCGGTAGAGCGGAATTCTTGTTGCCTGTCAGGGCCTCATCGCTGGCAAGCCAGCTCCCACAAATTCTTCAGTCGTTCACAAAGTTTGTGTTCGACCAATAACCTGTGGGAACTGGCTTGCCAGCGATGAACGATGACGCGGTTGCGAATCAGAACTCCAGGGTGCTGGACAGCGAGATCTGCCGCGAATCGCCCATCGACACAAAGAACCGGCTCGCCGCCGAGGTGTAGTAAGTGCGATCAAACAGGTTCTTCACGTTGAGCTGAAACTTGACCTTCTGCCCTTCAACCTTGGTGTCGTAGGTAGCAAACGCATCAGCCACGGTGTAGCTCGGCAGATCGAAATCATTCACCGCGTTACCCGCCCGCTCACCGACATACCGCGCCCCGGCGCCGACGCGCAATTGATCGCCGCCGATCACGCTGCCGAAGTCATACACCGCCGACAACGAGCCGGTGTTCTTCGCCACGTTTTGCAGGCGTTTGCCTTTGTAGTCCGGGTCCTCGGTAACTTCGGCGTCGGTGTAGGCGTAGCTGCCGATCATGCTCCAGTGCTCGCTCAGTTGCCCGGTCAAGTCCAGTTCCAGACCGCGCGAGCGCACCTCGCCGGCCGCACTGTAAATCGTCGTCGGGCCCTCGGCGTTGGCCACCAGCACGTTGCGTTTCTTGATGTCGAACAAGGCGATGTTACCGGTGATGCGGCCCGGCATATCCAGACGCGCACCCAGCTCCCACGACTTGGCTTCTTCCGGCGCGATGCTGCCGTCGAGCACGGTGCTGCTGCCGCTCAGCGGGGCGATGGTCGAGTTGGGTTTGAACGATTCGGTGTAGCTGCCGTAGAACGACAAGGCGTCGGTGTAGCGATACACCAGGCCGGCGCGCGGCACCCACTTCTGCCCGTTGCTGTCGGTGTTGGCCTTGAACGGCACGCCTTTGCCGGCGTACTGGTCGTACTCCTGGAAGCGCCCGCCGGCGACCAGAATCCATTGATCGGTGAGGTGAATCGAGTCCTGCATGAACACCGAATCGCTGCGCAGTTCATCGGTCTGCGCGCTGTCGGCGGCACTGACCGTGGTGCCTTCGACTTCACGGCCATACACCGGATTGACGTAGCTGAAGGTGCTCAGGCTTTTCTGGCGAATCAGGTCAGCGCGGTAGATCTTGCGGTACTCGTCGTCGACGCCGAACACCAGGTCATGCTGCATGCCCAGCACATTGACTTTGCCCTCGAGACTGGCGGTGGTGAAACGGTCAGTGCTGATCGCGTTTTGCGTGCCGTCCATGCTGCGGGTCAGCGTGCCTTTTTTGGTGTCGATGGCGGTTACGCGCACCTGACTGGCGTCGTAGGTCTCGCGGTTCCAGCTGTAGCCGAAATGGGCTTTCCAGTCGTCGTTGAGTTCGTGGTCGGCTTCGAAATGATAGAGATCAGACCGCCCTTCCATGTTGTTGAACGGCTCGTCGAGACGCTCGTTGCGCGAGATGTCCAGCGGATGATTGGTGCGCGGATCGATCAAGGTGCCACGGTCGAACGGCGTGAGAAATTCGCGATGCTCGTAGGCGAACAACAGCTTGGTGCTTTCACCGAACCAGGCCAGCGACGGAGCAATCAGAGTTTCGCGGTGGGTGCCGAAATTGCGCCAGTAATCTTCGTCTTCGTGATCGAGCACCATGCGATAGGCCAGCCCGGAATCGCCCAGTGCGCCGGTGCTGTCGAAGGTGCCGCCGCTGCCATTCTTGCCGTCGCCGTAGGTCGAACCGCGCAGGGTCAATGCGTTGTACGGCGTCAGTTCCGGCTTCTTGCTGACCATGTTGACCACGCCGCCGGGGTCTTGAATCCCGTAGAGCAACGAGGCCGGGCCCTTGAGCACTTCGACGCGATCCACCGTGGCGTTCATGCCACGGCCCTGCACGATGGGCATGCCGTCGCGCATGATCGAGCCGTTACGGTTGTCGCCGAAACCGCGGGTCATCACCGAATCCTGGGTGCTGCCCAAGGTGTTGCCTTGGGTGATGCCGCTGACGTTGGCCAGTGCGTCGTCGAGGTTGCGCGGTGCCTGATCGCGGATGACCTGCGCCGGGATGACGTTGACGGTCTGCGGGACTTCCTGCAGCGAGGCCGACGAGCGCATTACCGAGCTGGTTGGCGGCGGTTGGTAGCTGGTCGATTCGTCGCGCAGCGAGGTGATGGTGGTGGCGCCGAGGTTCAGTGCGCCTTCGGTCGGTTTGGGTTCCAGCGCCAGGGTGTGGCTGTCGGTGCGGCGAAAGTTCAGACCGGAACCTGTGAGCAACTTCTGCAGCGCCTGTTCCGCACTCATCTGGCCGCTGACCGCCGGCGCGGTGAGACCGTACGGCGCTTCATCGGTATAGACCACGCTTTGCCCGGTGACGCGGCTGAAGTCGCTGAGGGCTTGCGGCAGCGGTTTGGCGGCCAAGGCGAAATTGAACTGCTTCTGCGTCGGGCTGCTGACGGTTTCAGCGGCCAGGGCGATGCTCATCGGCAACAACGCCAAAGCCGAAAAACTCAATGCCGACACGCTTAACCACTGTTTGACCGAACCCGATTTTGCCCTGGACTTCATTGCTCAATGACCTGTGTAGAACCGCAACGGATGCGAATGACTCGCAGTTTCAGTCACTACACGGATGGGGTTCGGGTTTACCTCATCACTATTTGAAAATATTTATTCGAGATCAAAAGATCGCAGCCTTCGGCAGCTCCTACAGGGGATCGCATTTCAATGTAGGAGCTGCCGCAGGCTGCGATCTTTTGACGTCGCCTCAACGCAAAATAATCAAATGCCCCAACACCTGATGCTGCTCAAACCCCAACACCCCTTGCAGAGAATTCAGAACAGCCTGCGGATCCTTGCTCGGAAAACTGCCACTGACCTTGCGCGCCGCCAACTCATCGTTGAGCACGATAATCCGCCCCGGGTAATACCGGCGCAAATCCTCGACCACCTCCGCCAATGTCGACTTGTAGTAAGTCAGCCAGCCCTGACGCCAGGCCAGTTGCGCCTCGCTGTCCACTGCATGGAGTTTTTGCGCTGTGCCATCGGCATAAGCAACCTGCTGCCCGGCCGTGAGAATCTGCTGTTCGCCCAGATGATCCGCCTTCACGCCAACGCGTCCTGACAATACCGTGACCTGCGCGCCATGCGGCTGCAGACGCACTTCGAATTGCGTCCCGAGCACCCGCGCTTCACCTTGATCAGCCGCCACCACAAACGGATCGCCGGTGTGCGTCACGCTGAAAAAACCGCCGCCGCGACGTAGCTGCACATGGCGCTCGCCACGGCTGAAATCCACGGCAATCGCACTGTCGGCATCGAGGGTCACTTGCGATTGGTCGGCGAGGGTCAGCGTGCGGATTTCGCCGGGCGCGGAAACATAATCGGCGCCCAGATCATCGACCCAGCGCTGCGGTTGCCAGCCCGTACCGAGGCTGACCATCAGCAGCAGGCATGCGGCCAGCGCCAGCGCGGCCGACCAGCGTTTCAACTGCGTACCACGCGGTCGGTCCATTGCCTTGAGGTAACCCTGCAACGCCACGTCATCTTCAGCGGCCAGGGTTTGCGCCGGGCCTTCGCTCAATTCCCAGACCACTTGCGCCTGCGCGTACGCCTCGGCGTGCGCCGGATCGGCGCGCAGCCATTGGCTGAAGGTGAGTTGATCGCCCGCGCTTGGCCGATCATGCAACAGGCTCAGCCAGGCGAAGGCAGCCTGTTCCTGAGCGGGCGTCGGGCTGACGCGGTCGATGTGAGTCACGGTGCTTTCCCTGGCGTGCGTGGCGCGGGTTCGCGCAGGCTGGCCTTGCAGGCCTCGAGGGCGCGCATCATATGTTTTTCCACGGCACTTTGGGACAGGCCCATGGCCTTGGCGATGTCTGCGTACTTGCGACCGTGGATGCGATTGAGCAAGAAGATCTGCCGAGTGCGCTCGGGCAACGCGCGCAACGCGGCTTCGACATGGCGCAGATCATTGCCGGCTTCAAGCGCGGCTTGCGGTTCGCTGCCGTGGCTGTCCGGTTCATCCGGTTGCCAGCCTTCGTTGACCCGCGTACGCGTGCCTTCGCTGCGCAAATGGTCGATGGCGATGTTGCCGGCGCAACGTAAAAGATAAGTGCTGAGCTCTTCGACCTGCACCAGCGGCCGGCGCCAGAAACGCAAAAACAGATCCTGCACCAGATCCGCTGCTGTCGCCCGGCAGCCGACACGCCGGTTCACCAGCGCCTCCATCTGCGAACGCTGGGACAGAAATACCTGGAGAAAATGCGCACGCGCCCCGCGCGGTTCGTCGTCGCGCGATTCCGGAGGGAGACCGATCAGCACGTCAGCACTGCGCCCATGCCGCCACCGGGCTGGCCAACAGACTCAGCCCGGCGAGCGCCAACGCCAGACGCGGGCGATAGGGCAGCAGCAACACCAGCGTCAGCGCACTGAGCATCAGCACGGCGAACCAGTCGACCAGGCCAAAGCTCCAGCCATTGACCGTCACCGCCGCCCACAGCGACAAACATAGCAACAACCAGCCAGCGATTTTCAGCGCCTGACGACGTACGGCCGAAGGTTTGTGGCCGAGCAATTCATCGTGATGTCGCGGCATCGACAGACACAACGCGGTGAACCCTGCGTAACACAGCAGCAGCGCCAACAGCATCAGTTTGCTCCCTGCTCAAGGGTGATCGGTCGAGTCTTTTCACGACGGGTTTTTTTCACGTTGACGGTGCTGCCGGCTCGCTGCATTTTCCACGCGGCCCAGGCGAGAAACACGCCGGTGGCGAGGCAGGTCAGATCGAAACCGGCCAGCGTCCAGTCGCCCTGCATCAGGGTCGCAGCGAGATTCCACGGCGTGGTCAGCGCATTGATCACTGGCACGGTCGTAAACAGCAACGCGCCGCACGCGAGTTGCTCGACCCAGGCCTTGCGACCCGGACGCAAAAGCGCGTGCACCACGCTCAAACCCCAAGCGATAAAGAACGCATTCACTTCCCAATCCGCACGCCCGGCGAGACTCACCGGCAACAGACGGTTGGCCAGGAAAAACACCGCTACCGCCGTCACCAGCCCGGCCATGCAGGCGATGTTCAGCACCTCCACCAAGCGCAGCTCGAATGGCATCACGCCGCTTTTGGCATGTTTGAGTTGACGCTTGCCGAGCCAGATCACCAGCCCGCTGCCGATCATCGCGGTGCCGGCCAGCCCGCAGATGAAGTACAGCCAACGCAAGACCGGGCCGGCGAAGTGGCCCATGTGCAAACCGTAGAACGCGCCGCCGACGGCCATGGCCATCGGCTGATCCGGCGTGCTGCCGAGCATCTGCCCGCTGACCCCGTTGAACGTCACCGCACGGCCGAAATCATGCACCACGCGATCGCCGGCACGCGACAGCACCACTGTCGCGTTGGCGTCGCCCGGATTGTTCACCGACAGTCGCGCCGTATGGCCGCCTGACCATTGCTCACTGGCCTTGGCCAACAGCGGTGTCATGGGCGCCAGCGCCTGCGGAATGTTGGCGCGTTCCGGGGTATTGGATGCAGGAAAAACCTCATCATAAAACTTGTTCACGTCGCTACCGTACGACGCCAAAATGCTCGCCGGCATGACCATCGACATGAAAATCACCAGGCTGCTGTAAGTGATCATCAGGTGAAACGGCAACACCAGCACGCCCACCGCGTTATGCCCGTCAAGCCACGAGCGCTGGCCTTTGCGCGGACGGAAGGTGAAGAAGTCCTTGAAGATTTTCTTGTGGGTGATGATCCCGGTAATCAGCGCGACAAACATCACCATCGCGGCGATGGTCGCCAGCCAGCGCCCCCACGGATAAGGCATCTGCAGCTGGAAGTGGAAACGGTAGAAGAACTCGCCGCCCATGCTTTCGCGGCCCTGCACTTCGGCGCCGGTCTGGGCGTCGAGGGTTTTCGATTCGAAGCGGCCGCGCACGCCGGGTTGCGCGGGCGCCTGTTGCCAGCGCACGGTCAGGCCGGGGTCACGCGCATCGGGCAAGTCGATCAACCAGCGCGAAGCACCGGCCGCATGTTGCTGCAGATAATCTTGCGCCAGGCTCAGGCTTGTTTCGGCATTGATCGGCCGCGCCGGGATTTCCGGCTGCATCCAGTGCGTGGTTTCGTCGTTGAAATAGGCCAGGGTGCCGGTCAGAAAAATCGCGAACAGCAGCCAGCCGAACACCAATCCGGTCCAGGTGTGCAACCAGGCCATCGCTTGGCGAAAGCCCTCTTTCATGCAAAACCCAACCCGCGCGCGGCGCCGGAGATGGTCGCCAGAATCACGCTCGGCACCAGCAGACCGACCCACGCCGACCATGCGGTGCGGCAGGCGAAGCACCAAAGCACAGCCACCAGATAGACCAGAAACGAAACGGTCATGCCGGTCACCACGGCTTCGGCACGGCTCAATGGCAACCACATCGTCAGTGTGACACTGGCCAGCGCCGCGACCAGATAACCGCCAAACACCGCGGCCAGCACCCGTGAGGTGACGGCCAGACGATAGGACATGGGGAGTGCGGCGAGTTTGGCTTTCATGTTTCGACCCTGAAACGAAAACGTCCGGCCGACAAGCCGAACCAATAGGCGAGCAATATTAATGATAAATATTCTCATATGCAAAAGCATCTGATTGCCGGGAAGTATAACCAGCCCCTACAATGCGAACAGTTCTTGTTCTCTAACGCATGCTCTCTACCGCGTCATCACAGCGCCCGGAGTAATACCGTTGTCGTCCGTCCATTGCGTCGAATCGCTTTATCAGGCCCATCACAGCTGGCTTACCGGCTGGCTGCGGCGCAAGCTCGGCTGCCCGGACAGCGCGGCGGATCTGGCGCAAGACACTTTTATCAAGGTACTGACCGCGCGCGAGCCGCCGGTGATCATCGAACCGCGCGCCTTTCTCACCACCCTCGCCAAGCGGGTGGTGTTCAATCACTACCGCCGTCAGGACCTGGAGCGCGCCTACCTCGACACGCTCGCGCAAATGCCGGAAATGGTCGCGCCGTCGGAAGAACACAAAGCCATCATCCTGCAAACCTTGATCGAACTGGATGAGCTGCTCGATGGCTTGCCGCGTCAGGTCAAACGCGCGTTTTTGCTCGCGCAGGTCGATGGCCTGACGTATCCACAGATCGCCACTGAACTCGGCATCTCCGTGGCCACGGTCAAACGTCATCTGAACAAGGCGGCGATGCGCTGCTATTTCTCCCTATGAACCGCGCGCCGGATTTCTCCTCGCAGGTCGCCGAACAAGCGGTGCACTGGCTGATGGAAATGCAGCAAGGCGCACTGAGTCCGCGCCAGCAAATGGCGATGCAACAGTGGCTGGATGCGCACAGCGAACACCGTCGGGCGTGGGAACACATTCAGCGGGTCAACCAGCGACTGCGCGGTGTGTCTTCGCCATTGGCGCATGCGGCGTTGAACGCGCCGAAGTCCGCGAGTCGACGTCACGCACTGAAACTGCTGCTGATTCTCGGCGCGGGTTCGGCCGCCACCTGGGGCATGCGCGAACATAATCCGCTGCCGTCGTTACTCGCCGACTACCGCAGCCCTGTTGGCCAACGGCGCAAAGTGGCGTTGGGCGCGGGCGATCAATTGCATCTCAACACGGCGAGTGCGGCTGACGTGCGGATTGATCAGCGCCTGATTCGTTTGCTTGAAGGCGAAATGTCCCTGACCGCATCGCACGCGTTTGAAGTGCGTACGGCGCAGGGAATGCTGAGGACTCAGGGAGCACGGCTCAATGTCCGGCAATTTGCCGATCGCACGCAGGTTGCACTGTTTGAAGGTCGGGTCGAGCTGACCGCCGATGGAGGTGCGCCGATGTTGCTGGCGGTCGCTCGACAGCTGAGTTTTACCGCGACCGCCGTTGGTGAAGCCAAACCCTTGGACGCCAACAGTGGTGCCTGGGTCGATGGCATGTTGGTCGCGGCGCACATGCGGCTGGGCGATTTTCTCGATGAACTGGGTCGGTATCGTCGTGGGCAGCTCAAGTGCGACAGAGATGTCGCCGACCTGTTGCTCTCCGGGACGTATCCGCTGGACGACAGTGAGCGGATTCTCGATCTGTTGGAAATCAGTTTGCCGGTGAAGGTTAAGCGTTTTACCCGCTATTGGGTGACCGTTGAGGCGCGGGTGTAAGGAACAAGATCAAAGGATCGCAGCCTTCGGCAGCTCCTACAGGAGATAAGCATTCCAGATGTAGGAGCTGCCGCAGGCTGCGATCTTTTGATCCTTGAAAAATAAATGAGCCGTTTTTCAGATCTGGCGTGACAGAGAAGGAAAGCCCCTTGATTCCACCTTCTCAGGATCACCCACCATGCACCCCACCCGCCTCACGCCACTGGCCCGCACCCTGCGCAACCTCGTCCTCGGCGCCAGCCTGAGCTTCAGCGCCCTGCCCGCCGCGATGGCTGCCGACGCCAAGGCCTATCACATCGCGCCGTCGTCGCTGGAAAACGCCCTGAACCAGTTTGGCCGTGAAGCGGGTGTGCTGATTTCTTTCGGTTCACAAGTCACCAGCGGCGTACAAAGCCGTGGTCTGGAAGGCAGCTATACGCCTGAGCAAGGTCTGAATGCGCTGCTCGAAGGCACCGGTCTGCAAGCACGCGCCGAAGGCAATAACGCCTTCAGCCTGCAACCGGTGGCCGATGCAGCACTGGAACTGGACACCTCGAAAGTCGTCGGCGACTGGCTCGGTGAAGCCGAACAGGTCAACGTCTTCGAACATCCGGGCGCTCGCGATGTGATCCGCCGCGAAGAGTTCGAACGTCAGGGCGCGACTCAAGCGCGCGATGTGCTCAACCGCATCCCCGGCGTCAACGCCCCGGAAAACAACGGCACTGGCAGCCATGACATGGCGCTGAACTTCGGCATTCGCGGTTTGAATCCGCGCCTGGCCGCACGCTCGACCGTGTTGATGGACGGCATTCCCGTGCCGTTCGCACCTTACGGCCAACCGCAGCTGTCGTTCGCCCCGATCAGCATGGGCAACATGGATGCGGTGGACGTGGTGCGCGGCGGCGGTGCTGTGCGCTACGGTCCGCAGAACGTCGGCGGCGTGGTCAACTTCGTGACCCGCGCGATTCCTGACGAGCCAACCGTCAAGGGCGGCTTCCAGACTGAAACCAGCCCTTCGTCGAGTCACGACGGCTTCAAGACCAGCGCCAACCTGTTGGCCGGTGGCACCAATGCCAATGGTCTCGGCGGCGCGTTGCTGTACTCCGGCACCCGTGGCGGTGACTGGCGCGAACACAGCGACACCGAAATCGACGACCTGATTCTCAAGGGCAAATACCAGCTCGACGAGGCCAACAGCTTCAACGCCATGGCCCAATATTACGAAGGCAACGCCGACATGCCCGGCGGTCTGAACGTCGCCGATTACGATGCCGATCCGTATCAGTCGACGCGCCCGAAAGATCAGTTCTGGGGCCGTCGCACCATGTTCAACTTCGGCTATCGCTATCAGGAAGATCGCCGCGAATTCACTGCCAATACTTTCTTCACCAAAACCCTGCGCAGTGGTTATCTGGATCAGGGCAGCTTCCTTTCGCTGTCGCCACGCGAATACTGGGTGCGCGGTCTGGAAACCCGATTCGCCCAAGGCTTCGACCTCGGCCCGACCAGCCATGAAGTCGGCGTCGGCTACCGCTACATCAACGAGGCCGGCCACGAACTGCGCTATCGCACGCCGATCGCCAGCAACGAATACCCGACCACCAACAGCCGCAACGACCGCGATACCCGTGGCGGCACCGAGGCCAATGCGTTCTTCGTCGACGACCGCATCGACATCGGCAAATGGACAATCACCCCGGGCGTGCGCTACGAGATGATCGAGTCGCAGCAGACCAACAACCTGACCAACGTCAAATACAAGGGCGACTACAACACCGCGCTGCCGGCGTTGAACGTGCTTTATCACCTGACCGACAGCTGGAACCTGTACGCCAACACCGAAGGTTCGTTCGGCAGCGTGCAGTACAGCCAGATGCCCAACCGCGTCAGCAGCGGCGAAGTGAAACCGGAAAAGGCCCGTACCTGGGAACTTGGCACCCGCTATGACAATGGCGCGTTGCGCGCGGAAATCGGCGCGTTCCTGATCAACTTCGACAATCAGTACGAAAGCAACCAGACCAACGATTCGGTGATCGCCCGTGGCGAAACCCGTCATCAGGGCATTGAGACCAGCGTCAATTACGCGCTGGATGACTTGAGCCCGGCGCTGGCCGGTTTCGATGTCTACGCGACTTACGCCTTCGTTGACGCGACCATTCGTGAAGACGGGCCGAACAAAGGTAATCGGGTGCCGTTCGCCTCGAAGCACAAAGGCACGATCGGCGTGGGTTACACCGAAGGGCCATGGAAGTTGAATCTGGACAGCAGTTTCCAGAGTGACCAGTTCGCCGACAACGCCAACACCTCACAAGAAAGCGCCGACGGCAGTACCGGCAAGATTCCGGGTTACATGCTTTTCAGTAGCCGCGCGGGTTATGACTTCGGGCCGCAGTTGGCGGATCTGAACGTGGCGGTGGGAGTGAAGAACATCTTCAACACGCAGTACTTCACGCGCTCGTTTGATGACAACAACAAGGGTAAATATGTCGGTGAGCCACGCACCGTGTATGTGCAGACATCCGTAGCGTTCTGAGTGTTGTTGGCACCTTGATTGATAGCCCGTCGAACCCGTGCCCGGTGCAATGGGCCGAGTTCGACGGCACACCTTAGGATTCAGGATTCAGGTATGGGCCCGGGCGTCGTTTGCAGATCACCGGCAACCAGTCGGCCTTTGACGAACTGTTCGTAGTCATAGGCGTAGCCGATCAGCTCGCGCTCGCTCCACATGCGACCGACGAAGATCAGCGAAAACGGCTGTCCTCCGGGGTACGCACCACTGGGCACCACCACACCGGGAATGCCGGCAATATTGATGACCGAAGAGGTCGTCGCGTCCATGAATCCCCCATATACATCACCCACGGGCTCGAACATTTGCGGGAATACCAGCGCATCGAGCTGATGCTCACGCATGACCCGGTTGATGATGCGCAAATAGTGCTCGCGAAGATCGGCAAACTCGGACAGGTCGGGAGCGATGGCCGGTGTCTGGTATGACCGCGCCAGCACGGGCAACTGCGTCACGTAGTACTCAAGCGGGCCATCGGATTCAAACAGCTTTACGCCGATTCGCTCCTGCAATTGCTCAAGCGAATGAACCTCTGCACTGGCACCCAGCTTGCGCAGATAACGATCAAGATCATACGCATGGGCATCCGATCCGCGCGCGTCATAACTGCCGTCAACCGGCGCCAGGTCAACCAGGCCGGACCCGCTGAACGGGTCGTCAATCACCACAGCGCCGAGCTTCTGAAGCTGACTTATCGCCTTGCGATACTGTGTTTTTGTTTCTGCCGGTAAAGTGGCAAACGCCTTGTTCCAGCCCGCGCCGAATAATCCGATACGCTTGCCGTTGAGTTCGCCCGGACGCAAATCGGTCGCATACCCCGTCTGCGGGATATTGCCAAAGGCCGCGGTGGTTTTAGGATCGTCCAGGGTGTAACCGGCCAATACGTCCAAAGTAATGGCCGCGTCTTGCACGGTGCGGGCGATGGGTCCGACAACATCGCGGGTTGAACCCGCTTGCGGAATCACGCCAGAATTTGGAATCAAACCGAACGTCGGTTTGATCCCGACAAGACTCTGCGCTGCTGCCGGATTTTGAATCGATCCGCCGGTTTCCTCGGCCAGCCCGACCACGGCAAAGTTCGCCGCGACAGCGGTGGCAGAGCCTGCCGAAGAGCCACCCGGCAACCACGCGCGATTGAGCGCGTTATACGTCACGCCCGCCCAGCTGTCATTGGCGTTGGCAGGGCTTCCAGAAAATACCGGCACGTTGGTTTTCGCCAGAATGATCGCGCCGGCAGCCCGCAGTCGTTGAACCACGGCAGAATCTTTTTCCGGAATCAGGTCGATGCCACCGGCTTTGGAGGAGAGAGGGGCATAACCGGCGGTGGAGGCAAATCCAGCCATGTCCATAGTGTCCTTCACGACCACAGGAACGCCCGCCATCTGCGCAAGTTTCTCTCCGGACTTGCGCCGCCGATCAATATCACGCGCTTCATCCAGCGCCTTCGAGTTCATCACGGTAAAGGCGTTGTAATAGGGATTGTATTGATCAATGCGAGACAGGAAGGCTTTTGTCAGTTGCTCCGACGTGTAGCGCCCGTCCTCGAAACCTTGTTGAATCTGCGTAATGGTCAGTTCCCTGATATCAATCGGGCAGCTTTGAACCTGGGCGCTGAACATGCCGATCGCTGCCCCGGCCAATGCCGAAAGAATAAACCGTGGAAAAGGGGCCAGAACAAACTCCATTACAATCATCCTTGATTTGTACAACTTCTAGATAAACTTGACTGAACTAGCATTTGAAACGAACTGACGCGCGGGAAAACCAAAACAATCGTGTAATCACGCTGATACAAATGCGGTGATTCGTTTATTTGATATCAACTTGAAATCATCTTGCACAAACAAAAACGGGCCTGCTTTCGCAGGCCCGTTCTCATCGGGTGGCTTATAAAATCAGCGCATCAACTGTTGATCGCTGCCTGTTCATTCTCGTCAAACTCTTCCGCCAACAGCTTGTCGTTGGCCTTGCCACTGAATGGCACTACAGCGGCGCGTGGTTTACCTCGCAGTTTGCCGAAGAGGTGCTCCAAAGCATGCTCGAGTTTTTCGGCAGCGCCGTCGATCGCCTGTTCCAGCGAATCGGCTTTATGGGTCACGGAAATCGGTTGATGGCCTTTTGGCCGCGCTTCCAGTTGGCAGCGCATGTCATGCGGACCTGGTTTGTCACCGTTCTCGTCGCTCAGGTGGACTTCGACACGGGTCAGGTCTTCTTCATAACGTTCGAGCGTGCTCTCAATGGTTGTACGTACCCACTCCTCCAGTCGTTGACTACTTTGAATATGGTTATCGCTGTTGACTTGGATTTGCATAGTTCATCCCTTATTTCAGCTAGCTCGCGAGGGGCCTTGAATTGAATTTCCTGACCCCTTGGTTACAACAATCGGCCCGACCGGCGAACATTTCAACCCCTGAAAAAAGATAAATATTCATTCGCAAAAAAAGCCGGACAACCGAGCAAAGCGCTGGTAAGGTCGGGAGTTGGGTCGCCCCGTCATCCGGCAAAATTTGCTCACAATTGCCCGTCGTTCAACGGGTGCAGACTGCGAAATATCCCCGCTTCTTCGACCAGCCAATCATGCACCGCACGCACGCCCGGATGGCTCAACGCACCTGGCGCGTACAGCAACACATAGCGTTTATGGTTGGGCACCGACAGGCCGAACGGCACAATCAGCGTGCCGCGCTCCAGTTCATCGTTAAGCAATGTGCGCCGGGCAATCGCCACGCCCATGCCGGCAATCGCCGCTTCAATGGTCAGGTGATTGCGGTTGAAGGTGTGCCCGCGCCTTACATCGGCACCTTCAAAGCCGATCGCATTCAAATAAAACTCCCACTCCGCGTATTCATAACTGCCGCGCCAGGCGGTGATGTCGTGCAGCAACGGAAAATGCACCAGATCCGCCGGCCCGTGCAGCGGCGGTCGCCCGCGCAACAGGCTTGGCGCACACACCGGGAAAATCTGCTCGTCGAGCAAGGCTGTGGATAACAATCCCGGATAACTACCGTCGTTCAGATCGATCGCCAGATCAAAGTCACCCTCGTGCAACGGCACGCTGCTGTCTTCGGCAACCAGCCGTAGCTGAATGTCCGGATAGCGCTGTTGCAAACGTGGCAGGCGCGGCGTCAGCCACTTGCTGAGAAAAGACGGAATCGAGCGCACACGCAAGATTCCGCTGATCATCCCGGCATCGAGCCGACGCAATTCCGCATCGATGCTGCCATACGCTTCATTGACGGTAATGGCCAGCCGCTGCCCTTCTGCACTCAATTCCACACCGCGCGCACGCCGATGAAACAGGCGAAATCCCAGGCGCTCCTCCAGTTGGCGAATTTGCTGGCTGACCGCGCCGGGGGTGATGTGCAGCTCTTCGGCACATCGGGTGAACGACAGATGCCGCGCGGCACAGGAAAACACCTGTAGCCAGACGTAGGTCTGCGCATGCAATTGACGACTCATTGTTTAGTCCTGCTAAAGGCTTACTTAGGAAGTTTCGTTAGTCACGTAGGACTGAGGTAGGCAGTATCGCCGACATTGCGCTTGTCCTACAAAAAATGGCAGCGATTCCCACTCCATTGCTTGTAAGGGTTTAGCATGGCTATCAGTGTTTTCGATCTATTCAAAGTCGGCATCGGCCCGTCCAGCTCCCATACCGTCGGCCCGATGCGGGCGGCTGCGACCTTCGCTCAGGCGTTGATCGACCAGTGTGTGCTCAACGATGTGCGCCGTGTAGAGATCCGCCTGTACGGCTCGTTGTCGGCCACCGGCGTCGGTCACGCCACCGACCGCGCAACCGTCATGGGTCTGATGGGCGAATGGCCGGACAGCATCGATCCGTCGACCATCGATCCACGCATCCAGCAACTGCGCGAGACAGGCGAACTGTCCCTCGCCGGGCAAAGAGAAATTGCCTTCAACTGGCAGCGCGATCTCCTGCTGCTGGACGAGAGCCTGCCCTACCACCCCAACGCCATGTCGCTGACAGCCTTTGGCGAAACGGCCGAGCTGTTCAAGCAGACGTACTACTCGGTGGGCGGCGGTTTCATCATCGAAGCGGCCGAAGCCGAGTCCGGTGTGGCCCCCGCTGGCGACGTGGTGTTGCCGTACGACTTTTCCAGCGCAGCCGAACTGCTATCACTGTGCAAGAAGAACAACCTGCGCGTGTCGGAACTGATGATGGCCAACGAACGCGCCTGGCGCAGCGACGCCGAAATCCGCCAGGGCCTGCTGCACATCTGGTCGGTGATGCGCGAGTGCGTCGAACAGGGTCTGCGCCACGAAGGCATCCTGCCCGGCGGTCTGAATGTGCCGCGCCGTGCGGCGAAATTGCACCGCAGCCTGTTGGAAATAGGCAAGCCGAACGTGATCAGTTCAACACTGTCGGCGATGGAATGGGTCAATCTGTTCGCCCTCGCCGTCAACGAAGAGAACGCTGCCGGCGGGCGCATGGTCACCGCGCCGACCAATGGTGCAGCCGGGATCATCCCGGCGGTTCTGCACTACTACATGAAATTCAACCCGGATGCGTCTGACGATGACGTGGTCGCTTTCTTTCTCGGTGCGGCTGCGGTCGGCATTCTGTGTAAGAAAAATGCCTCGATCTCCGGCGCCGAAGTTGGCTGTCAGGGCGAAGTCGGTTCGGCGTGCGCCATGGCCGCAGCCGGCCTTGCCGATGTGCTCGGTGCGACCCCCGAGCAACTGGAAAACGCCGCCGAAATTGGCCTGGAACATAACCTCGGCCTGACCTGCGACCCGGTCGGCGGCCTGGTGCAGGTGCCGTGTATTGAACGCAATGCGATCGCCGCCGTGAAGGCGATCAACGCCACGCAAATGGCCCTGCGCGGCGACGGCAACCACTTCATTTCCCTCGACCGGGTGATCCGCACCATGCGCGATACCGGCGCCGACATGCATGACAAATACAAAGAGACTTCACGGGGTGGCCTGGCCGTGAGCTGGGTGGAGTGCTGAGGCGCATTCCCTGACCGCCCCGGCAGACCGCATTCGACGGTCTGCCAACCGTGAGCCCGAGCAAGAATAATAACGAGGCGATACCGATGACCGATGTACGTACACCTGCTGCCGAAAATCCCGCTGTAGACCGCACAACCAAAACAGAAACGGCCCACAAGGGCTGGAGCAAATCCGACACCACCTGGATGCTGGGCCTGTACGGTACGGCCATCGGTGCCGGTACCTTGTTCCTGCCAATCAACGCCGGTGTCGGCGGTTTCTGGCCGTTGCTGATTCTGGCGGTACTGGCCTTCCCGATGACGTTTTTTGCGCACCGGGGCCTGACCCGTTTCGTCTTGTCCGGGCGTTCCGGGAACATCACCGAAGTGGTGGAAGAACACTTCGGCGTCGGCGCCGGCAAGCTGATCACGCTGCTGTATTTCTTTGCGATCTTCCCGATCCTGCTGGTGTACAGCGTGGCGCTGACCAACACCCTGAGCAGCTTTCTCGAACACCAGCTGCACATCGCCCCGCCGCCACGGGCGATCCTCTCGCTGGCGCTGATCCTCGGTCTGATGGCGATTGTCCGTTGCGGCCAGACGGTGATCGTCAAAGCCATGAGCGTGCTGGTTTATCCGTTTGTCGCAGCCTTGTTGCTGCTTGCCCTTAGCCTGATCCCGAACTGGAACGGCGCGTTCTTCGCCAGCGCTCAGGAAGCGATGCCGATGTCGGTGTTCTTCAAAACCATGTGGCTGGCGATTCCGGTGATGGTGTTCTCGTTCAACCATTCGCCGATCATCTCGGCGTTCGCGGTTGATCAGAAGCAGCGCTACGGTGAGCAGGCCGAACGCAAGAGCAGCGGCATCCTCGCCATGGCGCACGGCATGATGGTCGTTACGGTGATGTTCTTCTGCTTCAGCTGTGTGCTGGCGTTGTCGCCGGCGGATCTGGCAGCGGCGAAGGCGCAGAACATTTCGATTCTGTCGTACCTGGCCAACCACTTCCAGACCCCGGTCATCGCTTACGCCGCGCCGTTGATTGCGCTGGTGGCGATCACCAAATCCTTCCTCGGCCACTACATCGGCGCCAGCGAAGGCTTCCAGGGCATGATCGTGAAAAGCCTGCGCAGCCGTGGCCGGGTGATGTCGGCGAGCTGGCTGAATCGCGCGACCGCCGTGTTCATGATCCTCAGCTGCTGGGCCGTGGCGACCTTCAACCCAAGCATTCTGGGGATGATCGAAACCCTCGGCGGGCCGGTGATTGCCTGCCTGTTGTTCCTGATGCCGATGTACGCCATCCGCCGTGTACCAGCCTTGCGCCAGTATTCGGGCCAGGCATCCAACGTGTTTGTGGTGTTGATCGGCCTGATTGCACTGTCAGCGATCATCTACTCGGTTCTGCCCTGAAAACGCGCCATAAAAAAAGGCGAGCCAAGCGGCTCGCCTTTTTTATGCCCGTGTTCATTGTTCGACAATTTTCCCGGCACAGCCCTTGCAAACTCCCCCTGTAGGAGCTGTCGAGTGAAACGAGGCTGCGATCTTTTGACCTTCATGACCGAAATCAAAACATTGAAGATCAAAAGATCGCAGCCTTCGGCAGCTCCTACGTGAGTAACCAGGACAGGACACGGAATGGCCGGTGATCCGGTTTGGCGAACCAACCCGATCACGGCCGGTCAACAACTGCACGTTCAATCAGGCGGTGACGCATCATGGACAACCCTTTTCAAATCATTACCGATGCCTTTGCGCCGGACTATCAGATCAACCTGAGCATTCAGGGCCTGGACGGCAGCATCATGCTGACCCTGTCCAACAGCGGCCATATCGTCGCCAAGCGCATGATCAGTGCCGAACAGCGCAACGATCCGGCACGGCTCAAACGGCTGGTGCAAAGCATTCAATTCGGTATCGCCATCGAACAGGGCCACAGCGCCATGGCGATTCTCGAAGCGATGACCAGCGGCGACGGGCTGACCCCGCCACCGCCACGTATCAACGGTCAGCCCCGACCAGCGGCCGGGCTTTAAAGCTCGCCCTTCTCCACTTCAGGATGTTCGCTGGAACCTGTACCGAGGGTGCGCTGCGGTTTCTCGATCTTCACCGAAGGAAATTGTGACGAGGCGTAACGCACCACCAGAATCGACAACGCCAGCAGCAGAATCCCGCCGCACAGGTAGATGATGCCCATGTCCGGCGGGTTGTGGTGCGAGACGTTGGAGATCAGCAGGCGCGTCAGCGCGGTGATCGCCACGTAGATCAGGAAGCGCACCGGCATGTGATTGGTCTTGAAGTAAATCCCGACCATCGCCCCCAATTCGAGATAGATGAACAGCAACAGAATGTCATCGATCTTGATGTGGCCTTCCTCGAGCATCCCGAGAAATTCCATCACCGCCGCGTATGCCGTCACCGCACCGATGGCAAACAGCGCCAGATAGTGGAAGGTTTCGACGAACAGGTTGCCCAGGGACTCGGCCAGTTGATGCACGTTTTGCCGCAGTTTCTCGGCCCAGTTTATTTTCACGATGATGTTCCTTAGCCCGATGCGAGCGGATGATGCGTGTTGGACGTGACGGTTTTCTGCACGTAACGGTTTTCATGCAGAAAAGAGGCCACGCCATCATGGCGAGCCGCCGCCAAACCCGCGCCGTGGCGTTTGGTCGCACCACGCCCCGCTCCTGCAGGTGTGAGCCTGCCCGCGATGTCCCCAGCACGACCCCTCGCAAAGCCGAAATCCGGTCTACATTAAAAAGCCACTACCCATGGCGCAGGGATTCGCTTATCCTTTTCGCTGTATATGGATACAGTAGTCGTCAAGACAACTTAATGTGAAGGCATGTGAGGTGGTGAATGGCCGTCGAAGTGGTATACCGCAGCAGCCGAGATCTGGAGCGCTTGTTCATGGATAAAGCCGAAGCTGACCGTCATGACAAAATGCTCGAACTGGCCGAATATCTGGCCGATGTGTTGCAAAAAGCCGTTCCGTCCCTGACTGAACAGCAAGTGGAAGAAGCCGGGATCTACATGGCGAAGAACCGCGATGTGTTTGCCCGAGCGTTCAAGAGCCAGCCAGACGCACTGTCCGAGCTGCTCAACGCCCCGGCCGAGCCTGTCGAGCACGCTGAAGAGGTGGAAACGGCTGAAGCGCCGGCCAAGCCTGCTAAAGCGGCAAAAGCGCCGAAGTAATCAGCGCCACATCAAAAGATCGTCCGATCGCGGCCCGAGCCTTCGGCAGCTCCTACAGGGATAAATATTCCAAATGTAGGAGCTGCCGAAGGCTGCGATCTTTTGCGTTTCAGCGATACAAAACTTTCTCCGCCAACTCATCCGCCACCCGCGCCGGCGAACGCTTCTCCGCCTGCGCATGGGCGAACACCTCGGTCAACCGCGAACTGATCTTCGACAGATGCGCGGTTATCGTTGGCAATTCCTCGCCACGATGTTTCAACGACACATAAATCAGCCCACCGGCATTGATCACGTAATCCGGCGCATACAGAATTCCGCGCCGCTCCAGTTGATCGGCGACGTCCAGATGCGTGAGCTGATTATTCGCCGACCCCGCCACCGCCGAACAACGCAGCTGCGTGACGCTATGGCTGTTCAACACGCCGCCCAGACCACACGGCGCCAGAATGTCGCAAGGCGTGCTGAGCAGCGCATCGTTGGCAATCGGGTGGGCGTTGAGCTGTTCCATCGCCAGTTGCACCTTGCCGTGGTCGATGTCGCTGACCAGCAGTTCGGCGCCCGCCGCGTGCAGCTGCTCGGCCAAGGCAAAACCGACATTGCCCAGCCCCTGAATCGCTACGCGCAGGCCTTCCAGGTTGTCGCTGCCCAAACGGGCCATGGCTGTCGCGCGGATACCGGTGAACACGCCCATCGCCGCATGCGGCGCCGGATCGCCCGCCGAGGTGGTGCTGGTGACATGCTGGGTTTGCTGGGCGATGCAGTCCATGTCGGCCACTGAGGTACCGCTGTCGATGGCGGTGATGTAACGACCGTCGAGCTGATCGATGCAGCGGCCGAAGGCTTCAAACAACGCGCCACGATTTTCCACATGGGCCGGGCGCACGATCACGGCGACGCCGCCGCCCTGCTCCAGCCCCGCCAGCGCGGCCTTGTAGCTCATGCCCTGAGCGAGGCGAATGGCGTCCTCGACGGCCGATTCGTCATTGGGGTAGGCAAGGTAACGACATCCGCCCAAGGCTGGCCCGAGGCGACTGTTATGGATGGCAATGACCGCCTTCAACCCGGACACCGGGTCAACGCTAAGGTGCAGCGATTCCAGGCGAGTGCTTTGCATGAGCGCAAACATCGTTGGGCTCCCGAATCACTTCTTGTAGAACGCCAGTATAGGCCTGCGCCTGAAAATTGCTGGAGCGCACCGGAATAAGCGGCCTCGAAGACAGATGTTTTGCGGCATAACTCCATCGCTGCAAAATCCGCCACTGGACGAATAGCACTGACGGGGCTAAAACGAGGCATTCGAGGGAGATTTCGATGAGTCCGCGCCAACGCTTTTTCGACTGTCTGCACCGCTCACCGCCCGCGCTGTTCGAAGCCGCGCTGTGGATCGCGGCCGAGCACGATAAAGCGGTCGATCCCGCCGCACTCTTGCTCGATTTCAAAGAGCTGCAACAAAAGGTCAGCTACGGTCTGCCCATGCTACCGGTCAGCGAACTGGCGCAGCCGCTGCTGCGGCGCATGATTGAACTGGGATTCGCCCAGGACGACTTCTTGCCGCTGCGCCCGCAGGCAGCGTTGCTGCCGAAAGTCTTGCAGACACGGCGCGGTCAGCCCCTGGCGCTGGCGTTGATTGCCCTTGAGCTGGCACGCGGTCTGGAGATTCCACTGGTCGGCGTCAATTTCCCCGGGCACTTTTTATTGCGCGTACCCGGCGCGGATCACTTGCTCGATCCCTGCGGCGGTCGACGCCTGTATCCGAATGATTGTCGCGAACTGTTGCTGCGCCAATACGGGCCGAACATGAAAATCAGCGCCGAGCACCTGTTGACCGCCACGCCGGTGCAGATGCTCCAGCGCCTGTCGCGCAACTTGCGCCAGTTGCACCTGACGCATGACGACTTCATTGCCTCGCTGATCGACGCTGAACGGGTGCTCGAACTGGGCGATGCCGCTGCCGCTGATTATCTGGCGCGGGCGAGTTTGTATCAGCGGCTGGATTGTCCGAACGCTGAGCGCTTCGATCTGGAGCGCGCGTTATTGTTGAGTGATGATCCGATCCAGCGTCTGCGGCTGACAGACCGGCTCAGTCACTTGCCGCCTAATTCCGTCGTCCATTGAAAGCACAAGATCGCAGCCTTCGGCAGCTCCTACATGGGGTCACTTGTAGGAGCTGCCGCAGGCTGCGATCTTTCGATCTTCAGGATTTAACCGACGCCCCGACACCCACAGCCGAACCATTTTCGGCAGGCGAGCGCACCTGAATAATCAGCAACGCAGCAATCACCGCCGGGATCGCGCAGAAGAAGAAAATCTGCTCCACCGGAATGTGCATCGCCAGCAACAGGCTGCCGAACAGCGGCCCGAGGATTGAACCAAAACGCCCCACGCCCAACGCCCAACCGGTGCCCGTGGCGCGCACGTGCGCCGGGTAAAAGTTACTGGCAAACGCATTCAGCGTCAGTTGCCCGCCGATGATGCAGAAACCGGCCGCGAATACGCAGGCCACCAGATAACGCGGGTTGTCGTGATTGAGCCCGAGCAGAATCGTACATAACGCTGCCCCTGCCAAAACGCCAGACAACAGCCGCACCTTGCGCTTCAAACGGTCGGCGAACCAGGCCATGCAGATCGCGCCCAAGGTACCGGCGAACAGAAACATCGACGTCACCAGGTTGGCTTCGTTGAGCTTCAGGCCACTTTCCAGCAACAACGTCGGCAACCAGCTGATCATGAAATACAGCAGAATCAGGCTGACAAAAAACGTCGCCCAGATCAGCAAGGTGGGCCGTGCGTAGCCGTTGCGGAATAACTCGACCACGGTCAGTTTGCTGCCCTGCTCGCGTTCGTTCTGCTCGACGCTCGCCAGCGGCGGTTGCCAGTCCGGCAACATCCGCGCGCTGACTTTGCGCAGGCGTGCATACGGCGGCGCATCACGCAGCAAGCGCGGTAGAGATTCCGGCAGCATCCACCAGAGAAACGGGAACAGCAGCAATGGCGTCACGCCGCCCGCAAGGAACACCGCTTGCCAGCCGAACTGGTCGATGAACCCTGCCGCGACAAAACCTCCGGCCGCCCCACCGAACGAAAAACCGCACGCTGCCAGTGTCACCATCAAAGTGCGCAGGCGTGGCGGCGAATATTCCGACATCAGTGCCATGGCGCTGGGCATCGCGCCGCCCATGCCGATGCCGCAGATGAAACGCGCGATCATCAGCGTGTTCAACGAGTCGGCAAACACCATCAGTACCGTGAGGCTGGCGTAAATCAGCACACAAGCGAGCAGAATCCGTCGCACGCCAAAACGGTCAGCCAAAGGCGTTACCACCAGAGAACCTATGGTCAGGCCGAGCAGGTTGGCGCTGAACACAGGCCCGAACGCAGATTTCTCCAGGCCCCAATCCTGCGCCAGCGCGGGCACTACGTAGCCGAGCACCTGGGCGTCATAGCCGTCGGTGACCAGCAGCAAGGCGAGCAGGATCAAGAGCATCCACTGATAACGGGACACAGGACGGGCGTCGAGTGCCGCACGGAAGCTGGCAATCTGGTTGTGCATCGCAAGGTACCTGTTTTGTTTTTATGATTTTTCGGTGCATCAACCGAGCCCCCTGTGGGAGCGGGCTTGCCCGCGATGACGGCGGTAGATTCAATACAACTGAGTCTGAACGATCGCTATCGCGGGCAAGCCCGCTCCCACAGGTTTATCAGTGATCAGTTACGGGGTGTCGGGTTGGTTGGCGGGATGGGCCTTGATGAACGCCGGATGTTCAGCTGCCAGCGCGGCAACGCGGCGAATTTTTGGGTAAGCCTCCAACGAAACGTTAAACCGCTCAGCCGCATACAACTGCGCAATCAGGTAAACATCCGCCACACACGGCCACTCGCCGAAACAGAAGCCCTCGTCGCCAATCAACTCCTCCACCGTCGCCAAGCCTTGGCCGATCCAGTGGCTGATCCACTCCACCACCTGCGGTTCGTCATGCCCCAACTGACGCAGACGATTGAGCACGCTGACGTTGTGCAGCGGATGCACGTCGCAGCCGATCACCGCCGCCACGCCGCGCACATGGGCGCGGGCCGCAAGGTCTTCCGGTAACAGCGGCACCTGTGGATAACGTTCCTCCAAGTATTCGATGATCGCCGGCGACTGGATCAATAACTCGCCTTCATCAGTGCGCAAGGCCGGCACCCGGCCCTGTGGATTGATCGCCAGATACGCCGCTTGCCGATGCTCGCCACCGGCCGGTGCGATCAGGTTGACCGGCAGTGCCTGATAGTCGAGTCCCTTCAATGCCAATGCGATCCGCACGCGGTACGACGAGGTCGATCGGTAGTAGGTATAGAGGTCCATGAGCCGCTCCTGTCAGCGCGCCGCCAACACTTTGCCACGGCATTCGCCGAAACCGATCGACGCGAAACCATCACGAGCACAACGTGCGCGCAGGATGATTTCGTCACCGTCCTCAAGGAATTTACGCACTTCGCCAGAGGCCAGTTCGATCGGTTTTTTACCACCCTCGGTGATTTCCAGCAGGCTGCCGAACTGACCGTTTTCCGGGCCGGACAAGGTGCCTGAACCGAACAGATCACCGGCCTGCAACTGGCAACCATTGACGCTGTGGTGCGCGACCATTTGCGCGACGGTCCAGTACATGTAACGGGTGTTGCTCAGGGTCAGGCGATGGGCTGGCAGATTCTGTTCGCGCATGGCTTCGGTGAGCAGCAGCACTTCCAGTTCGATGTCGAAAGCACCGCCGTCCTGATCGCGTTTGTCGAACAGGTACGGCAGCGGCTGCGGATCACCCTCCGGACGCTTCGGTTGCGCAGTGCGGAATGGCGCCAGCGCTTCCGCTGTTACGACCCACGGCGAAACGCTGGTGATGAAACTCTTCGACAGGAACGGACCCAGCGGCTGGTATTCCCACGCCTGGATATCGCGCGCCGACCAATCGTTGAGCAGGCAGAAACCGGCAATGTGATCAGCGGCATCGCCGATGGCGATCGAGTCGCCCATCTCGTTGCCCTGACCGATCCAGATGCCCAGTTCCAGTTCGTAGTCCAGACGTGCGCACGGGCCGAAAGTCGGCTCAGTCTGACCGGCCGGCAAGGTCTGGCCTTTCGGACGACGAACGTCAGTGCCGGATGCGCGTACGGTGGAGGCGCGACCGTGATAACCGATCGGCACGTGCTTGTAGTTCGGCAGCAACGGGTTATCCGGACGGAACAGTTTGCCGACGTTTTGCGCGTGTTCGATGCCGACGTAGAAGTCGGTGTAATCACTGATGCGCGCC
Source organism: Pseudomonas sp. SM4 (assembly GCF_051913165.1). Lineage (NCBI taxonomy): Bacteria > Pseudomonadati > Pseudomonadota > Gammaproteobacteria > Pseudomonadales > Pseudomonadaceae > Pseudomonas > Pseudomonas sp. SM4. The sequence goes on along the minus strand of NZ_JBODOE010000001.1, from coordinate 277,171 downwards.
GGCAGATGCAGTTGGCAATCGGCGGCCAGTGGGAGCAGTTTTGCACCTTGGGCCTCGATGTTGCCGCGATGCGTACTGCCTTCGCTGAACAGTTCCAGGAGGCGCTCACGCAAAGCAACACGAGCGTCGCGACCGAGTTCGAAGAACGCGTTCAGCTGACCACCGTGCATGGCTTCGACGGCACTGCGCGCGGTACCGTCGAACAGCCCGGCTTCCAGCGCCACTTGCAGATCAAAGATGTGTTCGCCAATCGCCACGCCTGCGCGCGGTGCCGAGCCATCAAGGCTGAATACCCCGAGCGGAAAGTTCTGCAACGGGAAATCAGCGTGGCCGTTGGCCGAAGCGACCCAGCTGCGGGTGATGGAATTCTGCGTCATGAGTTATCTCCGGGTCGGGTCGAACGTGGCGGGCAGCGTGGCCCAGCAGGCGTCGTAAGTGGATTGCAGTTGCGGGCAGTCGAGGGCGAAGCGGCTTGGGCGCAGCACTTGGCTGGTCTCGAACATGAAGGCCATGGTGTTGTCGATTTTCGCTGGTTTGAGCTCGGCGTTGATCGCTTTGGTGCACGTCTCGCCGTCCGGGCCGTGGGCGCTCATGCAGCTGTGCAGCGACGCGCCGCCCGGCACAAAGCCTTCAGCCTTGGCGTCGTATTCGCCCTGGATCAGGCCCATGAATTCGTTCATCAGGTTGCGGTGGAACCATGGCGGCCGGAAGGTGTTTTCAGCGACCATCCAGCGCGGCGGGAAGATCACGAAGTCGAGGTTGGCCAGGCCGTGCACGCTGGTCGGCGACGTCAGCACGGTGAAGATCGACGGATCGGGATGATCGAAACTCACCGTGCCGATGGTGTTGAAACGGCGCAGGTCGTATTTGTACGGCACGTTATTGCCGTGCCAGGCGACCACGTTCAGCGGCGAGTGATTGAGTTCGGTGGCCCACAACTGACCGAGAAATTTCTGCACCAGCGTGGTTGGCTGCTGCAGGTTTTCGTAAGCGGCGACCGGGGTCAGGAAGTCGCGCGGATTGGCCAGACCATTGCTGCCGATTGGCCCCAGGTCCGGCAGGCGCAGCGGCGCGCCATGGTTCTCGGCGACGTAACCGCGAGCTTGCGGATCGAGCAGTTCAACGCGGAATTTCAGGCCACGCGGCAGCACGACGATTTCCAGCGGCGCCACTTCCAGCACACCCAGTTCAGTGGCGATGCGCAGACGACCGAGTTGCGGCACCAGCAGCAGTTCGCCGTCGGCGTTGAAAAACACGCGCTCCATCGAACGGTTGGCGGCGTAGTTGTAAATGCTGATGCCGGACGGTTTTTCGGCAGCGGAGTTGGCCACCATGCTCACCAGACCATCGATGAAATCAGTCGGCTCGGCCGGGATCTCCAGCGGATTCCAGCGCAGGCGATTGGGCGTCACTTCGCCCAACGGCCCACCGGCCAATTGCCGCTCCAGTTTGACGAAGGCCGGGTGATTGGCCGACGGCTGAATCCGGTACATCCAGGTACGCCGCGCTTCGCTGCGACTCATGGTGAACGCGGTGCCGGAAAACAATTCGGTGTAGAGGCCGTACGGGGCTTTTTGCGGAGAGTTCTGGCCGACGGGCAGCGCGCCGGGCAATGCTTCAGTGCTGAATTCGTTGCCGAAACCGGACTGATACGCCAGTGCCTGAGCGGTTGAATCGAGGTTCATGGAGCCTCCTGAACAGGGAGTCGGCAGTGGCCCATCGCTCTGGCTCAGAGGTTTCGGCACGCCGGGGTTGTTATTATCGTAATTCGATTACGCATAACGTAATTTGCTCGCTATCCAGCGTCAAGCTATAAAGACGCCCATTCGTATCGGAACCCGGCCGCACCATGGAAAAAACCAGCGACAGCAACGGCAAACAGAAAGTCCGCTCCGCCGAAGTCGGCACCGACATCCTCAAGGCCCTGGCCGAGTTGTCGCCGTCCACTTCGTTGTCGCGCCTGGCCGAACACGTGCAGATGCCGGCGAGCAAGGTGCATCGCTATTTGCAAGCGTTGATCGCCTCGGGGTTCGCCGAACAAAACGCCGCCACCAACCATTACGGCCTCGGCCGTGAAGCCTTGCGCGTGGGTCTGGCCGCACTCAACAGTATGGACGTGCTGAAAGTCGCCGCCCTGCCGTTGGCCGAACTGCGCGACGAACTGAACGAGACCTGCTTTTTGGCGGTGTGGGGCAATCAGGGCGCAACCGTGGTGCACATCGAACCGGCGGTGCGTGCCGTGACAGTGGTGACGCAGTTGGGCTCGGTGTTGCCATTGCTGAGTTCTTCGACGGGGCTGGTGTTCAGTGCGTTTTTGCCGCATCGGGAAACCGATGATCTGCGCGAGCAGGAAATCGCCGTTGCCGACCACCCGCTCAAAGACGAAAAAACTTACACAACCCTGTGCGAACAGATCCGCGAACGCGGCCTGCATCATGTTCACGGTTTGCTGATGCCCGGCGTGGATGCGTTGTCGGCGCCGGTGTTCAACGCGGTCGGCCAAGTCGCAGCGGTCGTCACCATTGTCGGTCCGACCTCGTTGTTTCACGCCGATGAAAACGGCCCGGCGGCGCAGCGGTTGTTGGCTGCGACGCGGGCCGTGAGTTGGCGACTAGGGTATGACCCCAAAGATTTATCGAATGTATAGCCGCCGTGCTGCCGTTCAACGGGTTTTAACGCACTGTGGTTTTACTGCGGCCTGATTCGGAGTTCTCAAGTAACGACTTGAAAAAACCGATCAGCATTTCATCAGGTGCTTTCTGGCCGGAAACGTGAGTAACGAATTCAGCAACAGTCCTCGCATCCTTGAAGAGGCTGAGAAAGGATCGTTGAGCGTTGGTCACGGCTTTGACCGGCGCACCGGCGGCCGCCGCTTTCCCCAGTGTTAACAGACTGGTCACAGTATCCTTGAGGTGGCCCACTGCGGCGGAGTAATCTCCTCTCCTGTCCGCTTGCGATGCGTCATAGATACTTTTCATCATCTGAACAGCTACCACTACCGTACCGATGGGTGGCACAACCAAGCTGATGAGGTTCGCGACTTTCATGACGTTATCGTAAATTAGCCCAGCGACCACTTCTTTCAAGCTTGTGGTTCTCTCGTCGATATCACTCAACACACGACGCACCCTCTCATTGTGAAAGGTATAGAGATCTGGCAGTTTGGCTCGACTTTGCGTTTTAACGGGAGGCCGACTATCAACGGTGGCCACAATGCGGTCAAAATATTCATTGATGACCGCTTGATCTACCAGCAAAATCCGACCTGAGTAATAATCCCTGAACGGCCCGTACCGAAAACGAATGGACTGGATAAACTCTCCAACGGGACGAAATGTAGCCCGATCGGGAGCATCGGGCGTGTAGAGATAATCATAAAACTCTGCGCCCAGCTTGAGACGAAATATATAAACGCCTTCCACTGTACGATCGCTTGCCGCCATCAGACCCAACGGCCCGATATTGAACTTGTACAACCCCTCGTCACCTTCTGAAATATTATCGGCAATAGAAAGATAGCCACCGCTTTCTTTTAAATCGTCAATGACACGCTGAAGGGCAGCTAATATTTCAGGCGATATTCTGCCATCAATGAAATCGGAGACGGCGCTACAATGCATTTGGCAGCGAATTTTTTTTGCATGCACTGCACGCTTGAACGCGTAGCCGGCATCGCCTTTATCCAAGTACACCTTCTTAAGCATTTCGGTATAACGATCACCCGGACGAAATGTCTTGGACAGCGCTGACAAGTGGCGAATATCCAGCTCAGCCATCACGGGGTGGCCTCCCGTAACAAAGTACTTGGGATCATCTTTTGTTGCATAGGCAGGATGAGATGCCTCAAACGAAATCCCCTCCAGCAATAGATCAGTAATGCTTTTACGAAACTCGACTGTCTGAACCATGATCAGATCAGGATTAACGTCGACGACACGTCCCTTGGAACGCAATATAATCTCGATCTCTTGCTTGATCAGGTCGTAGGTAAACCGTTCAAATGAAGGAAAACCATTTTCGCGTGCGTCTACAACCGAAAGCGCCTTGAGCTCTGTGGTCAAACGAGCATAACGCTTACGACCGTTATCTCCCAGAAACCGATAGCCAATCGGAGCAATTGTTTTGTGCAACGCAACTTCTGCACGATAAGCAATAGGCGCATAATCGGACAGAAGCTTCATCCCGCCGGCAAACAGATCAGCAAATCGGTTATCCAGTTCGTATTTATAATGCACTTTTGCGCGATCAGTACCCATCAGCTTTCCGGCGTCATTCAAATACTCCGGGTGAATCAACGTTTCAGCATAGTTTCGGTCTACGCTCAAGGCCGCTTCGAGCCACCGATTCATCTCATACATTTCAGGGAATTTTTGAAACTGAAATTTCCCCTCAGGTGTTTTCAGAAACAGCAGAAACCCGTTATGAATTCCCGCAACCATAAAAACAAATACTTCTTTCAATGCTACCGATTGATTTTTTATTTTCAGGCCGCGAATAAGCACCGACGGATCGCCAGCCAACCCGCGCTGTACTACTTCTGCCTCCTTCTCACTGTAATACCCGCTGTTACGAGCAACAAAAAGAGCGAACTCCATTTGGCTGTTGAGGTAGTCGCGATAGGCCTGCTGAAATCCGGCAGATGTAGAAGCCGGGAGAGTGGCTACAAACTCCAAGCGCAGGCTTCGATTGGTCAACCATTGCTCAAGTGCATTGACGGACAAACGGCTGCCTGGCGGTGTGCCTTTGAGGGTGATATTAGCCCTGTGACCGTCGTCATGCAGACCGACCACTAAATACTCGGTCAGTGTTCTGCTCTCTTCCTGCTCTATGGTGCGTCCGCCCACCTGCAATTTGTAGGAGCTGTGGACCTGGATCACTTCCGGATCCAGCGCTTCACCCAGCGCGCTGTCTGACCATGCAGCGAAAGACCGCAGCACATAGTCCTTGAAGGAAAAACATTTATCAAATTCAGCTTTATAGATGACGTCGTATCGTTCCATCGACTCTTCAAGTTCAGCGTAACGTTTTTGCACAACTTGAGTTGCAGACTTCAACCACAGTGGCCAATCGGTACGCTTCAAGTCGGCGAATAACCGATTGAATCGAGTCTCTATAGCGTGACGCATGACTTGCATATTTTGATTATTTTGCAACTCGGAAATTAATGTTCCAGCAAAATTCTGGCGATTTCGCAGCCGACTGGCTGCGCTTTCAACCTGGCCTTTCAGGTGGGCATCTACGCCATTTGAAATTACGCTTCCAGACATTTTAAGGCATTTAATTCCAATCGTCGGCGAGGCCTTGCGAGCTTGCAATTTTTTATATAATTCGGTGCTTCTACTAAAATATTCAAAGCCATATTTTGGCGTATGCACGACATAACCAGTGTCTTCATTAAGCCATTTCATTTCCGAACCCGCACGTTCGGCGTTGTCCAGAACGAAACGTGGCCCTGGCCCGCCCAGATAATCCTCATCGGGTTGCAGCCTTACTTCAAAAGCACCCTGACTCTTCGCGGCGTTTAACAAATGAGCGAACCGCCCTCCTAGAAAGTCAGGCACCGCACCGGTCATGACCGAAAGCGATAACTCAGCTGTCAATACCGAGGCGTAAGCCTGATGAAAAATTTGTGTATTGGTCAATAAAGGCGATTCAACTGCAGTGGCTTTTGCGGCGGCCGCCCAATATCCAGCGAGTTCTTCCTGGAGCTTGTTTTCGAGTTCACCGGAGAGGCTCGACACCAGACTTTCAACATCGTGAATACTGAACTCTGGCACTTTGAATTTATCACTGAACGTGTCGGCAAGATAAAAAACTCCATCCCCACCCACGACATATCCTGGCTGTACATTATTATCCAGGCAGTAGAGCACCACTTCGCTCAGCGTCCCTGAGGGCCGCCGCTTGCCATCAGCCTTCAAACTCCCTGTATTAATATAGACATTGTCAATGTCCACTTTTTTGCGCCTCTGCACCAACTCGCTTTCCAGCATTTTCCTGACGATCAGTTTAACGCTGGGGGCCCCATCAACGACGGCAAAAAGTTTATTTTTCGCAATAGTCGCCTTTTCCCATTCTTGAGCCCACGTTACCTTTTCACCTTCCGAATCGCGCATCAGACTTGTGAACATCTTGCTCATGAAAACTCCTTGTCGACTTAACCCAGGCTACAGAAAAGCAGCCACGTTGGATTGTCGCAAGGTAGATTCTTTTTTGACTGGCGAAAACAGCCAATAGATTTCAAAAAATATTCACTTTAACAATTGAACAACAGTTTACTTACTGCAAAAGCTATAGAAACCCCAATGACTTAGCCTTCGCCACAGCTTGGGTCCTGCGCTCTACGCCTAGTTTCCCATTGATTCTCCTGGCGTGAGTTTTCACCGTATGCAATGAAATATAAAGTTGCTCGGCAATTTGCTGATTGGATGCTCCCTGGGCAATTAACCGCAGCACTTCAAGCTCACGGCGACTCAGCGCAAGTTCATGCATTTCTTCCGTAAACGGCGAATTACCATCCGCCATCACCTGCGATGCGATATTGGTATCTCGGCGTAACTGCCACTCTCGCAAGGCCTGATGCAAGTGACAGCGCTCGACTAATAGCTGTGCCCGTTGAAAAGCTCTTTGCGCTAAAACATGATCGCCGCTCGACTCGGCCAGTTGTGCTATTGCCAACTGTAATTCAGTTTCCATGTTCAACATTCCCTTCGCCTGGGCCTGTTTTAACAGTTGCTGAACCTGAGCAAGGCCATTTTCCGCGGGCGAAAGTTTCATACAGGCGCAGGCCAACAGATACTCGATGCGCGCAATCAATTCCAGGGTGGCGGGGGGAGCCTGACGTGCATGCGGTCCACGGTAGTGGCGCAGTAGCCGTCCCAGTGCTTCTTGCGCCAACTGCGGCCGCCCCTGTTGCAACCAGAACTGGCTGCTGACCTGCAGAAGCACACCACGATAAACCGTGTCCGGTATCTGCCTTTGCTGCATGACCCTTTCGGCTTCGCGCAAGCGCTCGAACGCCAGCGCGTAATCGCTTTTATTTGCCGCGAGTTGCGCTTGTCCGAGATAGCCGTACAACACACGCTTGTCATGACTGCGCAGGCAATCCTCAAGGCCTTTTTGAAACAGTTCCGCCGCCTGAGTCTCGTGCCCCATGCACAGGGCCAGCCGCCCTCGGCGCAGAGAAATTCTGCCAAGCAGTGGTGTCGGTTGATCCGCCCGCGCGCGCAGCAACTGGTCGATGGCCAGAAGCAGACTCTCGGCCCGAGCCGGCGCCCCTCGTTGTTCGAGCAATTGTGCGTGATCGAGCTCGAGCAAGCCCTCGAACAGCAGCGAACCCTGGGCCCGAGCCAGGCACAGTGCCTCGCGGTTGATGGCGTGGGCCTGCTCCAGTTCACCGCACAATAACGCTTGCTGGGTCTGTCCGGACAGGCATAACAAACGAACCTGCCATGCGTGAGGAACCAGTGCGGCCAACGCTTCTCGAAAGTGCTCGCGCGCAGGCTCCATTTGCCCTTGCAAGTGCAGTAGCCAGCCTTGTTGCGCCTGCCACCGCGCAAGTAATTGCTGCTCGAGTTGAGCGCTAGGCTGTGGCATGAACCGTGACAGGTGGCCGATACACACCGCGGCGTGTTCAAAACGACCGGCGAAAAGCGCCGCTGCGGTCATCAGCCCGATTAGTTGCGGGGTGGCCAGGATCAACTCCTGCCCATGACGCTCCTGCAATCGCAACAACAGCACAACCGTTTGATCCTCGAACAGATCTTCGAGGCTCAAGTGCTGCAACAGACTCACCGCTGTCTCGTATTCATCAGCCAGCAGCGCCTGTTCAAAGGCGGCGCGCCAATCCTGAGCAGCGGTAAACCACTGGCAGGCACGCCGATGCCATGAGCGTCCGGCAGGCCAGTGTTCTTCACACATGATGCGAGACAATGGCGCGAATACTTGCAACCAGTCCGCAGACTCATGCCACGGCTCGATAAAGCAGCCAAGGGCTTGCAACGCGCTCAAGAGCGGCGCGCCCTCACCGGCACCAAACAAGTGTTCACACAGCTCGGTGTTGAAGCGCGGTAAATGCGCCAGTACACGCCATGCCTCAGCCTGCTCCGGAGTAAGGCCGCTGAACAGTTCGTGCTGCAGATAGTCCAGCAGCGTGTCGACGCGTTGCCGGGGGAGAATGCCTTGCGACTCATTGCATTTTTGCAACAGCGCCATACGTGCCCCGGCGCACCAGCCGCCGGTGCGCTGGACAATCCGAGTGGCGACACTGCCAGCCTGTTCCGGCGGCAAGTGGCGCAACGCTCCGGCGACCTCCTCGTGTGTAAGTGCCAGCGTCGCCTGTTCACACTCGTACAACTCATCATTGAGCAAAAGCCGCGGCCAATTGCATTGCGGACGACGTCGGGTGCTCACCCACCAGGTCAGTGCTGGACTGCTGACTGCCAGCAGGCGATCAAGCAAGGCATCCAGCAGCGGATCCGGCAAACGGCAGTAGTCGTCGATAAACAGCCAGGTGGGTCTGGACCAGAACGTCAGCATCGCGATCAACCCGGCCTCATCAATGCTTTCGGGCAGCCCCAGCGCCTGCGCCAGTCGCTGGCATAGCTGCATGCGGTTCAACATGACGCCAGCCAACGGCAACCAGGCCCGTTCACATGATGCTGGCGCCTGCAAAAAGCATTCGGTGAGTAACGCAGTTTTACCACTGCCGGCGGGTGCGCAGACGAGCCGGACTCGTGCCATTGAATCAAGCAATGGCTGGCTCAATCGAAGACGCGGCTGATGATGGGAAGAAAGCCTGGGGAAAAATCCGCGGCGATCCAGGCAAGAAGTCATGGCAGTCATCGGGTCAGCCTTTTTATCGTTATGCACTCACCCTAGCCCTCTGCAGGCACCTTGTTGACGAGTATTCAGCGCGCTGATTGGCGCCCATAAAAAAGGCGACCGGGTGGTCGCCTTTTGCCTTGCCGATGTATCCAGAGCGTTACCGAACGCCTTCGGCGCGCAAGGCAGACGGGGTGTAATCCGCAGCCTTGGCTTCGAAGCCGAATTCGTAACTGTGCTTCTCTTCGTTCTTCATCCCCAGGGCAATGTAGCGACCGGCGATGATGTCGTAGAGCGCTTCGAGGGTGTAAGCCTGTGCCTGATGCTCGTAGTGATATTCAGAGTGCCCCTCGGCCACGCGCCACAGTTGACCGCGACCGTCATAGTGATCGACCAGCGCGACTTGCCAGCTGTCCTCATCGATGTACATGTGGCGCTTGGCGTAGATGTGCCGCTCGCTTGGTTTGACCGTACCGATGACTTCCCAGACACGGTGCAATTCATAACGGGTCAGGTCCTGATTGATGTGCCCGGCCTTGACGATGTCGTCGTATTTCAGGCTTGGCGAATCGAGTTTGTAGCTGTTGTACGGGATGTACATTTCCTTTTTGCCGACCAGTTTCCAGTCGTAGCGATCCGGTGCGCCGGAAAACATGTCGAAGTTGTCCGAAGTACGCAGGCCATCCGCCGCCGTGCCCGGGCCGTCATACGCCACTTGCGGCGCACGACGTACACGGCGCTGACCGGCGTTGTAGATCCACGCCAGACGCGGCTCCTTCACCTGATCGAGGGTCTCGTGCACCAGCAGCACGTTGCCGGCCAGACGCGCCGGCGCGGTCACCGATTGCTTGAAAAAAGTCAGCACGTTGGCGGCTTTTTCCGGATCGATATCCTTGATCAATTGCGGCACGGCGATCTCTTCTTCGAAGCGGATCGGCGTGTAGCTGCCGTTGGTCTGCGGGGTCACCTGAGTGATGATGCGTTTGACGTTGCCGCCGTGATAACGGGTGATGTGGTTCCACAACACTTCGACACCGTTCTTCGGAATCGGAAACGCGTAGTAGCGATTGCCGGTGAAATTGGCCAGGCCATTACCGTCGTTGATCGTGGTCACATTGAGCGCGCTGCGCTTGGCCGATTCGTAGATTTCCGGCGGTACGGCGACGGTGCGGTGGGTGGTGTAAACCGGGATTTTGTAGGTTTGCGGGTAACGCTTGAACATCGCCACCTGACCTTCAGACAGCTTGTCCTTGTATTTGTCGACGTTGGCCGGGGTGATGGTGAACAACGGTTTCTCGTTGGCGAACGGGTCGGCGAGGAAACCTTTGCTGTCCACCGCCGCGGCGTTTTTCGGGATACCGCCGGTCCACGCCGGAATCGAGCCATCGGCGTTGCCGGCCTTTTCGGCGCCGAGCGGGGTCAGGCTGGTGCCGAGTTTGTTCGCTTCATCCGGCGACACTGCCGCCATCACGTTGGCCGCCAGCACACTCAGGGCCAGCACACCACATTGCAGAATCATTTTGCGCATTGCAGTCATCCTTCTCGGGCAGATCAGAAGTTCACGCCGAAGCTCAGGGCCACGAAGTCACGGTCTTCGAGGACGTTGTAATCGCCGCCAAAGAAGTCGGTGTAGCTGAGGCTCGCGGTGTAGGTGTTGCGGTAGTCGGCATCGACGCCGACGCTGATCGCTTTCGCGCCTTCGTTGAACAGGCCGTTGGGCCCGTAACCGGCGACGTCATGCGACCACGACAGGTTGGGTTTGAAGTTGATCCCGCCGACCACGTTGGCGTAATCGAGGATCGCCCGGGCGCGGTAGCCCCACGAAGTTGAAGTGACGAAGCCGTCGGTGTCGCCGCCGAAACCGTACTGGCCGTACACCGAGTCGCGGCCATAACGCAGTTGACTGCGCGGCTCCAGACCGCCGACGTGCACCACCGCTGCTTCGCCGACCACGGTCAGACGTTCTGCGCCCAACACCTGATCGAAGAAGTGCGTGAGGGTGCTCTGGATTTGCGTGACTTCCTTGCGGCGGTAGCTCTTGTTGTCCGCGCCCGGCGACGTCGTCAGCGGCGAGGCCGCACCGCCGGCAATCGGGTTGAGCAGCGCCAGCGTCAGGTCGTTGGTGTTGACCTGCACCGGCGCGTTTGGCCGGTAGCTGACCTCACCAGTCCACGCAGTACCGGTTGGCAAAGTGGTGGAGAAACTCGCGCCATACAGGCGAATGTCTTCCGGGTATTCGAGGTAGTACTGGCCGCGCCCGAGCATCACACTCTGCGCCAGACCCGAGCCGCTGCCAGGCGCCAGACCGTTGGCAATCCCGACCATCCCCGGCAATGCCGCCAATGTCGAAAGCCCCGCCGTGGTGGTGCCCACCGTTGGCGTGCGGCTGTGATAGTTCATGAAATAGAGGCCGTATTCGGTGTCGTCGCCGAGCCAGCGCAGCGCTGTGCCCCACTGCCCGGAATCCCGCGCATCACGGTCGCCGCCGCGAGGGATCACCACCCCTTCGCGAGTGACCTGAATGCCCTGACCGAAGGCCTGGGTCAGCGGCACCAACGGCGCGATTGCCGGATTGCCAACGGTGTAGCCGTTGTTGCAACCATCCGCCGCCACATCGACACCGAAGAACGTGCCGCAGTTGTCGAGAACGGTCTGATCCCACTCCAGTTGATAGAAGCCCTCGACCGTCAGCTGATCCGTCAGGCCTTGCGAACCGAACAGCATGTTCACCGGAATCAGACCTTCCTTGATCTCGGCACCGGGACGGCGAAATGCGGAAACGTCGATCGGGTTGATGCTGTTGATCGAGTTGCCGATGAAGGTACTTTCGCCCCAGCTCACCACCTGCTTACCGGCGCGCACAGTGCCCGGCAGATCGGCAATGGAATAGTTGTGATAGACGAAGGCATCGAGGATCTGCGCGCCGGACGACTTCGCGCCTTCCTTGCGACCGCTGTCGCTGATTTGCTTGAACTCGCGGTCTTCGTCCTTCAGCTCGAAGTCGTACCAATACTTGCCGCGCACAAACACACCGGTGTCGCCGTACTTCAGTTCGAGGTCGTGAATGCCTTTGAAGATCTTCGAAAAGGTCTCGCCCTTCTTGAAGTTCAGGCGCCCGTCATCACCCGTGGAAGATTGCCCGGTACCGCCGTTGACCGTGCCGACCAGCGACTTGTCGGCATCGCGCAGGCCCCAGCTCGCACCGATCGACAGCGACGAGTCGAACGTCCCTTCGATTTCGCCGATGTTGAAAGCGACCGCTTGCGCCTGGGCACAGCAACCCAGAGCCACCGCAGCGGCCAGCGCTTGCGGCGTGAAGATGGCGCGCATTGTTGTTTTTGTCATGCGTCTTCCCCGGTGAGTGACAGAAGGCCCCACCCTACTGCCGCCGGCACGGGACGATAAGCGCACCAAGGAGGTATTCGCGCTGTCGCTCGAAAGGATGAATGCCCGCACAGGGCGGGGGTTTGCGCGATTCATCCGTGAGCTGGATGGACGATCATCAGCGCAACGCATGGTGCATGCCGGGGCGCAGCGACTGTTGCACGCCCCGCAACAGTGCATGTCGGGAATCGCTATTTTTCCTACAGGCCGAAGTGCTTATTCTGAGCGGGCTTTCACGGGATACGCCGAAAAGCGCCGAAGCACTGGCCATGAGCAACTCTGGCCATTGCTGACAGATTTCAGATGAATCGACGTGTTCGGTTTATCGCCCCGGTGTTCACTGACGTTGATTTGTAGCTCCTTGATCCAACGTCTTACCTTGGCCGCTGCGTTTGCAGCGGCCTTTTTTATGGGCGCATGAAATACCTTTCCTGATTTCATGCAGGAATTGTCCGACTCCGTGTAAGAACTTCCCTGGCTTAAAGCCACGGCACTGAAACTTCATACTTTATCCACAGCAAAAACCCACACACCTCCCGGACACTTCCGAAGCACTTTCGCTGTAACTTCAAATGGCAGAGGCGACCAGCCACTGTGAAGTTTCGACTTCCAATAAATGCACATTCAAAAGGATATGAATATGCAAAGGCCTCCACCGTTTGAGTTAACGGAGCCGGTTCATACAACAGGCACTTTGCCGCCCTCGATGCTGCCTACTTCCGGCACAGTCGATCATTACCGCCATAGCGGCACTTTCGGTACTGTGCGAAGTCCGGCACGTTATCAACCGATACTTCAAAGTTTCATCATCCCGCAAGAGCGCGAGTTCAAAAGCCGAACCGAACAGATCCCCCAGACTATTGAAGTGGAACTGGCCGCCACGCGTCTGAAAGAGTCCACAGAGCCGTTGCCACCGGCGGCCGCAATCATCCGTGAGTTGGGTGTTCGCAACAAACTCATTCAACACAAGAACCAGCAACTGCAACACCAGACAACCTTGTCTCAGCAGTTTTACGGCAGCGATCCAACTAACAAGAGCGCCGATCAGTTTCTTGCTCGCGCCAATGTCATCGACAATCGCTTACGGCCCGACGGCCCAGGCATGAACCTGTGGAAACAGTCTTACCGCGCCGCACTCGAAGCCCGCCTGCTGACCCAGACGCTGGCGGTTCTGCACCAACAACAGATTAGCGTGCACCAATGGCTCGCAGCGGTACAAGCCAACGACCACACGCAGAACCTCGCAGCAGAAGCCACGCGCCAAGCGGCAGAACAGGCACGAATCGCCGTCGAACAACAGCGTCAGCGAGACCTGCAGGAACAAGTCCGTCGCCAGCAGGAACAGGCAGAAATCCAGGCACGCGAGCAGGCTCGACTGGCGGCATTGGCCGAGGCGCAGCGTGTGGCTGCCGAGCAGGCGCGCGTTGCTGCCGAAGCCGCCACGCAACAAATCGTCGCTGAGAAGAGACGACTCGAAGTGCTGGCCGAACAGCAACGCCAGACTGAAGCCGACAGAGTCCGTACCGCGCAGGAAGCCCGGCAGAAGACTGAAAAAGCCCGTATCGAACAGCAACAAAAAGCCGATCGATCAGCGAAAAGAAAAAACCAGAAACAGGCACGCCGCAAAGCCCGGGCGGAGGCTCAAGAGCTTGCCGAGCGCAAACGCCTGCACGCCGAATGGCAGCAGCAAACCGAAGCGCGCTGGACAAGCCCGACATTCGCCAATGCCGGCGCAGCCGCAGCTTTTGGCCCGACCTTCGCCGGAACACTCGGCATTATTGCCAACCCTGCAACCACGACGGCGGCACTGCAGACCTCGCTACGCACGGGTGTAGCCATTGCGGTAGCAGCCGCTTCCACCTTCGCCGTGCCGTTTGTGGTGGGTTTCGCCGCGTTACTGGTCCCCTCCGATCTGGGCAACGGCGATCTCTATTCCGCGAGCGTTACTCTTGCAGAGCTTGCGCCTGACCTGGCAGTCGATCTGTATCAATTGGCAGCCTCCGGCGGTGCCGTCGACCTGCCGGTGCGGCTTGGCTCAAGGTCGCTGGGCAACCGTGTCGAAATTGTCGTCGTCAGCACTGATGGCGTGATTGTCCCGCACACAGTGCCAGTGAAATTGGCGCGCTTTGATGCGCAGAAAAACCTTTACGTTTCGAGCGCCGCTGACGTTGGAGCGAAGGGCCCCACGGTCACTTGGACACCATTGGTCGCGCCGCTGAATCCTTCGACCGAATCCCCTCAGGTCGAAATGGATTTGCCGATCTACGAAGGCGCCGAGGTAATCGCCGACAGCGGTCGGATCGATCTCAACCCGGTATGGGATCAATACGGATTCGGTGGCTGGATCACCGTCTTCCCGATCGACTCCGGACTACCACCCATCTTCACGATGTTCCGGGATCGAAGGCAGGATCCCGGGGTGGTCAGCGGCATGGGACAGCCGGTTTCGAACAATTGGTTGGCAGCGGCAAAAACCCCGGAAGGCGCCCCGATCCCGGCGCAGATTGCGCATAAGTTTCGAGGGCGGGAGTTTTCGAGTTTCAGGGCGTTTCGCAGGGCGTTTTGGAAAGCGGTTGCAAATGATGCTTTTCTGGTTGAACAGTTTTCTCGATTTAACATATTCGACATAAAACGAGGGCTTTCACCGACTGCCTCTGGATCAGAACGAATTGGAGGAAAAATCAAACTAGATATTCATCATATTGAGCCTATTTTCGATGGTGGCTCGGTGTATGACGTAGACAACCTTCGCATACTCACACCCAAGCAGCACATTGAAACCCATTCAAGAATGAGAAAATTAAAAAATGAATCCCAATAAGAAGTTTGAGGAATATACAGAAGCAGAGTACATATCTCTCATCAATCGTTTGGTTGAGGGTGATTACTCATCAGAGAAAGAACACGACGCCATTGTCAACGAGATTATTCTATCGTCTGAGCATCCAAATGGAACAGACGTTCTTTACTACCCGGAAGAGGGTGTAGAGGACAGCCCAGAAGGCGTATTAGGAGCCATTAAAGTCTGGCGCGCAGCCAACGGAAAACCCGGATTCAAAACCGAGGAATGAGAAACAAAAATCGAGCAGGCTTCAACGCCTGCTCGCTTTCGCTGCGATTACAACGAGTACTTCTGCAAATTCGCCATCATTTCCTTCAGCGCTTCAATATTGTCCTTCGGATGCGCCGCCCCTTCAAAATCACAAATCTGCTGCCAATGCGCCGCGACATCTTCCGGCGAGAAACCCACTCGCGGATCGAACCCGGCACCTAAACTACGTTCCCAACGTACCTTGCCCATCCAGCCGCCACCTACTTCGAACAGTCCTGAAGTTTCCTGGCATTGCTCGCTCGCCAAGTACACCACCAGCGGGCTGACCAGTTCCGGTTTCAGTTGTTCGAACACTTGTGGCGGGATCAGGCCTTCGGTCATGCGCGTGCCGCCGGTTGGCGCGATGGCGTTGACCAGAATGTTGTTCTTGCGACCTTCGATGGCCAGGGTGCGGGTCAGGCCGTAGAGGCCGAGTTTGGCCATGCCGTAGTTGGACTGGCCGAAGTTGCCGTAGATGCCCGAGGTCGAGGCGGTAAAGATCACGCGGCCGTAGTTTTGCTCGCGCAGGTGTGGCCATGCGGCGCGGGTGACTTTGTAGGCGCCTTCGACGTGGACGCGGTAAACCAGATCCCAGTCGGCGTCGTCCATTTTGTGGAAGGTCTTGTCGCGCAGGATGCCGGCGTTGTTGACCACGACGTCGACGCGGCCGAAGACGTCGAGGGCGTTTTGGACCAGTTTGTCGCCGTCGGTGACCGAGTCGTGGTTGGCTTCAGCCGTGCCGCCGGCTTCGCGAATTTCGGCGACCACGCGGTCGGCGGCGGAGGCATTGGCGCCTTCGCCCTGGGTCGAGCCGCCGAGGTCGTTGACCAGCACTTTCGCGCCTTGCTTGGCGAACAGCAGTGCGTGGGCGCGGCCAAGGCCACCACCGGCTCCGGTGACGATCACGACTTTATCTTCGAAACGCACAGACTCATTCATCGAGGCAACTCCAGCAGGCCAGTATTGACGCTGAGTGTCAGGCACCGGGCGTGGTGTCACAACGAACAGGGCTGGGGCTGAATGGTGTGCGATAAGGTTGGGGGATAGTCAGGATTGAAAAGCAAAAGATCGCAGCCTGCGGCAGCTCCTACAGGGATCGGTGTAGGAGCTGCCGCAGGCTGCGATCTTTTGATCTTCAGGAACAGGCGACTTTGCGCGGTGGCAGCACCTGACGCTCGCGAAATTCCAGATAGTGCTTAAGCACCTGCACCGGCGCCTCGGTTTGCGGATAGTGACCGATGCCCGGCAACAACACCGTATCCGCATCCGGGATCAACTCGCGATAGCGCTCGACCATGTGCGCACCAGAGATCGGATCGACCTCGCCATCGATCACCCGCATCGGCACTTCGCCCCGCTGCATCGCCGCGACCCAACGATCACGCTGCACGCGACGTTCCGGAATGTAGCTGATCAGTTTGTGCATGATGCGCGGCCCGCGATTGCTGTCGACCAGGCTCCAGAAATCATCCAGCTCACTTTCCGTCGGCCGGGTTTGCGGGCCGAAGATCTGGCGAAAACTCTTCACCAGCGCATCGCGGGTAAACGCGCGGCCGATCATCCAGCCCAGTGGACTCAGCAACAGTTTTTGCATCAGTACCGGACGATGGGTTTCCGGAAACAGGCCACCGTTGAGGAACACGCAACTGGCGATTTCGAGGCGATCCTCGTAATGCCGGGCCAGCAACTCTTGCGCAACGCTGTCACCGTAATCGTGCGCCAGCACATGCACCGGTTGCTCAACCTGCAAATGCGCGAGCAATGCCTGCTGCAAATCCGCCTGTTCCAGCAAGCTGTAGGTGTGGTTGATCGGCTTGGCCGAATCACCAAAACCGAGCATGTCACAGGCGATCACGCGATAACGCTGAGCCAGTGGCTGCCACAGGTAATGCCAGTCCCAACTGGCGGTCGGAAAGCCATGGATCAGCAACAGCGGCTCACCCTGCCCGGTCGTCCAGTAACGGATCGGCTGGCCACGAAAGACAAACGTCTGGCTGCGTTTACGCCAGACACACAGAGGAATCTCGGCAAGAGGCATTAGAGTTTATATCCCGGGTCTTGTTTATCGAGTTTGCGCAGCAGCGCCGGCCAGGCCAGCGCGCCACCCATACCTTGAGCACTTTTGGTGACGCCGGCGATCATCGCTTTGGCGCCTGCCAGGATTTGCGGTTCGATAGCGATGAGTTCAGCACCACCGGTCTGCGCCATCACCTGAATGTCGCAGGCGCGCTGGAAGGTGAACATCATCAGAAAGGTGTCGGCGATGGTGCTGCCACAGGTCAACAGACCGTGATTGTGCAGCATGAGGAAATTGTTCTCGCCGAGATCGGCCTGCAGGCGCGCCTTCTCTTCATGGTTCAGCGCCACGCCTTCATAGGCGTGATAGGCCAGGCTCGACAGCACGAACAATGATTGCTGGCTGATCGGCAGCACGCCCTGCTTTTGCGCCGACACCGCGACACCGGACGCGGTGTGTGTATGCAGCACACAAACCACATCGTGCCGCACTTCGTGCACGGCGCTGTGGATGGTGTAGCCGGCAGGGTTGATCTCGTACGGGCTGTCCATGAGTTTGTTGCCGGCCTGATCGACTTTCACCAGGCTCGATGCGGTGATCTCATGGAACATCAGACCGAACGGATTGATCAGGAAATCTTCGGTGCCCGGCACCTTGGCGGAAATATGGGTGAAGATCAGATCGTCCCAGCCATGGGCGGCGACCAGACGATAACAAGCGGCAAGATCGACACGGGTCTGCCATTCCGCAGCGCTGACCTGGTCTTTGACATTAAGGGACGATTGGACGGGGGCTACGCTCACTGTATGCACCTCTGCGTTCTTATTGTTCTGCACGTGTGAGCAGTCTAGTCAGGCGCAGGCAATCGCGTAGTTGCATTGGCAGCCAGCTTGATGACTGACCGAGTCAGCCCAGCAAACAGCCTGGATCCGCGTCAAAGCAACGACGCCAACAAAGGAGCTGCGAACAGGTTGAGCAAACCGGTGAGGACCATCACCAGCCCGGCGACAGAGCCTTCTTCGCCGCCCACTTCATGCGCCCGGCTGACGCCGGCACCGTGCGCGCCTACCCCAAACAGCGCACCACGCGCCAGGGCACTGCGCAACGGCAGCCACTTGAGCAGCACGCCGCCGAGCATCGCCCCGAACACGCCGGTGAACATCACGAACACCGCGGTCAACTCCGGCACACCGCCGAGGTTTTGCGCCAGCGGCATGGCGAACGGCGTGGTGATCGAACGCGGCACCAGCGACATCGTCACCGAACTGTCGAGTGCCAACGCTTTGGCCAATCCGAACGAGGTGCCGATCGATGCCGCGCTGCCCGCCACCATGCCCAGCAACAACGCCGACCAGTGCCGCATCAACAAACGCCGTTGCTGCCAGATCGGTACGGCGAAGGCCACGGTCACCGGGCCGAGTACCAGCATCAGCCAATGGGTGTTGCTGGAATACTCGGCATACGCGGTATGCAGCGGCACGGCGAGCGCCAGCAGCAACGCCGGCACCAGAATCAGCGGCGACAACACGTAGCGACCGGTGCGCCGATAAATCCAGCGGCTGAACAAGTACGCCAACAAGGTGAAAGCCAGCCAGAACATCGGCATCCATTCAAGCTTCATGGGAACGCCTCGCGCGCACGGCCAGTTCCACGGTAAACGCGGTCACCAGCATCACCATCAAGGTGCTGGCGGCGATCACCAGCAAAATCCGCCAGCCGTCGTTGCGCAGCAGCGCCCCGTAATCGAGCAGGCTCATCAACGCCGGAATAAAGAACAGCAGCATCTCGGCCATCAGCAAGCCCGCCCCCAGTTGCAGCGCCGCCGGTTTCACCCAACCGCAAGCGAAGGCCAGCAGCAACAGCGCCATGCCGATCACGCCGCCGGGAATCGGCCATGCCAGCCACGCGGCGAGTTGGCAGCCGAGCAGATAGAGACCGAGCAACACGGCGAGTTCGGCGAGTAAACGGGAGAAATGCTTGAGATTTGCGACATTCATGAGATGGGCTCCTTACAGAGGCCTATTTTACGAACCCACCTGCCATCCCTGAAGCGAATTGTTAGACTCAAAGCCATTCCAAAATGGAATCAGGCTCATGGAATTCAAACAGCTGCGCAGTTTTGTCGAAGTCATGCATCAGGGCGGTTTCACCCAAGCGGCGAAAACCCTGCACATCAGTCAATCAGCGGTCAGCAAGCAAGTCGCGCAACTGGAGCAGAGCCTCGGCACACCGCTGCTGGAACGCCTCGGTTCACAGTTGCGTCTCACCGCCGCCGGCAGCGTGGTGCTGCAACGCGCCGAAGCGATGCTGCGTTTGCGCAATGAGTTGCTGGTCGAGCTGGACGACCTCAGTCATTTGGCCCGTGGCGAGTTGCGACTGGGCCTGCCGCTGTTGGGCAGTGACGCGTTGTTCGCCGGATTGTTTGCCGAATATCGCCGGCGCTACCCGAACATCAGCGTGCAGTTGCTTGAGGGCGGCAGCCGCAATATCGAGCAAGCCGTGCTCAACGGGGAACTGGAGTTGGGTGGCAGTTTGTTGCCGAAGGATCCGCAATTCGACTGTCAGCCGTTTTGCGATGAGAAGCTCGATGCGCTGCTGCCCGTCGATCATCCGTTGGCAGATCGCGGCGAGATCGGCCTGGACGAACTGGCCGATACACCGTTCCTGCTCTATCAGCGCAGCTTCGTGCTCAACGATCGCTTGCTGCAGGCATGCCAGCAAATGGGCTTTACGCCGAAGGAAGGCGGGCGCAGCGGTCAGGCGGATTTTCTCGCGGCATTGGTGGCAGCCGGGCAAGGCGTGGTGTTGTTGCCCAGCGTGGTGGCGCGCGGGCTGGTGCGGCCAGGCGTGGTGCGCCTGACCTTGCGCGCGCCGGATTATCTGCGCTGGGACATTGCCTTCATCTGGCGTCAGGGCGCCTATCTGTCGAATGCTGCGCAGGCGTGGCTGGCACTCCTGCGCGAGCGGCCGATCAGCCCTTGAGGGTGTCGATCAACTGCGCCAGCCAAGGCTCGGCGTCGGTTTCCGGGGTGACGCTTTCGCTGGCGTCGATGCGCAGCATGTCCTGCACCTCACGCACACCCAGTTCGCCGAACAGTTCGCGCATCTGCTCGCCACCGCCGCAGAAGGTGTCGCCATAGCTGGCGTCGCCCAAGGCGATGACCGCGCCCGGCAAACCGCGCCAGGCTGCCGGCAATTGATCGCGGATCGCCGAATACAACGGTTGCAGGTTGTCCGGCAACTCGCCCATGCCGGTGGTCGAGGTCACCGCGAGGAAGGCTTCGGGGTCGAACGCTTGAATGTCGGCCAGGCTGGCGCGCGAGTTGTAGAAGGTCTCAAAGCCAGCGGCTTTCAACAGGTTCTGGGCGTGGCGGGCGACTTCTTCGGCGGTGCCGTAGACCGAACCGGAGAGGATGGCGACTTTCATCAATCTGATCCTGAAACTGAAAAAATGAGCGGCGATAGTAGCAGCCCAGGCTGCAAGCCTGCGATTGGATCTCATCTACCGATAATGGCCAGTAGACAGCGCCGACGGTTCTTCTAGAATGCGAGCCTTCGGCCAATCTGAACGGACTCACAGATGATCAATGCCAGCCTGCTGCAAATGGTGATCAACGCGTCTAACGACGGCATCGTCGTAGCGGAACAGGAAGGCGAGCAGGACACGATCCTGATTTACGTCAACCCGGCCTTTGAAAGAATGACCGGCTACAGCAGTGAAGAAATTCTTTATCAGGATTGCCGCTTTCTGCAGGCCGGAGACCGCGACCAGCAGGCGCTGGCGGCGATTCGCGAGGTGTTGCGCAGCAAGGGTTCGTGCCGGGAAATCCTGCGTAATTATCGCAAGGACGGCACGCCGTTCTGGAATGAGCTGTCGCTTTCGACGGTTACAAACGCTGACGACGGGCTGACCTATTTCGTCGGTGTGCAAAAGGATGTGACGGTTCAGGTCAAGGCTCAGCAGCGCGTCACACAGCTCGAAGCCGAGGTCGCGGCCCTGCAAGCAGAGCTGGCCGAACTGAAAGCGACGAACGGTTCAAACAAAACAGCGAACTAATTGTCATTAACTACAATCACCAATGACTTTGTAACTATATCTTTCGAGTTAGCCATGCAGCGCGACGCCCTCCTCACTCAGGATGAGCTGGATTTCATCCAGACCATGCAGCACAACCCGCAACTGAACGTGCGGGATGCGACGTCGAGTCTGCTGGTCAATGGCGGTTCGCAGATCCGTGATTTGCTCACGCGCCTGGCTGCTCACGAGCAAGTGACCATCCAGGCCAACTTCGAAAACCAGCAGATGACGTTCCCGCTGCATCTGGTGGAAGACGAGTTCCACGCCCTGCATTTGCGCCTCGGTGTGCCGAGCATTTACGAAGATGGTCCGATGGTGCGGCCATGGCGACTGACGCTGGAAGAGCCGGTGGCACTGGAAAACGCCAAAGGTCAGCCGGGCGTGTTGTGGGTGCACGAGGTGTCACACAAGGGCGTGCTGGTGGAAGTGCGCAACAAGACCAAACCGCCAAAACATTTCGCCCAGTGGTTCAGCCCATCGGGTTATGAGCGCATCGCCCTGCGCGGCCATTTCGAGCGGGAAACCGAGCAAGGTTTCTTCGCCTACGAACTGAGCCAGACCGATGTGGATGAAACCGAGCGCCTGCGCCAGTTCATCCTGCAACAACACCGCCTGACCCACCCTGCCCTGCACACCTGAGTTTCAGGTATCGAGTTTCCCCGCGAGAAATTGCGACAAGCGCTGACGCATGGTCGCGCCTTCATTGCCCAGGCAACCGATCGAAGACCCGGCCAGGCTGTCCTGCGCCAGGTCCGCGGCATCGCCGGCCAACAACACCTGACAATCCAGACTCAGCGCCAAACGATTCAAGCGTCGCGGCAATTCGGCGGTCGGGGCATGATTGGAAAACAGCACCAGCGCCTGCGGTTTGATCTTTTCGCAAACCAGCGTCAGTTCGTCGAATGGCTGGCCCGTGGTCAACACTCGCACACCCGATTCGCTACTGCTCAAAAACAGCGCGGCCACCAACAACTCCAGCTCTCGGCACTGACCGGCGAGCGCACTGACGACGATCTTGCGCGGCTGCGCGCTGCGTAACGCGATGATGCGCTGCAACACTCGCGCTCGCAGATAGCCGTCGAAGAACAGCCATTCACTGGTTTGCCCGAACGCCTCTTGGCGCTGCAGCAGTTGCCGCCACAACGGCAGCAGAATGTCCTGGAACACCACGGGTAGTGAGTAGGAAGAAAAAATCTGGCCGTAAACCCGATCGAGCTCAAGGTCATCGAATGAGCTGACCGCACGCTGCACCTGATGCTGCCATTGCAGGTAATCGGCCTGCACCAGATCATCGGGAATCAGGTGCGCGAGGACTTTCAACGGCTCGGTCTTGGCGAGAATCTTGCCGACCTTGCTGACGGCCACGCCGCGGTCGATCCACTCGACAATACTGCGCACACGCTCGATATCGGTCATGGAATAGAGCCGATGCCCACTTTCGGTGCGTGTCGGCTCAATCAAACCATAGCGTCGCTCCCAGGCACGCAGCGTGACCGGGTTGACGCCGGTCAGTCGCGACACTTCGCGTATCGGAAAGAGTTCTTCGCGCTCGAGCGCAACAGATACCTGCGCAGCAGGGCTTGCGTCCGTCATGACGGGCATATTGCGGTCAATGTCCATTTGATTGAGTTGGATCCCATTCTAGCTGCAATGCCTCTTTCAGGTTCAAGCGATGAAATGCGACGAAAGTCGCTGGTTAAATCGCGAAATTCAGGAATAATCCTTGCTTGTAAAAACGCAGGCCACCACCCCGGCCTTCGTCTGGCGAAGCCCCTACCCGGAGCGACGCATAAGCAATACGGAGATACACAATGTCTACTTCCCCCGTCACGCTGATGGTTGCGCGTCGCGTCGCCGACGGCCGCTATCAGGATCTGATGGCCTGGCTGCGCGAAGGCGAGCAACTGGCCACCGACTTCCAGGGTTATCTCGGCTCTGGCGTGCTCGCTCCGCCGCCCGGCGATAACGAGTTTCAAATCATCTTCCGCTTCGTTGATGAACAGACCCTGCATGCCTGGGAGCATTCGGCTTCGCGCACGGCCTGGCTGGATCGCGGCAGCGATCTGTTTGCGCACCCGAAGGAACATCGGGTCAGCGGCATCGAAGGCTGGTTCGGTGCGGTCGGTCAGCGGCCGCCACGCTGGAAACAGGCTGTAGCGATCTGGCTGGCGTTCTTCCCGGTGTCGCTGCTGTTCAACTTCGTGCTCGGCCCGCTGCTCGCTGATATGAGTCTGCTACCGCGAGTTTTTATCAGCACGCTGTGCCTGACGCCACTGATGGTTTACTTCTTTATTCCGTTGTCGACGCGGTTGCTGGCCAATTGGTTGAACAGCGTTCCAGTGCGACGGTTGCCGGCGGAACCTTCTACGCAGAATCGGTGAAAGATCGCAGCCTCGTTGCACTCGTCAGCTCCTACAGGAATGTACGCAATCCAGTGTAGGAGCTGCCGCAGGCTGCGATCTTTTCAGGCGCGTCGCTGTTATAGTTTTTGCTCCACCCGCGATGCGAGCCGTTCATGTCCACTTCCGCAGCCCCGATCCTCATCACCGGCGCCGGCCAGCGTGTCGGTCTGCATTGCGCACAGCGTTTGCTGGAAGACGGCCATCGCGTCATTTTCACTTACCGCACTGAGCGCCCCGGCGTGCAAACGCTGCGAGACCTGGGCGCCATCGGCCTGTTCGCGGACTTCGCCAGCGAAACCGGGATTCTCGCCTTCATCGACGAACTGAAAAGCCATACCGACAGCCTGCGTGCCATCGTGCACAACGCCTCCGAGTGGCTGGCCGAAACGCCGGGCAGCGAGGCCGAAGCCTTCACCCGCATGGTCAACCTGCACATGCTCGCGCCCTACCTGATCAACCTGCACTGCGCCGATTTGCTCCAACGCTCGACACCGGCCGACATCATCCACATCAGCGACGACGTCACCCGCAAAGGCAGCAGCAAACACATCGGTTATTGCGCCAGCAAAGCCGGGCTCGACAGCCTGACGCTGTCCTTCGCCGCCCGCTATGCGCCGGCAATCAAGGTCAACGGCATCGCACCGGCCCTGCTATTGTTCAATCCCGACGACGACGCGGCGTACCGCGCTAAGGCCCTGGCGAAATCCGCGCTGGGCATCGAACCCGGCAGCGAAGTGATCTATCAGAGCCTGCGCTATCTGCTCGACAACCCTTATGTCACCGGGACGACCCTGACCGTCAACGGCGGACGGCACGTCAAATAACGCTGCCCCGCGAGGATGTTGCATGCCACTTTCCCTGCCCGAAAATTACCGCGAGATCCTCATTGGCCTCGGTGAAGATCCTGAGCGTGAAGGACTGCGCGACACCCCGGTACGTGCGGCCAAGGCCATGCAATACCTGTGTCACGGTTATGAGCAAAGCGTCGACGAGATCGTCAATGGCGCACTGTTTGCCTCCGACAGCGACGAGATGATCATCGTCGCTGACATTGAACTGTACTCATTGTGCGAACATCATCTGCTGCCCTTCATCGGCAAGGCCCATGTGGCTTATATTCCGACGGGCAAGGTTCTGGGATTATCGAAAATCGCGCGGCTGGTCGACATGTTCGCCCGACGCCTGCAGATTCAGGAAAACCTCACCCGGCAAATTGCCGACGCGGTGCAACAAGTCACCGACGCTGCCGGCGTCGCCGTGGTCATCGAAGCCAGACACATGTGCATGATGATGCGCGGCGTTGAAAAACAGAATTCGACGATGAACACCTCGGTCATGCTCGGCGCCTTCCGCGAGTCGAGCAACACCCGCCAGGAGTTCCTGCAATTGATTGGACGGAGCAAGTAAATGCCACAACTTCAGCCGGGAATGGCGCGCATCCGGGTCAAGGATTTGCGCTTGCGCACCTTTATCGGGATCAACGAGGACGAGATCCTCAACAAGCAGGATGTGCTGATCAACCTGACCATTCTGTATGCGGCCCAGGAAGCGGTGCGTGACAACGACATTGATCACGCGCTGAACTACCGCACGATCACCAAGGCGATCATCGCCCACGTCGAGGGCAACCGCTTTGCGCTGCTTGAACGCCTGACGCAGGAGTTGCTCGATCTGGTGATGAGCAACGGTTCGGTGCTGTACGCCGAAGTCGAAGTCGACAAGCCGCATGCGCTGCGATTTGCCGAATCGGTCTCGATCACGCTCGCGGCAAGCCGCTGAGCTTCAAGCTTCGAACTGCAAGCGTTAAGCTACCGCCACCCACAATCCAAACTTGCAGCTTGAAGCTCGCCGCTTGAAGCTGTCTCGAAGAGACCTCCATGAACGAGCAACAACGCCTCGAACTCGAAGCCGCCGCCTTCCGCCGGCTGGTCGCCCACCTGGACAGCCGCAAGGACGTGCAGAACATCGACCTGATGAACCTCGCCGGGTTCTGCCGCAACTGCCTGTCGAAGTGGTACAAGGCCGAAGCCGACGAGCGCCAGATCGAGGTCAGCCTCGATGACGCCCGCGAAGTGGTTTACGGCATGCCGTACGCCGAGTGGAAAGCCCAATTTCAGCAAGAAGCCAGCGCCGACCAGCAAGCGGCGTTCGCCAAAGGAAAAACCCATGAGTGACCTGAACACCCTGCGCGCCGGCCTGAAAAGCGGCGAACACGTTTTCGCCGACACTCTGTCGTTCATTGCCGCCGGTTATGACTACCAGCCGCAGGCCTTCAACAACGGTGGCGTGGAAAACGCCGCCGGGCAGAACGAAGGTTCGTGCAAGACCCTGGGTCTGGCGCTGCTGGAGGGGCTGAGCGACGAAGAAGCGCTGCTGGCGTTTGGCGAGCATTATCGCTCGGTGGTGGCGGCGCCTGAGGGCAGCGATCACGGCAATATTCGTGCTTTGATCAAACATGGTCTGGCTGGCGTGAAGTTCACCGCACAGCCCCTGACCCGCCGCTGATCAAGATCAAAAGATCGCAGCCTTCGGCAGCTCCTACATGGGATCAATGTAGGAGCTGCCGAAGGCTGCGATCTTTTGACTCTCATAAAAAAAAACCGGCCGAAGCCGGTTTTTTTGTGCCTGCGATCTTAGAACGAAGCGTTCTGCAGACCATCCAGGTAACGCTCGGTGTCGAGTGCCGCCATGCAACCGGCGCCGGCCGAGGTGATGGCCTGGCGGTAAACGTGGTCAGCCACGTCACCGGCGGCGAAGATGCCTTCAACGCTGGTCGCGGTAGCGTTGCCGTCACGGCCGCCCTGCACCACCAGATAACCGTCTTTGAGGCTCAACTGGCCTTCGAACAGCGAAGTGTTCGGGGTGTGGCCGATGGCGATGAACACGCCGTCAACGGTGATTTCGTCGAAGCTGCCATCGTTGTTCTTCAGACGCGCACCGGTCACGCCCATGTTGTCGCCCAGTACTTCGTCGAGAGTGGCGTTCAACTTGAGGATGATCTTGCCTTCGGCGACGCGAGCGTTGAGCTTGTCGATCAGGATCTTCTCGGCGCGGAAGGTTTCGCGACGGTGGATCAGGGTCACGGTGCTGGCGATGTTGGCCAGGTACAGCGCCTCTTCAACAGCAGTGTTGCCGCCGCCAACCACAGCCACTGGCTTGTTGCGATAGAAGAAACCGTCGCAGGTCGCGCAGGCCGAAACGCCTTTGCCCATGAACGTTTCTTCCGACGGCAGGCCCAGGTAGCGAGCGCTGGCGCCGGTGGCGATGATCAGGGCGTCGCAGGTGTAAGTCGCGCTGTCGCCGGTCAGGGTGTACGGCTTGGCAGCGAAGTCGACGGCGTTGATGTGATCAAACACGATCTCGGTTTCAAAACGCTCGGCGTGCTCGCGCATGCGCTCCATCAGCACTGGGCCGGTCAGACCATGGACGTCGCCCGGCCAGTTGTCGACTTCGGTGGTGGTGGTCAGCTGACCGCCAGCCTGCATGCCGGTGATCAGCAGTGGCTTGAGGTTGGCACGGGCCGCGTATACCGCAGCGCTGTAACCGGCAGGGCCGGAACCGAGAATAATCACTCGCGAATGACGGACTTCAGACATGACCTGCTCCTGTTGACCGGGCCGAAAAACAGACCCGGATCGCCGGACTGCCGGCGAGAATAAAAAAGGACTGTGGATAACCTTGGGGAAGGCGTGAGCTCGACAGTCCTGTAAAAAGTTGGGTGCAGCGTATCGAGGGGGGCAAGATTAAGGAAATACGGTTTAACAATCCAGCTCATAGGTCGACTCTATGCCGACGCACTGACGAGCTGGACGTCCGGCGATCCGAATCACTCATCCACACTGGCAGCGTATTTTTACCGGCCGCTGCATTTACCGTTGGCAGCTCTCGGCAAAATCGCTTGCTGGGGATAACTCGGACACTACAAAAAAATCACTTCTCTAAAAGGGAAAAACTTCCGGATTTTAGTACCTCAGCCTCCTTGTAATTTTAATAGCCACTATATAGCCATGATGCGCAAGAAGTTGCGCAACAGCCCGTAATAAAACACCCCTGAAAACCGCTACAGGCCTTACAGCCAAAGGCCTGCAGCCAAGTGCGCAAGAAGTTGCGCAGTACTGCGCAACTTCTTGCGCACTTTCCGCGGTTTTTCCGTGTCCAACTAATCTGCATGGATGAGGTACTTCACTTAAATCCTTGATCCGAAATGACTATCGAATCACTGGCATGAAAGTTGATATCTCAGAACTTACACGGACAGGCAATCGTGTCTGTTTAACGTGTCATTTCAAGCAAGGAGAGCATTCCCATGGCAACACCAGCGTACATGTCGGTCACTGGCGAAAAACAAGGTCTGATCACCGCCGGCGCGTTCACCGCCGACTCGGTTGGCAACACCTTTCAGGAAGGCCACGAAGACCAGGTCATGGTTCAGGCTTTTACCCACGACGTGATCATCCCGCGTGACCCGCAATCCGGTCAGCCAACCGGCCAACGCGTGCACAAGCCAGTTGTGATCACAAAGGTCTACGACAAGGCTTCGCCGCTGCTGCAAGCTGCTCTGACTTCGGGCGAGCGCATGAGCGAAATCGTTATCCAGTGGTACCGCACTTCGGCTCAAGGCACCCAAGAGCACTACTACACCACCAAACTGGAAGACGCGATCATCGTCGCCATCAACAACAAAATGCACAACTGCCAGGACCCGGGCAACGCGCACTTCACGCACCTGGAAGAAGTGCAGTTCACCTACCGCAAAATCACCTGGACCCACGAAGTATCCGGTACTTCGGGTTCCGATGACTGGCGTGCTCCAGTCGTTTAATTACGGCTGATCGCTTCACACATCGACCAGCCTTGCTGGTCGATGTGATGGATGTCTTGCAGCGTTGATGGGCGGGCCCTCTTTCTCACCTGACCAAGGAACAGTCCAATGCGTCAAAGGGATTTGAAGTTCACGTTTTCCGTGTTGTCAGGGCAGATGGAGTTCGAGGTCGTAGAGTTCACGCTGGAAGAAGCCGTGTGTGAACCGTTCCGACTCACCATCGAGTTGGCCAGCCACAACCCGAACATCGATTTCGGCAAGGTTCTCGATCAGCCCTCATTACTCACGATCTGGCAAGGCGGCACGGCTGTGCGCCATGTCCACGGGCTGGTGTCCAGCTTCACTCAAGGCAAAACCGGCTTTCGCCGCACGCGTTATCGCGCCTTGGTCGAACCGCATCTCGCCCGCCTCGCCCTGAGTTCCAACTGGCGTATTTTTCAGCAGAAAAACGTCCCGGACATCATCAAGTCAGTGCTCAGCGAACACGGCATCCTCGACTATCAGCAACACATCAACGGCGAGCATCTGCCGCGCGAATACTGCACTCAGGTCGGCGACACCGACCTGTACCTGTTCGATCGGCTTTCCAGTGAAGAAGGCTTGTTCTATTTCTTCAAATGCAACGAAAGCACCCACACGCTGATTCAGGGCGACAAACTCTATGTGCAGGAGCGCATTCAAGGCGCTCCGGTGCTGTACACCACTGAACCGGCGGCGGACGCCACGCAGCCCGTGCTCTACGCGTTCAGTTACACCGAGAACGTGCGCACGGCCGAGCAGACGCAACGCGACTACACCTTCAAGCGCCCGACCTTCGACCAGCAACAGAATTTCACCGGCGATGACTTGCAACATCAGACGCCGAACTATGAACGCTACGATTATCCGGGTCGCTACAAGGTCACCTCGGCCGGCAAACCGTTCACCCAGAATCGCTTGCTCGGGCACCGTGGCGATGCGCGCATTGCCGTTGTCGAAGGCGACGATCCGCGCCTGATCCCGGGGTTCTCTTTTCAGCTCAGCGGCCATCCCCGGGAAGATTTCAATCGCTGGTGGCGATCACTGAGGATCACCCACAAGGGCATCCAGCACGCCAGCCAGGAGGAAGAATCCGCCGGCGCGGATGTCGGCGTGAGCTATGACTTCGTCGCCGAAATCGTTGCCGAAGAAACCGAATGGCGCACCCCGCCGATGCCCAAACCGATTATCGACGGGCCGCAGATTGCGACGGTGACCGGGCCGGACGGGGAAGAGATTTACACCGATGAATACGGCCGGGTAAAGGTCCAGTTCCCCTGGGACAGGGAAGGCAAGAACAACGAATTCAGCTCCTGCTGGGTGCGTGTGGCGCAGAACTGGGCAGGTGCGGACTGGGGCCATATGGCGATTCCGCGTATTGGCCAGGAGGTCATCGTCGATTACCTCGACGGCGACTGCGATCAGCCGATCATCACCGGTCGCACGTACCGGGCGACGAACATGCCGCCCTACCAACTGCCCAATCACAAGATTCTCAGCACTATCAAAAGCAAGGAATACAAGGGCACTCGGGCCAACGAACTGCGCATTGACGACACCACCAAGCAGATCAGTGCCGCCTTGATGAGTGATCACGGCAGCACCGCATTGCATCTGGGTTACCTGACGCATCCGCGGCCGAGCGGCGGTGAGCCGCGCGGCGAGGGTTTCGAGTTGCGCACCGATGAGCACGGTGCGCTGCGGGCAGCCAAGGGGCTGCTGCTCAGTACCGAGGAGCAAATGAACGCCAGCGGCGGTCACCTCAATCGCGGCTCGGTCATCCAGGTACTGGAAGCGGCGTTGAAACTGGCCAAGGACTTGGGGGACTACGCCCAGGACAACCAGGGTGTCGGCCATGACAAGGCACCGCAGCAAACCCTCAGCGATGCCGTTCGCGACCTGGGCAACGGTGCGAACGACGAGTCGGGCAAGACCAACGGTGGCAATCCGGCGATCGCCATGAGCGGTGAAGCCGGCATCGCGGCGGCATCCCCCAAGAGCATCACGGTGGCGGCGGGTGAGCATATCGACACCGTTGCCCAGCAAAATCAGCAACAGACCTCGGGGCAGAAGTTTGTGCTCAATGCCGGTACCGACCTGGGGATGTTTGCCCACAGCGGCGAAATGCGCCAGATCACCCATCAGGGCGCGATGCTGTTGCAGGCGCAGAAAAACAATATCCGCCTGGAGGCGGATCAGAGTGTGGAAGTCAGCGCCAGCAACCAGCACGTGCTGGTGTCGGCCAAAGAGCACATCACCCTGATGTGCGGCGGGGCCTACATCACCCTCAAGGGCGGCAATATCGAACTGGGCATGCCCGGCAACCTGATCGTCAAAGCGGCCAAACACAGCCTGCTCGGTGCGACCAGCCTGGAGGCCGAGCTGCCGAAATTCAAAGTCGGCGATACCCAGCGGCGTTTCATGCTCAAGCAGATTGACGGGACGTCGGCGATGCCCAACATGCCGTACAAAATCACCCTGTCCAATGGCGAAGTGGTCGAAGGCGTGACCGACGCACAGGGCGCCACGCAGTTGTTGCAGAAAGACGTGATGAGCATTGCCAACGTCGCCATGCTCAAGCCGCCCGCCCCGGCAGCGGCAGGCGCGGCGGGAGGCGGCGCAGGGGCAGCCGCCAGTGCGGCCGGTGCTGGTGCCGCTGACGAGGCGGAGGAAATCGTGCAGTTTTTTGAATTCAAGGACGACCAGGGAGGCCCCGCGCCGCACCACTTCAAGGTGATGTCCGCCGGGGAAGTCGTGGCCGAGGGTTCCGGTGAGCGCACGCCGGAATTTCCTGCCGACCTGCAACTGGAACTGGAATCGTGGCCGGTGAAGGACAACCAAAATGCCTGATCTCATCACGCCACAGGTGCGCAAGCTCGCGGCCATCGGATACGGCGAAGCCTCGACGGACAACAACCCGCAGGAAGTGCGCGGCATTTGCTTTACGGTGACCAACCGCATGCGCGCCTGGGAGCTTGCCGATGTCGACAGCCTGCTCAGGGAGGCCGGCAGCGGCTACGTCGTTGCCACGAAGGGCAACAATGTCCGCTACAACCAACTCATGGCGGCTTCGGAAGCGGCCATCAATGCCGACCCGAACATGCGCTCGGCCGTAGAGAGTGCACGGGATGCGCTCGCCCAGCGCGGCAATGATCCCTCCAACGGCGCGTATTGGTGGGACGGTGTCGATATCAAACAGTCGACCAACCCCCGCCATTCTTCCGGGTTCCACTACGGCTCCCCCTCGCACAACATCTTTGGTGTGGCGCAAGTCACGAAGCCGGAGAAAATCACCTATTGGACCCAGTTCAACAAAAAGACCAACACGATGGTAAATACCCGTGAGCGGGGTCGTTATACCTACAAATACCTGTCCACTGCTGCCATCGGCAAAACGATCTTCTGGACCACCAATCCGGAGTACATCAAGGCATCCGGCGCCAAGGGGCATCGATGAGCAAAGTCACCCGTTGTCTGAGCCTGTTTCTCGCTGCGAGCCTGCCCCTTCTGGCGCAGGCCGCTCCGGTACAGTTCACCGATTACCGTGCGTTCTATCAATCGTTGGGCGAAAACCTGTTTGCCGGGCCCGGCAGCGAACTTGCCATGCCCTGCTCGGAATCGCCAAGGCATTGCCTGTGGGCCAACGCCATGCGCCCGGTGTTTGAACGTTTTGAGGATGCGCAGTGGAGCGCGCCCGACGGACTGAAGCTCGACCCGCCCAAAGGCACCCCCGTCATTGTCTTGGACGGAGAAGCGCTGACGGTCGGCAAACAACGTTGGCCGCTGCGCGAGGCGGTCAACTTCGCCTCGCCGCAATGGCCCGTCGATGACCCCATCGACCCGGAAAACGTGGCTAGCGCAACGACCTGGCGTCAAGGCGCCTCAACGTGCCTGGAGTTGCATTACGTCAGCAGTGGCTACGGTAGTCGCTACCCCCAGGTATTGCTGGTACACGGCCAGCATCTCTACGCGTTACCGCGACTTTTCTCCTCGTGCTCGGCCATTCGCAAGGCGCCCGGCAATCAGTTCAGCTATCCGGAAAACACCTACCTGGGGGCAGAGTTGGAAAACAACCCGACCGGGCTGCAAGTGAATTACCGGGTACCCAACGCGAAAAACCCGGTGGCGCAGTACCTGCTGCACTTCCCGAATCAGGGTGATCCCTTCGTATTTGAGGCGCAGCGCCAATAGGCGCGGACCAATCCGTCATGACCGTGCCCGCACGCGTCGAGACCAATGGAATTTTCAAGGAGGAAATGGGCGATGACTGATCCTACCCAGCCGAAAAAGATCGCTTCCAGCCAATCGATCACCATGCCCAGCGGTGGCGACATCCACCTGATTCCGCCGCCACCGAAGCCCTGTGTGACGATCCTCGTGCACGGCGTCAACGACCTCGCGGGTTGCTACGCACGTATCGAGCAGGGTCTGTGCGAGGGGCTGAACGAACGCCTCGATATGCCGCGCACTTTCCCCAACGGCGCGAACAACCCGGGCTACCTGTTGCCGGCCAGCTACACCGCGCCCGGCGATGATGGCGGCAAGGCCAATAACCCCGATGCCGTGTACTTCCGCCGCAAGGCCGGCGCCTCCAGCAACGGCAGCCAGCCACGCAGTGTGGTGGTACCGTTCTATTGGGGATTTCGCGAGGAAGAAGCCTTCATTCAGAAAACCGAAGCGCACGGTCAGTGGCTGGACCGTGACGGCAACCGTCTGGACAAGGCCGGCACCAAGGAAGGCGGCCAGTTCGCCAACGCCACCACCAACCTGCCCGACATGTGGGGCAAGGGTTTCAACGGCATGCTGCTCGGCTTCATCTCGCTCGACAAAATCGGCGGCAAGCTGACTCACCCGCTGTTTTCAGCCGCCGGTCGGCGTTACATGGTGCTGGCCGCCATGCGCCTGGCGATGTTGATCAAGATCATTCACAAACGTCATCCAAACGATACGATCAACGTGGTTGGCCACAGTCAGGGCACGCTGCTGACACTGTTGGCCCACGCGTTCCTCAAGGAGGACAATGCCAAACCGGCAGACGGCGTGGTCATGTTCAACTCGCCCTACAGCCTGTTCCAGCCGAACATGGACAAGGTCCAGAAGTGGGGTGGGCAACAGACGACCGGAGCGCGCATCGCCACGCTCAACGGCATCTTGCAATTCATCGCCGGCAGCCCTAATCCGGTGCCGGCGCTGTCGGGCGTCGCCCTGAAAAACAAGCAGGGCTACGGAGCGATTGGCGGGCCTGGCTGGACGGGCACGGCCGCGTGTCAAACCACGATCCGCGGAGAAAAGATCACCTTCAACGAGCGCGACAATCGCGGCAGCACCTTTCTCTATTTCACCCCTCAGGATCAGACGGTTGGCCTCAAGAACGTCCAGGGTATCGGTTGGCAGGGGATCGGCGAAGAAGTCGATGGCCAGCCAGCGCGCAAGATTCTTCCGCAACGTTTCCACCAACGGGTCTTTACCGTACGCAAACGTAACGGCGAGAAAGAACTCGTCGGCAAACACGTTCCTCCATACGTCTACCTGTTGCGTCAGGACAGCGAGCAGCCCTGGGAAGACACCGGCCTGGGCTTCATGGACCGGATCCCCAATGGCAGCCTCGACAAGGGCGCCAGCGTAATCTTGACCGCGCCTCCATTGCCGGTGCCAGGCGACGTGAACTTTGCCAACGATGGTGTCGTTACCGCCCCCGGGGAAGACTCCAAAAGCGGGGTCTACCAGGTCAAGGACAAACTCGATCCCGTCGATGCCGCGATCGGCGTGGCCAATGGCGGCTGGGAGCCGGACAACCCACGTTACGCCGAAGCGGAGACCATGGAAGAAGCCCAGGCCTTCAAATACGGGCAAGACATCAAGAGCGTCGAAAAGGCCCGTAACGAGGGCAAGGAAGCCTCGGACTGCGCCCATGTGTTTGCCGCTCGGGCTCAAGGCAACGGCAAGGTCCTCGTCACGCGTGGGGAAACGCCTTATCAGGCACGTATCCGCCTGCAAGGCGAGGAATACTCGCTGGCGATGTCTTTCCACTCATCCATCCCCAACAACCCTGAACACAGCCGCCAGGTGCTGGCCTATGACGTGGCGATCGGGGCCGGCGAATGCGTGGATGAAGCGTCGTTCTATGCGTATCTGTGTCGGGTGGCGGATTGGCGGCTGGACTGGGCCAAGACCGATGGCGGCGCCAACGCGCAATTTCAGGCAGAGAATGAAGATCCGGACGACTCCGTGGATCAGCACTATCAGGAGGAGGACGGTAAGAACCGCGAGTTGATTGACGCTACCGTGGCGTATCGCAAGACCGGCGCGTTACCCGCCATCAGCGACAACATGCCGAGCCTGGTGGCGACCCAGACCCGGACCGAACTCAGAAATGGCGAACCCGTGCGTTTTGGTGGAGCCCCTTGATGCGCTTTGATATTGCTCGTTTGTTTTGCACCGGCCTGCTCCTGACCAGCCCTCTGGTCCACGCGGCTGCACATCCATCGACGGCCAGCCGTTGCTTTGCCAGCGCGGCCTCACCCGTGACTGCCTATACCTCGGCCAAGGAGGCCGCCACCATGCCTGTTGATGCCCGTTACCGCGCCCCTGCCACCTCGCCGCGTCTGGACACGCTGGATGTCCTCGCCATTGGCCTGAGCCTCGACGTGTTCCGTCAGGGCCAGGCCTGGAAAGCCTTGCAGGAACAGAATGCGAAACAGACCGAAGCCCTCCACGTCGGCAGCATTCTGCCCACCGACCCGAAACAGTATCCGGTGGATGGCGACGCCAAAGACCTCGCCTATGACAAGCGCAAGGCTGATGCGCTGGAACTGGGCTTGCGCGACTTCGTCGAGAAGTGGCCGATCCCGACCCTCACGGTCGTGCGTGGCTGGAATCCCGACACACCGAACCTGCGTTACGCCCCGCAAAGAACCCGGGAAATGCTCTCGGGCATGGTCAACAGTTACCGCACGGAAGCGGGCCTGCACTGGCATCGCGTGCGCAATCTGCAAGATGGCGTGGTCTGCAGCGACACCCCGGAAGATCTGGTGGAAAACCTCTTCAACCTGTTCGAACAGAACCCTGACCTCCCCGCTGTGCTGGTCTACAACGTCGAAGGCTTCAGCATGTCGTTCGCGCTGTCGGCGAAAAAGGCGCCGCTGATTGGCGGGCCCGGCCCACGCAAGCCGGGCGAACTCACCGACGCCATGGTCGCCATGGTGGTCGGGCGTCCCGAACGCGTCGAATGGCTGCGTTACTACGCGCAATTTGCCAAGGTCAACGAGAACAAAATCGACCCGGAATTCACCGGTTGGGGCGCGAGCAAACCCGCCGTGGAGTTCCAGCCATCGACGTTCATTCCGCAACCCTGGACCCAGCGTGCGTTCGAGCAATGGGATGCGCAGCCGGTGCTGGCCAAGCTGCATCGGCCGGTCACCGTGTCGCTGCTGCGGCCAGACAATGGCGAACGCCTCAAGCGTGACGCGCTGACCGCCAAACTCGCCGCTGGCTGGAAAGACGCCACCGACGGGCTCGTGCAGAAACCAGCGCGGGTGTTCTTTGACGGCGGCGCGAACACCACGCCGCTGGCGGAGTTGCTGCCGGCGCTCACTGCCGCCCACAGCCCGCTGGATCTGCTCGATTCGCGCGAGAGCTACGACCTCACTCAGCGCTTGGGCGACACCGGCTCGGCTTCGCCGTTCGTTGGCCTGACCCTGGCGACGATGGCCAGTTACCTCAACGCCGACACCAGTGTGGTCATGCCGATGCGGCGCCCGGAGCAGGCGACGATCATTGCCGTGACCTCGCCGACGCCCGGCAAAAAGCCAACGGGCAATGATCATTTCGGCGTCAACCTGATGCCGCAGACTGCGAGCACCGAGGAACCGTCAGCCGTGCCTACCGCGCATTCGGCGCCGAAAATGCCGGGCATCGAGCAGGATCACACGCTGGAAGAATTCCTCGCCGACCAGAAACCGAAAACCAACTGGATGGACGATCTCTAAGAGGCCTGCTGCCATGGACATCATTCGGCTCGGCGACTCCACCAGTCACGGTGGCACCGTCCTTGAAGCTTTCAGCCAGACAGACCTGAACGGCAAACCCATGTCCGGCGTTGGCCACAAGGTAGTCTGCCCGCTGTGCAAAGGGGTGTTCCCGATCACGCAGGGCAGTGCCCTGCTGGATGTCGGCGGCATTGCAGTCGCGCTGCACGGGATGAAAACCGCGTGCGGCGCCAGCCTGATCGCGAGCAACCCCAAGGGTGAGGCTGAAAGCTGAACCCAAGCGGTACCGCGCGGAAACAAGGCTGGATCAGCGGTGTTTGTTCATGCCCGACCAGAGCAGCGAGGGCAGCGTCCGTGAGTCCAGTAACGCTTCATCCGTCGTCACCAATCGTGGAAGCACGTGCCAGGGATGGTTGGCACTGCGGTGATGATGCAGGTGCAGATTGATGTGATAAGGCCAGATGAAAAACCGCCCTGCGTGCCCGACTTTCCAGGCATACGTCCATTCCCGCCAACCGGGGGTCACGTCCGGCCCGCCGCTGTGCTCGGCGATACTGCGGATTTTCTGCAACAGGGTGCCCAGGGTGGCCAGTGGCACAAACCAGAAAAAAACAATCAGCAGGATCGTCTGCGCCGACGTCTGCCAGGCAATCAACGCTAAAAGGCCCAGCCAGATCACACTCGCCGCAACTGCCGGGCCGGTCATCTTCGGTGAGGCTCCGCCCGCTGCCTTGTAGGCGCGCAGATTGCGCAGCGTGTTGATCAGCAACAGATCGCCGAGCATTTGTCGCAGCAACAATTTGCCGCTCAGCGGCCGGAAATCCCAAGGCTGGCGGTGATACAGAAAGCGGCGCTCCGGGTCGTTGGCAGTACCGGTCTGTTGATGATGATCAAGGTGCAGGGGCCGATAGAATTCCACCGGGACGAGGCCCGGCACACCGATCGCCAGGTTGATCAGAAAGTCGTTGAGCCGGCGATGACGGGTCAAGTGATAGTGCGTCGCGTCGTGGTACAGGATGAACAGCGCATGTTGGCGCGCGGCAATCACCACGAAGGCCACGCCATACAAACGCCAGTCCCCCACGTACAGGGCGATGCGCAACGTCACGATGATGCACAGCCATTCCAGCAGGATCGCGGCCATACTGCGCAGATCCACTTTCAGGCGCGTGAGCATGACGGTCATCAAGCCCGCCGCGCCACCGATCGCGGCGCCATACACCACGTCGAGCAGCACGTGCTGCCCCGTGGTCAACACGGTAACCCCGAGCATCACGCTCCACAGACTGAAGAGCCAGGCCGCACGGACGCGCAGGTAAGCAAGGACAACGCTGATCGCAATCGGCAAGGCCACGTGCCCACTGGGCGAGGCAGCCAACGGTGAGTCGAGTTGGTAGAACCACGTCAGCCACTGCGAAGAGCTCTCCGGACGCACGATCATGGTGGGCCAGAACAAATGGCTCAGCAGGCAGGTGCCGGACGCCACTGC
The DNA here is from genome assembly GCF_051913165.1 of Pseudomonas sp. SM4. NCBI lineage: Bacteria > Pseudomonadati > Pseudomonadota > Gammaproteobacteria > Pseudomonadales > Pseudomonadaceae > Pseudomonas > Pseudomonas sp. SM4. The sequence goes on along the minus strand of NZ_JBODOE010000001.1, from coordinate 239,059 downwards.
CGCGGCAAAAAAGGCTGGCAGCAACCATTCGCGGCGCCGCCCCAGCAGCACCAGCGCCGGCATGATCAGCACATAGCTCAGGTACAACGGCAAGGTGAAAGGCAGTCGAGCAATGTGCGCGTCAAAACCTGTCGGTTCAATCACTCGCACCGCGCCCATCGGGTAGTGCGTGACGAGAAAATACAGCGCGCCCGTCACCACGGTGTAGACCGCTAGCCAGAGGAACGGGCGTGTCACGATCGAGGTATCAAATTGATGACTGGCCAACGTGGATGACATGAATAAGGCGCCTGATGGGTCAGAACACGTGCAACGTTTCCATACCGCCAAGAGCGGCGGCTTCTGCTCGGTTATGCCAGATTTTCAGCGTCAGTAAATGACGGCGACGAAAGGAAGTCTACGTTGCATTGACCCTTTCAACTCGCCAAACTCCAAACATCTTGCTTGCGATGCCGAGGGTCTCCATGCGTTTGAGCGCAACGTCCGTTGAATGCTCCGATCTGCATCCACATGAAATCAACCGGATGTTCGAGATTTATTCGGCGTCCTACTGCGACACCTCTCGCCCGCAGTTCGAACAGGATTTGCAGGACAAGACCCACTGCATCGTGTTGCGTTGCGCGGATCAGAGCATCGTCGGTTTCACCACCCTCAAACGCTATGAGCGCACGTGGTGCGGGCGCCCGATCAGGGTGATTTTTTCCGGTGACACCATCATTGACCGCGAACACTGGGGCAGCCAGCAACTGGCCTTCGCGTGGATGCGCCTGGCCGGCGAGATCTGGCTGGAGCAACCTGACATTCCCCTGTACTGGTTTCTGATCTGCAAGGGCCATCGCACCTATCGCTATCTGGCCGCCATGGCGCTGAACTACGCGCCCCGCGCTGGCGCCGTGACGGATTCTGCGGTTCAGGCACTGGCCGATTATCTGGCAGTGGATCGTTTTGGCGAGGCCTACGACCCGGCAACAGGCGTACTGTCTTTCAAAGTGCCGCAAGGTCGGCTGACGACCGAGTTGGCACACGTCCCGGCGCCGCACTTGCGCCTGGATAACGTCGCGTATTTTCTGCAGAAGAATCCTCATTACGCGTCGGGCGATGAACTGGTCTGCCTGTGTGAATTGCACCCCGATAACCTGCGGCCCATGGCGCAGCGTCTGTTCGCCGCTGCACAACCATGCTGATCCGCCAGGCCTGCGCGGCGGACAACCAGCGACTGCTGGATTTTCAGGCGCAGCGGGCCATGCAGGGTGGTTTGCCAATGCGTTTCGATCGCGGGCCGGACTACTTTGCGCTGCACCGTTGTCATGCCAGCGACCATCGCACCTGGCTGGCCGAGAACGAGACCGGTGATCTGAAGGGCATCGCCAGCCTGGTGGTGCGCGAGGGTTATCTTCAGGGTGACATTCAGCCCGTGGCCTATCTGGGGGATTTGCGACTGGTGCCTGATCGACGCCTGTCGCTGTCGTGGATGGCCGAGGTCAAAGTCCGTCTCGCCGCACTGGCCGCTGAAACGGGGGTGCAGCATGCCTATTGCTGTGTCATCCGCGACAACCGTCTCGCCACACAATCATTGCTCGGCGGACGGCGCGCCAATCCACTCGGGCTGGCGCACTGGCGGGGTTACAGCAACGTCGCCGTGTATGCCCAGCGTGGCTGGGCAAGCACCCCGCGAACGCCGGACCACGTGCGCATCGTGCAAGCGCAGCCGTGTCACGCCGACGCACTCCGGGCGTTTCTCGACCGCGAGTCGGCAGCTCAGCCCTTCGGCAACGTCTTCAGCGAGGCGCAGTTTGCCAGGCGCCTGGAGACCTGGCCGGACTTCGGCCTCTCGTCATTTCTGCTGGCACTCGACGCCCGAGACAACTTGCTGGGCTGCGTCGCGCCTTGGGATGCCGGGCGGATCAAGCGCGTGGTGCTTGAGACCTTGCCGCTGCCCCACCAGGCCCTGCGCCTGGCGTTCAACACCTGTGCGCCGCTGTTGGGGCGCCCCGCCATTGCCGCGCCCGGCGAGGCGTTGCGCGACGTTTACCTGACCCACCTGCACGTCCGCCAACGCGACCCGCAGATTTTTGCGGCACTGCTGGACGCGGCGTGGATGCGCGTTCGCGGTCAGTACGCATTGATGCAACTGTGCCTGTATGACCATGACCCATTCTGGCTGGCCATGAAGCGCTATCGCGCAGTGTCCATTGCCATGGACTTGTACACCGCGCCTTGCGTGGGCAATGCCACGGCGTTGACGCCGCAGGATGCCGAGCGCATCCCGGGCTTTGAAATCTATCTGGTCTGAGCGCAACCGTGGACGACATCCAACAGCGTCAACCAGAAACGCGTGGCGTCAAAGCCACCGCCGCCCAGCACCGGTTGACCGTGATCGAGCCGGGGCAGGCAGATCTGCGGCATGCCCGCGATGCGTTGATGTTCAAGGTAAAACTGGCCGTCATGGGCGCAACCCGGGCGTCGCGCATTGAGGCGGGCATGATGGGTATCGAAGCGTGAACTGGGGACGGCGCTCCAACTGATCACGTGCAGGCATTGCACGTCGGCGGTCAGGTGTTCGAGCAGGTCGCTGATGTGCGGGTCGCGCAGACTGCTGATATCCCGTGCGCCAGCGGCCACCCAACGGGTTTTCGCCAGCACTCGGCGAACGCGATCGAACGGATAGTCGAGGTTCGACTGCCCTGCGCTGCAAGCCAACAGGTCATCGATGACCGTCGACGGACCTGTCGGTGGTTGCACCAGCACCACACCGTCACACGCCTGGCGCAACAGTTTGTCCTGTGCCAATGCCGCGAGCGCGTCGAGCCCACCCTTGCTGTGCGCCAACACGACAAAGCGTTGCCCCTGCCTGAGTTGAGCCGTCAACACCTGACTGATATGTCGGCCCTGCGCCATGACGCCGCGAGAGGAACGCACGGGCATGCGCAAAACCGGATAGCCCAGGCGCCGCAACGTCCGCGCACAATCCTGAAAACAGCCGGGCAGCCATTCGGAAAACAGCCCGGCCACCAGTACCACCAACGTGTCCTGGGAAAGGCTGAGCATGGGCTTGTGCCAGGACGCGATAAATTGCTCCGTGCAGTCCAGCAATGCGTCGGGCGCGACGAATTCGGTCGCCGGAAAATGCCGTGACCACTCGGCAAATCCCTCAGGTGTCCAGGCGGGGGTCATCGCCGAAGGCCCTTTCATGGTGTGCGCCCAGCGTATTCGTCGAGGGTTTGCCGCGCCGTTGCCAACGCTTCACGGGTGTCGAGGTGGTTGGGGTGAAACCCCGGAATGAACCAGGCCAGCCATTTCGGAAACACCCGGGTCAGCGGGCCGGGACGGACGAATAACCAGCCGAGCAACCGCAGCCATTCGCGCCCGTTGCGGCGCTGCCCATCATTGCCTGCCAGTCGGTAAATGAAATACAGGACATCGATGGCAAAGTAGCCCGTCATGATCAGCATGACCCCGCAGCGCATCAGGTATCGCCGCAGCGGATTGCTCACCACCACGCCCAGCACATCGTAGGCAACGGCCTTGTGTTCGGTTTCTTCAATCGCATGCCAGCGCCACAGCATGGCCATCTTCGTATCGGCACCCTCAAGGATCGCCGGATGACGCAGCAGTTGATCGGAGAGGATCGCGGTGAAATGTTCCAGGCTGGCCGTCATGGCCAGGCGCATCGCCGGGGAAAATTTATTGCCCACCTCCTGACGACGCATCAGCAATTGTTCCAGCGCATCAATCGGTGCGCCTTGGGCCGCGAGCAGCCGGTTATACGCGCGATGTTCGCGAATATGCGACGCTTCCTGATACACGAACGCGTCAACCGCCTGGGCCAGCGCCGGATGTTTTTCGAGGGCTTGGCGAAAGTGCACGACACTGTCGATGAAGAGTTTTTCGCCGAGTGGAAACATGATCGACAGGCCATCGAAAAAGCGCGTGACGTGCGGCCAGCCACGATACCAATAGCGCGGAATCTGCTCATCGAGCGCAAAACGCATGTCGCGTCGAGGGATGTCTGCGCCAGCGGGTTTCGTCGCCGAGCGTCTGTTCAGAAGGCGTTTTAGATACGACATACAGTGTTCTGCGGTTCCTCGTTGCCCTGACGCGCCAGCAATTGATCATTAGCGAAGCGATCAGGGCGGTATACTTTTTCGACTCGACCTATCAAGGAGCCCATATGCGCAGTTCCAGTGACATTTCGCAAACGCGTCGTTTCGACGTGGCCAATCTGTGCGTGCTGGCGCTGCAAACGCTGTTGTGGGGCGCGACCCTGACCTGGCTTTCCCACACTGAGGCGGGCGGGCTCAAATGGCTGGTGCTCATCCCGTTCTGCCTGGTCATGCAAGGTGTCTTCTCGATGATGCACGAGTCCTTTCATGGCCTGGCGCACAGTCGCAAGCCCCTCAACTACTTCGTCATGTGGTGGGCTTCTAGCCTGTTTGGCGCTTCGGCGACGCTGATCCATATCAATCACCTGGGTCATCATGTGCGCAATCGTACACGCGCAGAACTGGCCGACTTCGCGGTCGCGGATGAGTCGCTGTGGCGCAAGCGCATCGAGTACTACTTTGCGGTGCTTGGCGGTATCTGGCTGGCGGCGTTTGTCGGCAGCCTGTTATTGCCGGTGCTGCCGGCGCGCATCACCGACAAGTGGTCGCAAACCGCAGAGGTCAACACCTACGCCGCCGCCTTCAAGGACTTCTCCAGCGCCGACTTCAAGCGTATCCGCGTGGAAGTCATCGCCAGTGTCGCCGCGTGGTTATCGATCGGACTCTTGCTGGGATGGACGTGGCAGGTGGTGCTCATCGCCTACCTTGCTTTCGCCTTTTCCTGGTCGTCGCTGCAGTGGGTGTATCACATGCGCACGCCACTGGACGTCGTCGAGGGCGCCTATAACCTGCGGGCCCCGCGGCTGGTGCGCTGGGCGTTGTTGAACTTCAACTACAACCTGACCCATCATCGGCACTCGGCCATGCACTGGCAGCAAATGCATGCCGCTTCCAACCTGAAGGAAACCCGGCCGCTGTGGTATGGCTGGCTGCAGGTTTTCCTGCCCCCGCAGCGGTTACCCGATGATTTGTCGCAACTGGACAAGACCTACTTCTGATGAGCGCCAACATGGATGTGAAACGCGCGCTGTGGCAGACCTTCCTCGAGCACGCCAAGCCCACGCTCGATCAATGGCACGCGCAGCTCGAGCAACCGCAAGCAACGCAAGAACGCTTATTGCAGCGCCTGCTCGAAGCCAATCGCGATTGCGCATTCGGCCGCGCCCACGACTTTGCCCGATTGCAGGACTCGACGCAGTTTCGCGATAACGTACCGGTTCACACCTACGCGCAACTGCAGCCGTGGATCGAGCGCGCGCAACAGCAATCCGCAGCGATTCTGACCACCGACACACCGCTGTTCTTCGAGCGTACGAGCGGTAACAGCGCGCTGCAAAAAGCGATTCCCTACACGCGCGCCTTCCTCGCAGAAATGCACAGCGCGCTGACCGTGTGGCTCGCCGACATGCATCGCCAGGTGCCGGGCATCAGTCATGGCTCGAGTTATTGGTCGATGTCGCCGCCCCTGCAAATGCCCGTGGCCGGGCCGAATGGCATTTGCCTCGGGTCGGCCAGTGATCTGGAGTATTTGAGCGGCAGTCATCTGGCCGGTCTGGCCGGGACGTTGCTGATTCCAGAGTTTAACGGTGCGCAGTCGCAATGGCGCCGCCAGACCCTGCTGGCCTTGCTGGCCGATGCTGATTTGAGTTTTATCAGCGTGTGGAGCCCGACCTTTCTGACCAGCCTGTTACAGCCACTGTTCAACGCCGAAACACCCGAACAGCTGCAGACGTTTGCCTGGCTTGAGGCCGCCCTCCCCGCGCCGCGCCGCTCGGCGCTACGCCGCGCGCGAGCCCAGGGTGACTGCAGCGGATTATGGCCGCGCCTGGCCGCCGTCAGTTGCTGGATGGAAGGGCCGAGTCGCCACTACTTCACGCAACTGGCCGCGCGTTTTCCGCAAACGCAGTGGCTACCCAAAAGTCTGTTTGCCACCGAAGGCGTCGTCAGTGTTCCCTTCGGCGACGGACCGGGTTGCCCGTTGGCGATCGGCAGCCATTATCTGGAATTCCTCTGCGCAGACGGCAGCGTGCGCCATGCGCATTCGTTACGCCTGGGGGAAACGGCGCAGGTGCTGCTGAGCACCGGCGGCGGCTTGTACCGCTACGCACTGGGCGATCGGGTCCGCGTCGTCGGCATGTCGGGGGCCACGCCACGGGTCGAGTTTGTCGGCCGTGCCACAGGCACCAGTGATCTGGTCGGAGAAAAACTCGATGAACACGTCGTGCAGAACCTGTTCGAGGGTTGCCCGGCCACCCAGGGCGGCGCCTGCCTGATCCCCGACGCCTATGCTTCGCCACCGCATTACACGGCGCTGGTGGCGATGTCACGAGACCTTGATGCCAGCGCTTTGGCGCTGACGATCGAAGCGGCACTGGCCGACGCCTTTCATTACGGCCAGGCACGCCAGCTCGGGCAACTGGGACCGGTGCAGGTGCGCCTGCTCGACGGCGGCGCTGATCAACTTGCGCAGGTGTTGCAACAGGCGGCGGAGTTGAGCGGCATCCGTGCGGGCGACTTCAAGCCGCGCGCACTTATCAATCGGCTGGAGACAGCTCAAGCCCTTCTCGCTCTGACGGAAAGCTCATGTCGGTACCTTTGAACAACCTCCTCGAAACACCCGACGACGCGACCCTCGAACAATGGTATGTAGCCTGCGCACAAAAAGAACTGCGCAAAAACAAACCTTACCGGGCGAAGATTCTGGGTCTGAATCTGGTGCTTTTTCGTCAGCGTGACGGCCGGGTAGCGGCGTTGCTCGACCAGTGCGTGCATCGCGGCACACGCCTGTCGGCGGGCAAGATTGCCGACGATTGCCTGGTGTGCCCCTACCACGGCTGGCGCTACGACGCTGAGGGCCAAGTGGTGCACATCCCCAGCGTCGGCAAGAAGTCGTGCACTTCGACGTCCCCCGCGTATCGCTACCGCCAGCGTCACTTTGCGGTGCAGGAACAGGACGGGCTGGTCTGGGTCTACACCGGCACGGGCGACCCGCAAAGCAAAACCGTATTCAAGCTCCCGGTCTACGGCGAAAAACCCTGGCAGTCCTATTTCATGATCAACACCTTCGAGGCCGACGTCGGCAGCCTCGTGCAGAACTTCATGGACGTGCCGCACACTGTTTTTGTCCACGAGGGTATCTTCCGTTCCAGCAGCGGGCGGGCGATGGAAGCCACGCTCGCGTGTAAAGCGCAGAGCATCGAAGTGACGTATCACGATGACGGCGACAAGATCGGTTTGATGAACTGGCTGAGCAACCCCGACGGCGAGCCGCTGGTGCACACCGATCGTTTTTTTGCGCCCAACGTCACCCGCTGCGACTATCGGTGGGGCGAGCGTTCGGCATTCTTCATCATCAGTCAGATCACGCCCATCGACTCACGCCAGTCGCGCGTCTACACCTACATCGCCTACCGCTTCCGCCTACCCCGCTGGGTGCTGGGCCTGTTGCGGCCGTTGATTCATCTGTACACCCACATCGTGATTCGCCAGGACGTGAAAATCATTCAGGCGCACCGCCAAGGCCTCGACAATGTCGCCGATTTCAAACCGTGCAACGTGCAGGCCGATGCCGTGCATATCGGCGTCGACCAGCTATTGGCCGCCGTGAAACGCGGAGAAGCGCTACCGCCGGCACAACGCCGTGAATCGCGGATACGCTTCGAGCTTTGAGGGCGGACGCTGAACGAATCACTGACGAATAGCGTCCCTCTGATCTTGTTACAGTGAATGTCGATCGCTCTGCCGTGCTTTCGCAGCCTGTGCAAAGTCGGTAAGGTCGGCGCGTTTTCCCTTGCTCGGAGCACCTTATGCCCGCCCCTGTTCTGTCCGGCCCGCAATACCTGCGCGAAGGCCTCAAACTGGTTCTCAGCCCTGGCCTGCGCCTGTTCGTGTTGTTGCCGCTGGCGATCAACCTGGTGCTGTTCGTCGGCTTGATTTATCTGGCCGGCCACCAGTTCAGCCTCTGGGTCGATACGCTGATGCCATCGCTGCCCGAATGGCTGAGCTTCCTCAGCTACATCCTCTGGCCATTGTTCGTCGTGCTGGTGGCGCTGATGGTGTTTTTCACCTTCACCATGCTCGCCAACGTGATCGCCGCGCCGTTCAACGGCTTTCTCGCGGAAAAAGTCGAAGTGGTGGTGCGCGGCACCGATGACTTCCCGGCGTTCAGTTGGGGCGAGTTGATCGAGATGGTCCCGCGCACCCTCGCCCGGGAAATGCGCAAGCTCGGCTACTTCTTGCCACGGGCAATCGGCCTGTTCATTCTTTCGTTCATCCCGATGGTCAACATCATCGCCGCGCCATTGTGGCTGCTGTTCGGCGTGTGGATGATGGCGATCCAGTACATCGACTACCCGGCGGACAACCACAAACTGGGCTGGAACGAAATGCTCGCCTGGCTGCGCCAGAAGCGCTGGCAGAGCATGAGTTTTGGCGGGATCGTCTATCTGGCGCTGCTGATTCCGGTGGTCAACATCCTGATGATGCCGGCGGCTGTGGCGGGTGCGACGTTGTTCTGGGTGCGTGAGCGTGGTGCCGAGAATCTGGTGACTCAGCGCTGAACCGGCAACAGAGCGCGCGTCACAAATCCATCATCCGAACGTCACAAGCACGACATGGCCTCAGCCGACACTGAGGTCATGACGACAGCTCTACACATCACCCTCATCAGCGAAACCTTTCCACCGGAAATCAACGGCGTGGCCAATACCCTTGGCCGCTTGTGCGATGGCTTGCGCGCGCGCGGGCATCAGGTGGAACTGGTGCGCCCGCGTCAGGCCGGCGATCCGCAGCGCAGTGAAGATGATGCGCTGCTGCTGTGCCGAGGTTGGCCGCTGCCGGGTTATCCGGGGTTGCAGTGGGGGCAGTCGTCGATGCACAAACTGCTGCGGCGCTGGAAGCGCCAGCGCCCGGATGTGCTGTATATCGCCACGGAAGGGCCACTCGGCCTGTCGGCGTTGCGGGCCGCGCGGCGTTTGGGGATATCGGTGGTCAGCGGGTTTCATACCAATTTTCAGCAATACACCAGCCAGTACGGCCTGGGTTTGCTGACCCGGATGCTCACGCATTATCTGCGCTGGTTTCACAATCGTTCGGCGCTGACATTGGTGCCGAGCGTCAGCCAGCGGCTGGAACTGGAGCGGCGGCATTTCGAGCGGTTGGCGTTGTTGTCGCGAGGGGTCGACAGCCAGTTGTTTCATCCAAGCAAACGGTTGAACGCTTTACGTGAGCAATGGGGCCTCAACGAACGCGATATCGCGGTCATTCACGTAGGACGCCTCGCTCCCGAGAAAAACCTCGGCCTGCTCAAGCGCAGCTTCGAAACACTGCGCAGCACTTATCCACAGCGTCATCTGAAACTGATCATCATCGGTGACGGGCCGCAACGCGTGGCGCTGGAAAAGGACCTGCCCGAGGCGATCTTCTGCGGCGCACAACGTGGCGAGGCATTGGCCGCGCACTATGCGTCGGGGGATGTGTTTGTGTTTCCGAGCCTGACCGAAACCTTCGGCAATGTCGTGCTGGAGGCGCTGGCCTCAGGTTTGGGGGTGGTAGCCTACGATCAAGCGGCGGCGGCGCAACACATTCGTCACGGCTACAGCGGCGTGCTGGCGATGCCGGGGGATGAGCAGGCATTTTGCGAAGCGGCCGTGTGGTTGCTGGAGGAAGATGAGCGGTTGCGTTGTGTGCGGCTGAATGCGCGGCAGCATGCGAGTCGCCAGGGGTGGCCGGCGATTATCGAGCAGTTTGAGAGCCATTTGCGTGGGGCTTGTGTGGGGGAGCAAGTGGTGCCGAATGCGCAGACATTGCCTTGAATCATTGCTGACTTGGAAGGCGCCATCGCTGGCAAGCCAGCTCCCACAGTGTTTGCGGAAAACACAAAATTTGTGAACATCCCCAGAACCTGTGGGAGCTGGCTTGCCAGCGATAGCGTCAGAAGCGGCGCTGGTTAAACCAGGGTCATCAACGCCTCACGGCTGAACGGCAGGATGTCCTGCTCGCGCCCTTCGCGGACTTTCAGCGCCCAGTCCGGATCAACCAGCAGCGCACGCCCCACCGCCACCAGATCGAATTCCTCTTTGTTCAGACGCTCCAGCAGGTTTTCCAGGCTGGCCGGTTGCGCGACCTTGTCGGTGTTGACCATGAACTGCAGGAACTCGCCGTCCAGACCAACACTGCCGACGGTGATGGTTGGTTTGCCAGTCAGCTTGCGCGTCCAGCCCGCCAGGTTCAGCTCGGAACCTTCGAACTCCGGCTCCCAGAAGCGGCGCGTCGAGCAGTGGAAAATATCCACACCTGCGTCAGACAACGGCTTGAGGAATTCGCCCAGCGCTTCCGGCGTTTGCACCAGACGCGCGGTGTAATCCTGCTGCTTCCACTGCGAGAAGCGGAAGATGATCGGGAAGCCTTCGCCGACCGCAGCACGCACCGCCTGAATCAGCTCGATGGCAAAACGCGAGCGGTTGGCCAGGTTGCCGCCGTACTCGTCGGTGCGCTGGTTGCTGCCTTCCCAGAAGAACTGGTCGACCAGGTAACCGTGGGCGCCGTGAATCTCGACGCCGTCCATGCCGATGCTTTGTGCATCCTTGGCCGCTTGGGCGAAGGCTGCGATCACGTCCTGGATGTCTTGTTTAGTCATGCCGTGCACCACGACCTGACCGTCCTTGCGTTTTTCCGACGGGCCGTAACCCGGCACGCTGGCGTCCGGCTCGGTGCCGATGCGGCGCACACTGCCGACGTGCCACAGTTGCGGAACGATCTTGCCGCCTTCAGCGTGAACGGCGTCGACGACTTTTTTCCAGCCGGCCAAAGGCGCGTCGCCAAAGAATTGCGGCACGTTCGGGTAGCCATTGGAGGCGATGTGACCGACGGTGGTGCCTTCGGTGATGATCAGGCCAACGCCTGCGGCCGCACGACGGCGGTAGTATTCAATGACTTTCGAATTCGGCACGCCACCCGGGGAGAAAGAACGGGTCATCGGCGCCATGACCACGCGGGTCGGCAATTCGAAGGCACCGAGGTGGAACGGTTTGAACAAGGCTTGGACAGGCATCGGGAGGCTCCACAGAGATGACTTTATGACGACTATAATATGGAGAGCCGAGGCCTTTGAACAGCATTATTGATTTCGGTGATTAAGGATTAAAAGACGCAAAGCAAAAGATCGCAGCCTTCGGCAGCTCCTGCATGGGATTAAGGTTTCCCTGTAGGAGCTGCCGAAGGCTGCGATCTTTTGATCTTGCTGTCTCAGCTCAGCGCTTTTTCAATCGCATGCACAATGGTCGGATCATCCGGCGCCGTGCGCGGCGAGAACCGCGCCAACACACGGCCGTCCTTGCCGAGCAAAAACTTCTCGAAATTCCAGGTGATGTCACCGGGAAACTCCGCCCCCTCGCCCGCCAGCAAGCGGTACAACTGATGACGATCATGACCGTTGACTTCGAGCTTGCTCGACAACGGGAACGTCACGCCATAGTTGAGGCTGCAGAAATCCTGGATTTCCTGTTCAGTGCCAGGTTCCTGGCCGGCAAACTGGTTGCACGGCAGGCCGAGCACGCTGAAACCTTTGCCCTTGAACTGCTGATAGAGGTTTTCCAGCGCCGCATACTGGGGGGTCAAGCCGCATTTGGAGGCGACGTTGACCACCAGCACGACTTGGCCCTTGAACGGTGCCAGCGGTAGCTCCTGACCATCCAGGGCTGTCAACTTAAGGTCGTGAAAAGCACTCATGACGAACTCCAAGATTCCCGTGTTCTACTCGAAACAGCCACTTGGCGAGACCACCAAGGACAGCCGCGGACTAAAAAGGCGCCCGCAGGCGCCTCTCCAGTACTCGAAGCTTAGCGCAGAAAATCAGTGGTGATGGCCACCTTCGCCATGGACGTGGCCATGAGCGATTTCTTCCTGGCTGGCGTCACGGATGTCAACGATCTTCACTTTGAAGTTCAGACGCTGACCAGCCAACGGGTGGTTGCCGTCGACAGTCACGTCGTCGCCGTCGAGGTCACGGATGGTGACGATTTGCATCTGGCCGTCCGGCGCCGAAGCGTGGAACTGCATGCCGACTTCCAGCTCGTCAACGCCTTCGAACATGCTGCGGCTCAGGGTGCTGACCAGCTCGGCAGCGTATTCGCCGTAAGCGTCTTCCGGTTCAACGGAGACTTCCAGCTCGTCACCAACAGCTTTGCCATCCAGCGCTTTTTCCAGGCCCGGGATGATGTTGCCTGCGCCTTGCAGGTAGACCAGCGGAGCGCCGCCGGCGGAGCTGTCGATGACCTCACCAGCGTCGTTGGTCAGGGTATAGTCGATGGAGACAGCCTTATTGGCGGCGATCAGCATGGGGCGAGACCTTTTGCAGAAGAATATAGAAAGGCCAAGTTTAGCGAAGCAATCGCGCGAAAGCGAACACAACCCGGACAAACGGGTTTCGACGCTCACAGGCTTCCATCAAGACGAAGACGGCCATTGGGTGGCCGAGCTTTCCTGTGGCCACACCCAGCACCTGCGCCACCAGCCGCCGTGGCAATCACGCGCCTGGGTGCTGGACCCGGCGCAACGTATTGAAAAAATAGGCCAACCCTTTGCCTGCGGTTGGTGCGCACAGGGCTCGGTTAGCGATAACCTTGGCGACTGAATTTCGGTAGGCGATCACGTATAGATTGCCGCCATTGCCATGCAACTTTAGAGAATTCGCATGCAAACTTTTTTTATCGCCCCCACCGATTTTGGCGTGGGTCTGACCTCCATCAGCCTCGGGCTGGTGCGCACGCTTGAGCGAGCGGGCCTGAAAGTCGGGTTCTTCAAACCGATTGCGCAGCCGCACCCGGGCGACACCGGCCCCGAGCGCTCCACCGAACTGGTGGCCCGTACTCACGGTTTGAAACCGCCGCAACCATTGGGCTTGGCGCACGTCGAGCGGATGCTCGGCGACGGCCAGCTCGATGAGTTGCTCGAAGAAATCATCACCCTGTATCAGCAAGCCGCCATCGGCAAGGACGTGCTGGTCGTCGAAGGCATGGTGCCGACCCGCAGCGCCAGCTACGCCGCGCGGGTCAACCTGCACCTGGCCAAAAGCCTCGATGCCGAGGTGATTCTGGTCTCGGCGCCGGAAAACGAAGTGCTCGCCGAACTCTCCGGCCGCGTTGAATTGCAGGCGCAATTGTTCGGCGGGCCGAAAGACCCGAAAGTCCTCGGCGTGATCCTCAACAAGGTCAAAACCGAAGAAAGCATGGACGCCTTCGCCGCGCGTCTGAAGGAGCACTCGCCGTTGCTGCGCAGCGGTGATTTCCGCCTGCTCGGCTGCATTCCCTATCAGCCGGAACTCAATGCACCACGCACCCGCGACGTCGCCGACCTGATGGGCGCGCAAGTGCTCAACGCCGGTGATTACGAAACCCGGCGGATGACCAAAATCATCATTTGCGCACGCACCATGCGCAACACCGTCGAGCTGCTCAAGCCCGGCGTGCTGGTGGTGACCCCGGGCGATCGCGACGACATCATCCTCGCCGTCAGCCTCGCGGCGATCAACGGCGTGCCGCTGGCCGGCCTGTTGCTGACCAGCGACACCCTGCCCGATCCGCGCATCATGGATCTGTGCCGGGGCGCGTTGCAGGCCGGTCTGCCTGTGTTGTCGGTGAGCACTGGCTCGTATGACACCGCCAACCTGCTCAACGGTTTGAACAAGGAAATCCCGATCGATGACCGCGAGCGTGCGGAGATCATCACCGACTTCGTTGCCAGCCATCTCGACGCCAAATGGCTGCACCAGCGCTGCGGCACGCCACGCGAAATGCGCCTGTCGCCGGCAGTGTTCCGCTATCAGTTGATTCAGCGTGCGCAGGCGGCGAACAAGCGCATCGTCCTGCCCGAAGGCAGCGAGCCGTTCACCGTGCAAGCGGCGGCGATCTGTCAGGAGCGCGGGATCGCCCGTTGTGTGTTGCTGGCGAAACCGGAAGACGTCGAAGCCGTCGCCCGCGCCCAAGGCATTACATTGCCGCCAGGGCTGGAGATTCTCGATCCGGACCTGATCCGCGAGCGCTACGTCGAACCGATGGTGGCCCTGCGCAAAACCAAAAGCCTCAATGCACCGATGGCCGAGCAGCAACTGGAAGACACTGTGGTGATCGGCACCATGATGCTGGCGCTGGATGAAGTCGACGGATTGGTTTCCGGCGTGATCAACACCACCGCCAACACCATCCGCCCTGCCTTGCAGTTGATCAAAACGGCACCGGGCTGCACGCTGGTGTCGTCGGTGTTCTTCATGCTGTTCCCGGAAGAAGTGCTGGTGTATGGCGACTGTGTGATGAACCCGCATCCAAGTGCCACCGAACTGGCCGAGATTGCCCTGCAAAGTGCCGACTCGGCGGCGGCGTTCGGTATTACGCCGCGCGTGGCGATGATCAGTTATTCCAGCGGCGAATCGGCCACGGGCGAAGAAGTCGAGAAAGTCCGCGAGGCCACCCTGCTCGCCCACGAACAACAGCACTCGCTACTGATCGACGGCCCGTTGCAATACGACGCCGCGGCCAACGCCGAAGTCGCCCGGCAACTGGCGCCGAACAGCCAGGTCGCCGGTCGCGCCACGGTGTTCGTGTTCCCGGATCTGAACACCGGCAATACCACGCACAAAGCCGTGCAACGCAGCGCCGATTGCGTCAGCCTCGGACCGATGCTGCAAGGCCTGCGCAAACCGGTGAACGATTTGCCGCGCGGCGCGCAAGTCGATGACATCGTCTACACCATCGCCCTTACCGCGATTCAAGCCGCCAACCGACCTATGGATGTGTAAATGCTGGATTTTCTACCTGCACCCGTGCGCGGCGTGATTGCCTCGCTGCTGTTGGCACTCAACACGATTCTGCTCTGCTCGTTTCTGTTCTGCGTGGCGCTGGTCAAGGCCTTGCCGTTCGCCTTGACCCAACGTATCGCCGGTTGGCTGATGAGCCACACCCACGAAGCGTGGATCAGCAATAACAAGGGCTGGATGAACCTGGTACGCCGCACGCGCTGGCACATCAGCGGCCTGCAAGGCCTCGACTACCAGCACTCGTACCTGATCACCAGTAACCATCAGAGCTGGGTCGATATTCTGGTGCTGCAATACGTGCTCAACCGCCGGATTCAGCCGCTGAAGTTCTTCCTCAAGCAGGAGCTGATCTGGGTGCCGGTGATCGGTCTGGCCTGGTGGGCGCTGGGCTTTCCGTTCATGAAGCGCTACTCCAAGGCCTACCTGGCCAAGCACCCGGAGAAGAAAGGCAAAGACCTCGAAACCACGCGCAAGACCTGCGCGAAGTTTCGCAATAATCCGGTAGGGATTTTCAACTTCGTCGAGGGCACGCGCTTTACCGACGGCAAGCATGCGCAGCAGCAATCGCCGTTCAAGTATCTGCTCAAGCCCAAGGCTGGCGGGATTGCCTTTGTGCTCGATGCGATGGGCGAGCAGTTGGAGTCGATCGTCAACGTGACGATTCACTACCCGGCCGGGCGCCCGGGCTTCTGGGATTTGCTGTGCGGCAATGTGCGCGACGTGGTGGTGCACTTTGAAGAGCTGAAGATTCCGCAGCAGTTCATCGGCAAGAACTACGATCAGGACGGCGAGTATCGCCTGCAGTTCCAGGGCTGGATCAATCAGCTGTGGCTGGACAAGGATGCGCTGCTGGAACAGATGCACCGCGAATATCCAGCGAAGTCTTGAGGCGTCTGTTCCGGCCTCATCGCTGGCAAGCCAGCTCCCACAGGTTTCTCTGCGTTACACAATATTTGTGTGCGCTGAAAATCCCTGTGGGAGCTGGCTTGCCAGCGATAGCAATATCAAGGCAACAAAAAACCCGCCGATGATCTCTCATCAGCGGGTTTTGTTTTTCAGGCTAACGCTTAAATCGCGCCACGCTGACGCAGCAGATCCAGCACTTGCTTGACGCTTTCTTCCACACTCAGCGTCTGCGTGTCGATCACCAGATCGGCATTCAGCGGCACGTCGTACGGGAAGGATTCGCCCGGGATGTTGTCGCCAGCGGCGGCATACAGGCCTTGCGGATCACGCTCGGCGCAGACGGCCGGCGAGGCCTGTACGTAGACGGTCAGCAGACGATCCTTGCCGATCAGGTCCTTGGCCTGTTCACGCCCTTCAGCGCTTGGTGCCACGAAAGAGGCCAGGGTCAGCAGACCGGCTTCGTTGAACTGACGCGCCACGTGCGCGGCACGACGCCAGTTCTCGGTACGCCCGGCGCGATCCTGCGGCAGACCTTTGTTGAGGTCTTGACGCAGGTTCTGGCCATCCAGCACAAACACCGCACGGCCCATGTCGAACAGCTTGCGCTCGACCGCGTAAGCCAGCGTGCTTTTGCCCGCGCCCGACAGACCGCTGAACAGCACGGTCGCCGGTTGCTGGCCAAAGCGCTGAGCACGTTCCTCTGTCGCAACATGCGCCAGTTTGCCGTGGTGCGTGGCAGTGCCATGCGTCACTGGCTGCGCGACGATCATGCCGGCGCCGACGGTGCCGTTGGTCAAGCGGTCGATGATGATGAACGCGCCGGTGGTGCGGTTGCTCTCGTAACCGTCGAGGGCGATCGGCGCGTCGAGCGCGATCTTCACCTTGCCGATTTCGTTGAGCTGCAACGCGCTCGCCGGGCCTTCTTCCAGGGTGTTCACATCAACCTTGTTAACGATGCTGGCAATCGAGCCCGGCACGTAACTGGTGGCGCGCTTGATGTCGTATTTCTTGCCCGGCAGCATCGGCTCTTCAGCCATCCACACCAGCATCGCTTCGAAGCTGTCGGTGACTGGCGGCACGTTGTCGGCGTGCACCAACAGGTCACCACGGGAGATGTCGATTTCGTCTTCCATGGTCAGCGTCACGGCCTGACCTGGACCTGCATGTTCCAGCTCACCTTCGAAAGTGACGATGGATTTTACGCGGCTGCTCTTGCCCGACGGCAGCACCACGACTTCGTCACCCTTGTGCACGATGCCACTGGCCAGCGTGCCGGCGAAACCGCGGAAGTTCAGGTTCGGACGGTTGACGTATTGCACCGGGAAACGCAGATCGGTGAAGTTGCGATCGCCCGCGACTTCCACGGTCTCGAGGATTTCCATCAGCGACTGGCCTTTGTACCAAGGCGAGCGCTCGGACTTGTTGACCACGTTGTCGCCTTTGAGGGCAGACATCGGCACGAAGTGCATGCTGGTCGGCTTCATCTTCAAGCCTTCGGCGAACTTCAGGTAGTCAGCCTTGATCGACTCGAACACGCCTTCATCGAAGTCTTTCAAGTCCATCTTGTTGATGGCGACGACGATGTGTTTGATCCCCAGCAACGAGGCGATGAAGCTGTGGCGACGGGTCTGGGTCTGCACGCCGTAACGCGCGTCGACCAGGATGATCGCCAGGTCACAGGTGGACGCACCGGTGGCCATGTTGCGGGTGTACTGCTCATGGCCAGGGGTGTCGGCAATGATGAATTTGCGTTTCGCGGTGGAGAAGTAGCGGTAAGCAACATCGATGGTGATGCCCTGCTCACGCTCGGCCTGCAGACCGTCAACCAGCAATGCCAGGTCGATGTCGTCACCGGTGGTGCCGACTTTCTTCGAATCGCGGGTAATCGCTTCGAGGTGATCTTCGTAGATCATTTTCGAGTCGTGCAGCAGGCGCCCGATCAGGGTGCTCTTGCCGTCATCAACGTTACCGCAAGTCAAAAAGCGCAGCAGCTCTTTACGTTCGTGCTGGCCCAGGTAGGCGAGGATGTCCTCGCTGATCAAATCAGATACGTGCGACATGACAACCCCTTAGAAATAACCCTGACGTTTTTTGTCTTCCATCGAGCCGGCGCCATCGTGGTCGATGACTCGGCCCTGGCGCTCGGAAGTTCGCGTCAGGAGCATTTCCTGGATGATGTCCGTCAGCGTTTCGGCTTCGGACTCCACGGCGCCCGTCAACGGGTAGCAGCCAAGGGTGCGGAAACGCACTTTCTTTTTGACGATGCGCGCTTTGTCTTCATCGGACAGGTGTTCGAGGATGCGCTCGTCGTCGATCATGATCAGCGTGCCGTTCTTCTCGATCACTTCGCGTTCGGCGGCGAAGTACAGCGGCACAATCGGGATGCCTTCGAGGTAGATGTACTGCCAGATGTCCAGTTCGGTCCAGTTAGACAGAGGGAATACACGGATGGATTCGCCCTTGTTGACCTTGCCGTTGTAGACGTTCCACAGTTCTGGACGCTGGTTTTTCGGGTCCCAGCGGTGCTTGCTGTCGCGGAACGAGTACACGCGCTCTTTCGCGCGGGATTTCTCTTCATCGCGACGGGCGCCGCCGAACGCTGCGTCGAAACCATGTTTGTCGAGTGCCTGCTTCAAGCCCTCGGTTTTCATGATGTCGGTGTGCTTGGCGCTGCCGTGGGTGAACGGGTTGATGTTCTGCGCCACGCCATCGGGGTTGATGTGGGTGATCAGGTCCAGGCCCAGTTCTTCGACCATCTTGTCGCGGAACTTGTACATCTCCTGGAATTTCCAGCGGGTGTCGACGTGCATCACCGGAAACGGCAGCTTGCCCGGGAAGAACGCCTTGCGTGCCAGATGCAGCATCACGGCGGAGTCTTTACCGATGGAGTACAGCATCACCGGGTTATCGAACTCGGCGGCCACCTCGCGGATGATGTGGATGCTTTCCGCCTCCAGCTGTTTCAGATGCGTCAGTTTGTCGACCATGGCTACTCACGAAAACTTTCTTATGAACGGCCAGCGGGCCGTGTTCGAGCGGGGAATCCTAGCACAGCGGCCTTCTTCTAATCAGGACGCGGGCTAGAACGAAAGGGCATATGAATATGCCTCACAGTTCGGCCAACCCGCCCCTGTAGGAGCTGCCGAAGGCTGCGATCTTTTGATCTGGCCCTTTAAAAACAAGATCAACAGATCGCAGCCTTCGGCAGCTCCTACAGAGGAGGGAGTCAGATCGGGTTGGGGATGTCGATGAAGATGTGTTCGAGGGCGAAGCGTTTTGCCAGGTAGTCGCCCAGCGCCTGCACGCCGTAGCGTTCGGTGGCGTGGTGGCCGGCGGCGATGAAGCTGATGTCGTTTTCGCGAGCACTGTGGAAAGTCTGCTCGGACGCCTCGCCACTGAGGAATAAATCGACGCCCGCCGCGACGCCATGATCGATATAACCCTGGCCACCGCCAGTGCACCAGCCGACCCGGCGAATCATCGGGCTGCCCTCAATCACCAGCGGCTCACGGCCCATGACGTCCTGCACCTTGCGGGCGAAATCGCGTGCGGTCATCGGCTCTTTCAGGGAGCCGACCAGGCCGACGATTTTCAGATTATCCGGGTCCAGTGGCCCTTCCACAGTGATATCCAACTGACGCGCCAGTTGCACGTTATTGCCCACCTCCGGGTGCAAATCAAGCGGCAAGTGGTAGGCGAGCAGACTGATGTCGTGCTTGAGCAAGGTCTTCAGCCGACGCTGTTTCATGCCGGTGATGCACGGGTTTTCGCCCTTCCAGAAGTAACCATGATGCACCAGCACCAGATCGGCCCCGGCTTCAACGGCAGCGTCCAGCAAAGCCTGGCTGGCAGTGACGCCGCTGACAATGCGCATCACCTGCGGCCGACCTTCGACCTGCAAACCGTTGGGGCAATAATCGGCAATTTTCGCACTGCCAAGATAACGGTCGGCTTCTTCGACGAGGGTGCTGAGGGCAACGGCCATGAAAGACTCCTAAATATCCCGTTCCGAGGCACGCGCGGCCTCGTATAATGCGCGACATTATGGGCGGTCTGACCCCGCCTGCAACTTTTCCAGGACGTGCTTAATGTTCAAGGCGCTGCGTTTTATGGGCTGGCCGCTGTTGGCCGGTGTGCTTATCGCTCTGTTGATTATTCAGCGTTACCCGCAGTGGGTCGGGCTGCCGAGCCTCGACGTCAACCTGCAACAGGCACCGCAAACCACCAGCGTGCAGCAGGGCCCGGTGTCCTATGCGGACGCGGTGACCATCGCGGCGCCCTCGGTGGTCAACCTGTACACCACCAAAGTCATCAACAAACCGGCGCATCCGCTGTTTGAAGATCCGCAGTTCCGCCGCTTCTTCGGGGACAACTCGCCGAAGCAGAAACGCATGGAATCGAGCCTCGGCTCCGGCGTGATCATGAGCCCGGAAGGCTACATTCTGACCAACAACCACGTGACCAGCGGCGCGGATCAGATCGTCGTCGCCTTGAAGGACGGTCGCGAAACCCTCGCCCGCGTGATCGGCAGCGACCCGGAAACCGATCTGGCCGTCCTCAAGATCGACTTGAAAAGCCTGCCAGCCATCACCGTCGGTCGCTCCGACAACATCCGCATCGGCGACGTCGCGCTGGCCATCGGCAACCCGTTCGGCGTCGGCCAGACCGTGACCATGGGCATCATCAGCGCCACCGGGCGTAACCAGTTGGGCCTGAACAACTACGAAGACTTCATCCAGACCGACGCGGCGATCAACCCGGGCAACTCCGGTGGTGCGCTGGTCGATGCCAACGGCAATCTGACCGGCATCAACACGGCGATTTTCTCCAAGTCCGGCGGTTCGCAGGGCATCGGTTTTGCCATCCCGGTGAAACTGGCGATGGAAGTGATGAAGTCGATCATCGAGCACGGTCAGGTGATCCGTGGCTGGCTGGGCATTGAAGTGCAGCCACTGACCCAGGAACTGGCCGAGTCGTTTGGCCTGTCCGGGCGCCCGGGGATTGTCGTCGCGGGGATCTTCCGCGATGGCCCGGCACAGAAGGCCGGCCTGCAATTGGGTGACGTGATTTTGAGTATTGATGGCGAACCGGCGGGTGATGGTCGTCGCTCGATGAACCAGGTCGCGCGGATCAAACCGACTGACAAGGTGACGATTCAGGTGATGCGTAACGGCAAGGAGCTGAAGCTCTCGGCTGAAATCGGCCTGCGTCCGCCACCGGCGCCGGTGCAGGAAAAAGAAGAGAATTAAAAGCAAGCTGCCCCACCCCACGTGACGGCAACTGCCGCTGCTGGAAGAACGCGATGTATTCATACATCGCGTTTTTTTTGCCCGTAAGAACATTAAGCGCTAAAACCTGCAGCTATAGCCTTGATAGCCAATAAAACTGAAAACCTGTCATATCCGACAGTATCGACGACAGCCCCTTGAGTTTTACGCTGATGCCGTCAAAACCAAATAATCAAAACATGGGGTTGAAAATGGACATTCGAGAAGCAACGAAAGGCTTGGAGCGTATGGGTTCAGGTTTTATTACGGTTAAGCGCGATGGTGGGGAGGAGCACAGGTTCACCGCTGTTGATCTGCACGATTTCGGCAATGACCAGGGAGGTGTAATGGTAGGGGGCGATGATGGAACCTATCACACGATCGGGTTTGGTTACCCGGCGCACTCCAAGGACGGAAGCCACAAGGCATATTACAAGAAGGACTTTTTCGATTCTTATATGACGTGGAGTTACAGCGACAAGGATGGTGGGACGCATGTTGCGGATGAAGGAGAATTGAACGTGACTTTCTCGAATCATCTCAACTCGGCGAAAGGCTCCTACAGTTTCGAGACGAGGGAAGGTACGAAGTTCGAGGGAACGTTCGACCTGAAAGCCGGCTGAAGCTTCACTCCGCTGCCACGCCAGCGGCGTGAATAAGAGACTTTCTCAAAAGGCATGTTATATTGTTTCAATTACGCCAATTGGAACAACATAACATGTCGTCTCGAACAAAGGCCTCCCTACTCGGCCTGAGCCTCGGTTTGCTGGTTGATCCAGCCTTTGCCGAAGAACCGCAACCCCTCGAACTCGACACTATCAGTGTCGTCTCCGATTACGAATCGCCGACCGGCCCGGTAAAGGGTTACCGCGCTACCCGTTCGTCCAGCGCGACCAAAACCGACACCGCGATCCGCGATATTCCGCAGGCGATCAGCGTGGTGCCCGCCAGCGTGCTTAAGGATCTGGGCAGCACCAGCGTCGAGCGCGCATTAGATTTTGCTGGCGGAGTGTCGAAGCAGAACAACTTCGGCGGCCTGACACTGTACGAATACAGCGTGCGCGGCTTCACCACCTCGGAGTTCTACAAGGACGGTTTCAGCGCCAATCGCGGTTATCCGAGCACGCCGGATGCGGCCAACATCGAACGCATTGAAGTGCTCAAAGGCCCGGCCGCCAGCCTGTATGGCCGAGGCGATCCGGGCGGCACGGTGAACATCGTCACCAAGAAACCGCAGCCCGAAGCGTTTACCACCCTGCAAACCAGCGCCGGCAGTTGGGATCGTTATCGCACCGCGCTGGACGTCAACACGCCGCTGGATGATCAGGGCGATGTGCTCTCGCGGATCAATCTCGCGGTCGAAGACAACAACAGTTTTCGCGATCACGTCGACAGCAAGCGCGTGTTCGTCGCGCCTTCGATCAGTTGGCAACTGAACCCGGACACGTCGCTGTTGGTGGAAAGCGAAATCGTCCGTCACAGCTCCACGTTCGATCGCGGCATCGTTGCGCCGAACAACACATGGAGCGGCGTGTCGCGCTCGACTTTCCTCGGCGAACCCAACGACGGCAACATCAATAATCACAACAATCTGCTTCAGGCCACGCTGGAACATCACCTCAACGACAGCTGGAAGTTGCGCCTGGCCAGCCATTACAAGGACGGCAAACTCTGGGGCTTCGCTTCGGAAGCGCGTCCGCTGAACGCCGACGGCCACACCGTCAACCGCCGCTATCGCGAGCGCGACACTAACTGGCACGACAGCATTACCCAGCTTGAGCTGCGAGGCTTGTTCGACCTCGGCCCTTGGCAGCACGAACTGCTGATCGGCACCGAATACGAAAACTTCCGCAAGAATGAGCGCGTCACCACGATTGCTGGCGGCCCCTACGCCATCGACATCTACAACCCGATCTACGGCCAGCCGAAACCCAACGATGCACGCTCGGGCACGGATACGTTCGAACACGTCGAAAGTCATGCGCTGAACCTGCAGGATCAAATCATCTTCACTGACAAACTGCGCGGGATGATCGGTGCGCGTTTCGAGCATTTCGATCAGCACATCGACGATCACAGCCGCAACGCCACGAGCAACCAACGGCATGACGCCCTCACCCAACGCGCCGGCCTGCTCTATCAACTGACGCCGCAAACCGGTCTGTTCGCCAACGCCTCGACCTCGTTCAAACCGAACAATGGCCTCGACGCGTCCGGCAAATCCTTTGACCCGGAAGAAGGCGTCGGCTACGAAGTCGGCATCAAGAACGAGCTGTTCGACGAGCGCCTGAGCAGCACCCTCGCCTTCTTCCACATCGACAAGGAAAACGTCCTCGCCCTCGACCCGGCCACCGACACCAGCCGCGCGATGGGCAAGGCGCGCAGTCGCGGCTTCGATTGGCAAGTCACCGGGCAAGTCACCGATGCGGTGCGGGTGATCGGTGCCTTCGCTTATATCGACGCCGAAGTCACTCAGGGTGACGCGGTGATTCCCACCGGCAGCCGAATCCTCGGCGTGGCCAAACGCAGCGGCAGTCTGCTCGGGGTGTATGAGTTTCAGGATGGCCGTTTGCGCGGCTCGGACGTCGGCGCGGCGTTCACTTATGTCGGCGACCGCTCCGGTGAATCCGGCAGCGATTTTGAATTGCCGGCCTATCACACCGTCGACCTGCTGGCCCACTACAAGGCCAGCGACAACGTCACCGTCGGCCTGAACCTGAACAATGTTTTCGACGAAAAATACTACGAGCGCTCGTACAGCAATTACTGGGTCAACCCCGGCGAGCCGCGCAATTTCACCGTCAGCCTGACACTCAATCTGTAAAAGGACGTCACCATGCAATACGGCAAAACCCTCGTGCTCATCGCCGCCCTGTTCGCCGGCCAAGTCTCGGCTCATGGCCTGTGGACCGAACAACGGCGCGGCAATATCGAAGTGATCTACGGCCACGGCGCTGAAGACAATGCGTTCAAGGCGCAGAAAATCAGCGGCGCCTGGGCCTACGATGCGGGCGGCAAGATGATTCCGGTCAGCGTTGAACGGCTCGCCGATCACGCACGTTTGAAACCGCTGAAGTCGCCTGCGGTGTTGGCCGTGGCGCTGAACAATGGCATGTGGTCGCAGACCGCCGACAAGAAGTGGATCAACGAAGGCCGCAGCAAAGTACCGGGCGCTATTGAGGCAACCGAGACATTCAAATACAGCCTGGCGATTTACCAGCCGGGGGCGAAGTTGCCGAAGCTGGATCAGATCAAGCTGCTGATTTTGCCGGAGGTTGATCCACTGACGGTGGGGCCGGGGAAATCATTGCCGGTGCGGGTGTTGCTCGATGGCAAGCCGGCGGCCGGGGTGAAGTTGATTGGCGACTATCGCAGCGCGCCGAACACCCTGAGCACCGAGACCGACAAGGATGGCCGCGCGCAGGTGCTGGTGCGAAATGAAGGGTTGAACGTGATTGCGGCGCAGGTTGAGGTGCCGGTCAAGGACAGTGCTGATGTGAACAGTCGCGGCTTGTTCAGCTCACTGACCTTTCTTGGCGAACCGCATCACGAGTAATCACCACAAATCCCCTGTAGGAGTGAGCCTGCTCGCGATTGCGGTGTGTCATTCAACTCACATGTTGAATGCCGAAACGCATCGCGAGCAGGCTCACTCCTACAGGGTGCAGCGGTGGTTTAAAGCTCGCCCAGGCCGTCGATCAGCGCCTGATTCTGCTCCGGCGTGCCAATCGAGATCCGCAGGAACTGCGCAATCCGCTCCTGCTTGAAGTGCCGCACAATCACGCCCTGCTCGCGCAATTTCGCCGCCAGCCCCGCCGCATCATGCTGCGGATGCCGGGCGAAGATGAAGTTCGCCGCCGACGGCAGCACTTCAAAACCCTTGGCCTGCAACTGCGCGATCACCCACTCGCGGCTCTCGATCACCAGACGGCAGGTCTTGTCGAAATACTCGCGATCTTCGAACGCGGCAGCAGCACCGACAATCGCCAGACGATCGAGCGGATAAGAGTTGAAGCTGTTCTTGATTCGCTCCAGCGCCTCGATCAAGTCCGGATGCCCGACCGCCAGACCCACGCGCAAACCGGCCAGCGAGCGCGATTTGGACAGGGTCTGCGTCACCAGCAGGTTCGGATAACGATTCACCAGACTGATCGCTGTCTCGCCGCCGAAGTCGATGTACGCCTCATCCACCACCACGACTGAATCCGGGCTGGCCTTGAGGATTTGTTCAACCGCGTCCAGCGCCAGCAGGCACCCGGTCGGTGCGTTCGGGTTAGGGAAGATGATTCCGCCATTTGGCCTGGCGTAGTCAGCCGGGTCGATCTGGAACTGCGCGTCCAGTGGCACCGCATCGAATTGGATGCCGTACAACCCGCAGTAAACCGGATAGAAGCTGTAGCTGATGTCCGGGAACAGCAACGGCTGATCATGCTGCAGCAAACCGTGGAAAATGTGCGCGAGCACTTCGTCCGAACCGTTGCCGAGAAACACTTGATTGCTCTGTACGCCGTAGTAGTTGGCGACGGCAGTTTTCAGCAGATCGCTGTTCGGGTCCGGGTACAGGCGCAGGTTGTCGTTGAGTTCGACCTGCATCGCCGCCAAGGCTTTTGGCGATGGGCCGTACGGGTTTTCGTTGGTGTTGAGCTTGACCAGTTTGGTCAGCTTCGGTTGTTCGCCCGGCACGTACGGCACCAGATCTTTAACGAACGGGCTCCAGAATTTGCTCATCGCTCAGTTCCCCTGCCCTTGTAGAAAGTCTGCGTCTTTGATGCGGTATTCGGCGCTGCGCGCGTGCGCACTCAGCGATTCGCCACGGGCCAGCACGGAGGCGGTTTTACCCAACTCGGAAGCACCGGCCTCGGAGCAGAAGATGATCGACGAACGCTTCTGGAAGTCATACACACCCAGTGGCGAAGAGAAACGCGCGGTGCCGGAGGTCGGCAATACGTGGTTCGGGCCTGCGCAGTAGTCGCCCAGCGCTTCGGAAGTGTGACGGCCCATGAAGATCGCGCCGGCGTGGCGGATCTGCGGCAGCCAGGCCTGTGGGTCAGCAACCGACAATTCCAGGTGCTCCGGGGCGATGCGGTTGGCGACTTCGATGGCTTGGGCCATGTCCTTCACGTGAATCAACGCACCACGACCATTGATCGAGGTTTCGATGATGGTCGCGCGATCCATGGTCGGCAGCAGTTTGTCGATGCTGGCGGCGACCTTGTCGAGGAACTCGGCGTCCGGGCTGACCAGAATCGCCTGCGCGTCTTCGTCGTGCTCGGCTTGCGAGAACAGATCCATGGCGATCCAGTCCGGATCGGTCTGGCCGTCGCACACCACGAGGATTTCCGAAGGGCCGGCGATCATGTCGATGCCAACCTGACCGAACACGTGGCGCTTGGCCGTGGCGACATAAATGTTGCCCGGGCCAACCACTTTGTCGACTTTCGGCACGCTTTCGGTGCCATAAGCCAAGGCAGCAACGGCTTGCGCGCCACCGATGGTGAACACGCGGTCGACGCCGGCGATGCACGCGGCGGCCAACACCAACTCGTTGATTTCACCACGAGGGGTCGGCACGACCATGACCACTTCGGTCACGCCGGCGACTTTGGCCGGAATCGCGTTCATCAATACCGACGACGGATACGACGCCTTGCCACCCGGCACATAGAGACCGGCGCGATCCAGTGGCGTGACCTTCTGGCCCAGCACGGTGCCGTCAGCCTCGGTGTAGCTCCAGGAATCCTGCTTCTGTTTTTCGTGGTAGCTGCGCACGCGGGCGGCGGCTTTTTCCAGCGCTTCGCGCTGTGGCACGGTGATGCGCGTCAGCGCCAGTTCCAGGCGCTCGCGCGGCAGGATCAGGTCAGCCATCGAAGCGACTTCGAGGCCGTCGAACTTCTCGGTGAACTCGACCAGCGCCGCGTCACCGCGTTCGCGCACAGCCTTGATGATGTCCAGCACCCGCTGATTGACCGAGTCGTCAGACACACTTTCCCAGCTCAGCAGATGATCCAGATGATGCGCGAAATCCGGGTCAGCAGCGTTGAGTCGGCGAATTGCAGTCGTTGCGGTCATAGCGAGAGCCTCATAGGAATGGCAAAAACTCAGGCGCCCTAACTTAGCAGTCGTTTCCGCTTGGGCACCTGAGATTCTGGCTATGAGGCGGATAGACGGGCGCGACTTAACGTCGCGCAGGTGAATCAGCCGCGGTGTCGCGATTCCACTGCGTTGCGCAGGGTATCGATCAACGCCTGGATTCGGGCGTGTTGCATTTTCATCGAAGCCTTGTTGACCACCAGGCGCGAGCTGATCGTGGCGATCAGTTCCTGAGGTTCCAGGCCGTTGGCGCGCAAAGTGTTGCCGGTGTCGACCACGTCGATGATCTTGTCCGCCAGACCGATCAGCGGCGCCAGTTCCATCGAGCCATAGAGCTTGATGATGTCGACCTGACGGCCCTGCTCGGCGTAGTAACGCTTGGCAACGTTGACGAACTTGGTCGCCACGCGCAGACGGCCCTTGGGCTCGGCCGCACCGATTTTGCCGGCGGTCATCAGCTTGCACTGGGCGATTTGCAAGTCCAGTGGCTCGTACAGGCCCTGGCCGGTGTATTCCATCAGCACGTCTTTACCAGCGACGCCGAGGTCGGCCGCGCCATGCTCGACATAGGTCGGCACGTCAGTGGCGCGCACGATCAACAGACGAACGTCGTCCTGAGTCGTGGGAATGATCAGCTTGCGGCTCTTGTCCGGATTCTCGGTCGGCACGATGCCCGCTTCGGCAAGAAGCGGCAGGGTGTCGTCAAGGATGCGGCCCTTGGACAGTGCGATGGTCAACATGGGAAACGTCAGTCCTTATCAAGGTACTCATGTCCGGTCGCAATCGGCGCCGGACACACATCGAGCCGGAAACCGGCTCGACTCTTAAAATCAGTGGACACGTCCCTGTGTCCCAATGCAGCAATCAGCCCGGAACGCGACGGATCTTGGCGCCCAGCATCTGCAGTTTTTCTTCGATGCACTCGTAACCACGGTCGATGTGGTAGATGCGGTCGATCAGCGTGTCGCCTTCGGCAACCAGTGCCGAGATCACCAGGCTGGCCGAAGCTCGCAGGTCGGTGGCCATGACTGGCGCGCCTTTCAGGACTTCAGTACCGGTGACGATGGCAGTGTTGCCTTCGACCTGGATCTTGGCGCCCATGCGGTGCAGTTCGTACACGTGCATGAAACGGTTTTCGAAGATCGTCTCGATCACCGCACCGGTGCCTTCGGCAATGGCGTTGAGCGAGATGAACTGCGCCTGCATGTCAGTCGGGAAAGCCGGGTACGGCGCGGTGCGCACGTTCACTGCTTTCGGACGCTTGCCGTGCATGTTCAGCTCGATCCAGTCTTCACCGCAGGTGATTTCTGCGCCGGCTTCACGGAGTTTATCCAGAACGGCTTCGAGGATGGTCGGATCAGTGTCCTTGACCTTGACGCGGCCACCGGTGACGGCAGCAGCCACCAGGTAGGTGCCGGTTTCAATACGGTCAGGCATGACTTTGTAGAAGCACGAACCCAGACGCTCGACGCCATCAATGGTGATGGTGTCGGTGCCGGCGCCGGAAACCTTGGCGCCCATGGCGTTGAGGAAGTTCGCCAGGTCAACCACTTCAGGCTCGCGGGCGGCGTTCTGCAACACGCTGCGCCCCTTGGCCAGAGCAGCGGCCATCATGATGTTCTCGGTACCGGTCACACTGACGGTGTCGAAGAAGAAGCTTGCACCGCGCAAGCCACCTTCAGGCGCCTTGGCCTTGATGTAGCCGCCTTCGACGTCGATTACTGCGCCCATGGCTTCGAGACCACGGATGTGCAGGTCGACCGGACGCGAACCGATGGCGCAACCGCCAGGCAGTGCAACTTCGGCTTCACCGAAACGGGCAACCATCGGGCCCAGTACCAGGATCGACGCACGCATGGTTTTCACCAGTTCGTACGGGGCGATCAGGGTCTTGATGGTGCGCGGGTCGATTTCGACGCTGAGTTTCTCGTCGATCACCGGCTCAATGCCCATGCGACCGAACAGCTCGATCATGGTAGTGATGTCGTGCAGGTGCGGCAGGTTGCCAACGGTCACCGGGCCATCGCACAGCAGGGTGGCAGCCAGGATCGGCAGGGCAGAGTTCTTTGCCCCGGAAATGCGGATCTCGCCATCAAGGCGAGCGCCACCGGTAATAATCAATTTATCCATAAGAATCTCGACGCCCTTAGGCTCAGGTGCGCTCGGCCCAGGCCGCGCTGCTGAAAAATTTCATAGTGACCGCATGGATGCTGCCATCGGTGATCCATGGGTTCAAATGGGCATAGACCTGCTGCTGACGCTTCACCGGGCTCAACGCCGCCAGTTCATCGCTAATCACGTTCAGCTGGAAATTGCAGCCTTCGCCCTCAACTTCTACCAACGTTCCGGGCAGCTTTCCTTCAAGGAAGCTCTTCACTTCTACGGCCTGCATGCTCAACCTCAATCGGCGCCCTGTGCGCACGGGTCGGACATCATACAAAAAAGCCCCGCGCCTGCGAACCCCGCATGGCAGGACTCTGACGGGGGGCTTCTTTATAGATGTGGGTTCAGGGGTGCGCCAACAGTTCGGTCAATTCACTGACCTGAGCAATTTCGCGCATGTCTTCGGGCATTGCGCGGATGCTGACGACCTTGCCGGCCGCCTTGGCATCGCGCATGAAGCACAGCAGCAACGACAAGCCGACGCTACTGGACTTCTTCACCGCCGAGCAATCGATCACCAGCGATGCCGCTTTACTGGACTTGATCAGTGCCTGGCCTTCCTTGCGCAAGTCAGGGCCGGTGCGGTAATCCAGCACTCCGCTGAGCAGAAGCTCGTCGACATCACTCATACGAACTGCGGCCTCACTCATTGTGCTGGGTTCTTTTCGGTGGATTCCTTGGCCTTGGCCACTTCACCGGCCCAACCGTTGATGGTCTTGTCCAGGTCGTTGCCATTACGCTGCATCGCGTCGGCGAACTGATCACGGAACAGCTTGCCGATGTTGATGCCGTTGATGATCACGTTGCGCAGTTTCCACTCGCCATTGATCTTCTCCAGCGTGTACTGCACAGGATAGATCGCGCCGTTGCTGCCCTTGACGGTCATGTTGACGCTGGTGCGATCACCCGACTCGTCCTTCGCCGGATCAACGGTAATGCCCTGGTTGTTGTACTCGAGCAAGGCGTTGCCGTAGAACTGGAACAGGCCTTTCTTGAAGTTTTCCTGGAAGGTCTGCATCTGCGCCGGCGTGGCCTTGCGCGAATACTTGACCGTCATGATGCTCTTGGAAATGCCTTCGGCGTCGACTACCGGCCCGACAATGCTGTTGAGCGCCGCGTAAAAATCAGTCGGATCCTGCTTGTATTTCTCTTTGTTGGCCGCCAGATCAGCCAGCAACCGGTTGGTTGTGTCTTGGACCAGATCGTGTGCCGAAGTCGCAGCCGCCACGGCGTTACCCATCAACGGCAAGGCCGCCAACAGCACCAACAGGCTGCGTCGCAAGATAGAGATCATTCAAAAGCTCCTCATTTGGCGTCTTTGCTAACGGTATTGAGCAGGAATTTACCGATCAGGTCTTCCAGTACCAGAGACGACTGCGTGTCGTGGATGGTTCCGCCATCCTTCAGCGGTTTGTCTTCCCCACCGACGCTGATACCGATGTACTTCTCGCCCAGCAGACCAGCGGTCAGGATAGACGCTGTGGAGTCAGTCGGCAGGTTGTCGACCTTTTTATCCACTTGCAGGGTGACCCGACCGGTGAAGCTGTCGCGATCCAGATCGATCGCCGTGACCTTGCCGATGGTCACACCGGCCATGGTCACTTTGGCTCTGACCGTCAAACCGGCGATATTGTCGAAGTAGGCATAAAGTTTATAGGTGTCGGTGGTCGACGTCGGAGACAGGCCACTGACCCGCAACGCAAGCAGCAACAAAGCCAGGATCCCTGCCAGCAGGAACAGGCCGACACCGATTTCCAGGGTGCGGTTTTGCATCAGAAATCTCCAAACATCAAAGCGGTCAGAATAAAGTCCAGGCCGAGCACTGCCAGCGAGGCAAACACCACGGTCTTGGTGGTGGCACGACTGATCCCCTCGGAAGTGGGCTCACAGTCATAGCCTTGGAATACGGCGATCCAGGTGACGACGAAGGCGAAAACGATGCTTTTGATGACACCGTTAAGCACATCACTGGTGAAGTTCACGCTGTTCTGCATGTTCGCCCAGTAGGAGCCTTCATACACGCCCAGCCAGTCGACAGCTACCCACGAACCGCCCCAGATGCCTACCACGCTGAAAATCATCGCCAGCACCGGCAGGGAAATGAAACCGGCCCACAGACGCGGGGCAATGATGTACTTGAGCGGGTCGACACCGATCATTTCCAGGCTGGAAAGCTGTTCAGTCGACTTCATGTTGCCGATTTCGGCGGTCAGCGCCGAACCGGCACGCCCGGCGAACAGCAACGCCGTCACCACCGGCCCCAGTTCACGCAGCAAGGTCAGGGCCACCATCTGCCCTACCGCCTGCTCGGAACCGTAGCTCGACAGAATGCTGAAACCCTGCAACGCCAGGACCATGCCGATGAAAATGCCGGAGACGACAATGATCACCAGCGACATCACGCCGACCGAATGCAGTTGCTTGACCAGCAAGCCGAAGCCACCGCTGATGCCGCCACGCCCCAGCAAGGCATGAAACAGGAACAGCGTCGCCCGACCGAACACCGCAACGGCATCGATCGCCGCTTCGCCAAACCGGCGAACGCGTTCTATTAATGAAATTCTGCGCATCAGCGCTTCCCCAGAAGATCTGCGCGGTAATCCGTCGCTGGAAAATGGTACGGCACCGGGCCATCGGGATTGCCGGTCATGAACTGTCGGATACGTGGCTCGTCCGAGTTCATCAGCTCATCCGGTGTGCCCTGCCCCAACACCTGACCATCACCGACGACATAGATGTAGTCGGCAATGCTCGCGGTTTCGGCCAGATCGTGGGAGACCACGATACTGGTGATCCCCAGCGCATCGTTGAGCAGACGGATCAGGCGCACCAGCACGCCCATGGCGATCGGGTCCTGGCCGACGAACGGTTCGTCGTACATGAGAATCTGCGGATCGAGCGCAATCGCCCGGGCCAGCGCAACACGACGTTTCATGCCGCCGGACAGTTCGTCAGGCATCAATTCAATGGCGCCACGCAGACCGACTGCCTGCAATTTGAGCAGGACGATGTCGCGGATCATTTCTTCCGGCAATTGGGTATGAACGCGCAGGGGGAAAGCGACGTTCTCGAAGACATCGAGATCGGTGAACAGCGCGCCGCTCTGAAACAGCACACCCATGTGCTTGCGCGCATCGAACAGATCGCTGCGCGACAGCTTCGGCAGGTTCTGACCGTTGACCCAGACTTCGCCGCTGGTGGGACGCAACTGCGCGCCCATCAACCGCAGCAGCGTGGTCTTGCCACACCCGGAAGGCCCCATGATGCCGGTGACCTTGCCGCGCGGGATGCGAATATCGACGTTATTGAAAATGCTGCGCGCACCGCGCTTGAAGGAGACTCCCTTCAGCTCGACCGCGTAGGCGTTATCGGCACTCATCTAAACTCCTTGCGATGCAGCCTCTCACTCGGACGCCAGGCTTTCTTGGGAAAGCACATACATCCCGGGCAGGCCGAACTGGCGGCGAACTATATCACTGCAACCGCCAAGCGCCCAAGGCTTGTGCCGGCGCATGTTCAGTGATTTGACAGGCTCGCGGCAGGTTTTCGAAGCATTTGGTAACGAGGAATGACAAAGCGCGACGATCTTGCGTGAGGCTTTGCAACATAACCGCTATAATCGCCGCCTTTTCATCGGGCTATACGATTTCTGACATGAGCCAATCCAGCGACCTGATTCAATCGGCACAACGCACCATCCAACTCGAAGTGGAAGCCGTTCAAGGCTTGTTGCCCCATATCGACGCCGATTTCGTCCGTGCTTGCGAGATGATTCTGGCCAGCAAAGGCCGTGTGGTCGTGGTCGGCATGGGCAAATCCGGGCATGTCGGCAACAAGATTGCCGCGACCCTGGCCAGCACCGGCACCCCGGCTTTTTTCGTCCACCCGGCCGAAGCCAGTCATGGCGACATGGGCATGATCACCCGCGACGACGTGATCCTGGCCCTCTCCAACTCTGGCTCGACCAACGAAATCGTCACCCTGCTGCCACTGATCAAGCGCCTGGGCATCCAGCTGATCAGCGTCACCGGCAACCCGCAATCGCCGCTGGCCAAGGCAGCCGAAGTCAATCTCAATGTGCACGTCGAGCATGAGGCTTGCCCGTTGAATCTGGCACCGACCTCGTCGACCACCGCAGCACTGGTCATGGGCGATGCCCTAGCCGTGGCATTGCTCGAAGCGCGTGGTTTCACCGCTGAAGATTTCGCGTTTTCCCATCCGGGCGGGGCCCTCGGCCGCCGCCTGTTGCTGAAAGTTGAAAACGTCATGCACGCCGGGCAAGAGCTGCCGCAGGTGCAGCGCGGCACCCTTTTGAAGGACGCGTTGATGGAAATGACCCGCAAGGGCCTGGGCATGACGGCGATCCTTGAAGCCGACGGCAAACTGGCCGGGATCTTCACCGACGGCGATTTGCGCCGCACCCTCGATCGCAGCATCGATATCCGCAGTGCCACCATCGACCAGGTGATGACCGCTCACGGCAAAACCGCCCGGCCCGACATGCTCGCCGCCGAAGCGCTGAAAATCATGGAAGACCACCGAATCAACGCACTGGTAGTTGTCGACGAGGACGATCGCCCGATTGGCGCCTTCAACCTTTCCGATCTGCTGCGCGCAGGAGTCATGTAAATGAGCAACGATCTGCTGCAACGCGGCAAAGCGATCAAACTGGCGGTGTTCGACGTCGACGGCGTCCTCACCGACGGGCGCCTGTATTTCCTCGAAGACGGCAGCGAATTCAAGACCTTCAACACCCTTGATGGCCAAGGCATCAAGATGCTGATGAATGCGGGCGTACAAACTGCCATTATCAGCGGCCGCAAGACACCGGTGGTTGAGCGTCGGGCGAAAAACCTGGGCATCCCGCATCTTTTTCAGGGGCGCGAAGACAAATTGGTCGTTCTCGACGGTCTACTTGAACAACTGGGCCTAAGCTATGAACAGGTCGCCTACCTCGGTGACGACCTGCCTGACCTGCCGGTGATCCGCCGCGTGGGCCTGGGCATGGCGGTCGCCAACGCTGCCGATTTCGTCCGCGAACACGCCCACGGCGTAACCCGCGCCCGTGGCGGCGAAGGTGCCGCCCGCGAATTCTGTGAATTGATCCTGCGTGCGCAGGGCAGCCTTGATGCCGCCAATGCCGCGTACTTGTGAGTCAAACCATGTTTAGCAAAAAATTTCGCAACTTCCTGCTGTTCGGTTGCATCGCGGCGCTTTTCGCCGCGGTCGGCTACTGGAACATCAGCCCGGAACGCTTCCTCGACAAGCCGCCGGTCACGTCGACCGAAAGCCCGATCGACTGGTATGCAACCAACACGCACACCCTGCAATACCTGCCGGACGGCAAAGTGCAATATGAAATGACGTCCGAGAAAGCCGAGCACGTCAAGGCGACCGACATCACGCTGGTCACCAAACCTGATCTGAACATGTACCGCGGCACGGATTTCCCGTGGCACGTGACCAGTGAGCGCGGCGAAGTGAACTCGGGTGGCACCCAGGTTGAATTGATCGACTCGGTGCGCATCAAGCGCACCGATGAAAAGAAGCGCGATCTGCTGGTCACCTCCACTCGCATGACGGTGTTCCCGCAGGAGCAATATGCGCAGACCGAGCAACCCGTTAGAATCGACGGCGCTGGCGGTGTATCGACTGGCGTTGGAATGAAAGCGTACCTGAAGGACAGCAGGATACACCTGCTATCGAACGTAAGAGGACAGTATGAGGCTCGTTAAAACCCTCCCTATTTTGCTCAGTCTGGGCGCAGCACTGGGAAGCGTGAGCGCCTGGGCTCTGCCGAACGATCAAGAGCAGCCAATCCGCATTCAGGCCGACGATGCCCAGCTGGACGACAAGAACGGCGTTGCCACCTATAAAGGTGACGTGATCATCACCCAGGGCTCGATGAAGGTCACCGGCAATACCGTGACCATCACCCGCACCCCGACCGGTGATATCGACGTGGTGACCTCGGTCGGCAACCTCGCCTACTTCGAACAGCTGCAGACCGCTGGCGACACCAAGCCTGTACAGGGCTGGGGCGTGACGATCCAGTACCACGCCGCGCAAAACCGCGTTGTGCTGATCGACAAGGCCAAGGTTGTCGATAAAGACAACAACACCACTCAGGGCGAGAAGATCGTCTATGACACGGTGAAAAAACTTGCCAGCGCCGGTCGCGCTACCGGCAGCAAGGTCACCGAGGCGCGTCCGCGCATCGACATGGTGATCCAGCCGAAGAAGAAAACCGAAGAGAAAACCCAGTAATGGCAACTCTGAAAGCTCAGCACCTGGCCAAGGCCTATAAAAGCCGCCAGGTCGTGCGTGACGTCAGCCTGTCGATCGACAGCGGCCAGATCGTCGGCCTGCTCGGCCCCAACGGCGCCGGCAAGACCACGTGCTTCTACATGATCGTCGGCCTGGTGCAGGCCGATCAGGGCCGCGTACTGATCGATGATCTGGACGTCAGCCACCAGCCGATGCACGGTCGTGCCAAGGCCGGTATCGGCTATCTGCCGCAAGAAGCGTCGATCTTCCGCAAACTGTCGGTCGCCGACAACATCATGGCCATCCTCGAAACCCGTCAGGAACTCGACAAGGCTGGTCGTCGCAAGGAGCTGGAAAGCCTGCTGCAGGAATTCCACATCAGCCACATCCGCGACAATCTCGGCATGAGCCTGTCGGGTGGTGAACGCCGCCGCGTGGAAATTGCCCGCGCACTGGCCACCGCGCCGAAATTCATCCTGCTCGACGAACCGTTTGCCGGTGTCGACCCGATCTCGGTCGGCGACATCAAGCAGATCATCCACCACCTCAAGGCCAAGGGCATCGGCGTATTGATCACCGACCACAACGTGCGTGAGACCCTGGATATCTGCGAAACCGCGTACATCGTCAACGACGGTCAACTGATCGCCGAAGGTGACGCCGAAACCATCCTGGCCAACGATCTGGTCAAGGAAGTGTATCTGGGTCACGAGTTCCGCCTGTAAGCGCGACAGCATCCTGGTGATTCGCGAGGGTGCTGTATCGATGAAGCAGCTTTTTATACGCTTTAATTGTTACAGCGCTCTAGGCAAACACTTCAGTTTCAGGCATATAATTTGCTTAAGTTTGGCGCTTCGGCGCCCTGTAGTGGATGGCGCATAGCGCCGGCGAATAAGGTGTTAAGCCCCTGCCATGAAACCATCGCTAGTCTTGAGAATGGGCCAGCAGCTGACGATGACACCGCAGCTGCAACAGGCCATCCGCCTGCTCCAATTGTCGACCCTGGATCTGCAACAGGAAATCCAGGAGGCACTGGAATCCAATCCGATGCTCGAACGCCAGGAAGAAGGCGAAGACTTCGACAATTCCGACCCCTTGGCCGACAACGCTGAACAGAAGCCCGCCGAGATCCAGGAACCGTCCTACCAGGAAACCGCGCCGACCGTCGACAACCTCGAAGAAGGCGATTGGAGCGAACGCATTCCCAACGAACTGCCGGTCGACACCGCCTGGGAAGACGTCTACCAGACCAGCGCCAGCAGCCTGCCCAGCAGCGACGATGACGAGTGGGATTTCACCACCCGCACCTCCGCCGGCGAAAGCCTGCAAAGCCACCTGCTGTGGCAACTGAACCTCGCCCCGATGTCCGACACCGATCGCCTGATCGCCGTGACCCTGATCGATTGCATCAACAATCAGGGCTATCTGGACGAAACCCTCGAAGAAATCCTCGAAGCGTTCGACCCGGAACTGGACATCGAGCTGGACGAGATTGAAGCCGTCCTGCACCGCATCCAGCAATTCGAACCGGCCGGTATCGGTGCGCGCAACCTTGGCGAATGCCTGTTGCTGCAATTGCGCCAGTTGCCGGCCAAGACACCATGGCTGGCAGAAGCCAAGCGTCTGGTCACGGACTACATCGACCTGCTTGGCAGTCGCGATTACAGCCAGTTGATGCGCCGCATGAAGCTCAAGGAAGACGAGCTGCGCCAGGTCATCGAGCTGGTGCAGAGCCTCAATCCGCGTCCGGGTTCGCAGATCGAATCCACTGAGGCCGAGTACGTTGTGCCTGACGTGATCGTGCGCAAGGACAACGAGCGCTGGCTGGTCGAGCTGAATCAGGAATCGGTGCCACGCCTGCGCGTCAATGCGCAATACGCCGGATTCGTCCGTCGCGCCGACACCAGCGCCGACAACACCTTCATGCGCAATCAGTTGCAGGAAGCGCGCTGGTTCATCAAGAGCCTGCAGAGCCGCAATGAAACCCTGATGAAAGTTGCCACCCAGATCGTCGAGCATCAGCGCGGTTTTCTGGAGTACGGCGACGAAGCCATGAAACCGCTGGTCCTGCACGACATCGCCGAAGCGGTGGGCATGCATGAATCAACGATTTCCCGGGTGACCACACAGAAATTCATGCATACCCCGCGCGGTATTTATGAGCTGAAATACTTTTTCTCAAGCCACGTCAGCACCTCCGAAGGCGGCGAATGCTCGTCCACGGCGATTCGCGCGATCATCAAAAAACTGGTTGCCGCGGAAAATCAGAAAAAGCCGTTGAGTGACAGCAAGATCGCTGGTTTACTGGAGGCACAAGGCATTCAGGTGGCTCGCCGCACCGTCGCCAAGTACCGCGAATCCTTAGGGATCGCGCCTTCGAGCGAACGCAAGCGGTTGATGTAAGCCACGTTACAGCGTTCCAGTGGCAGGCTATCCAGCCTGCCGCTTTATGCACTGGCAACGAAGGAGAAGCTGCATGCAAGTCAACATCAGTGGACACCAACTGGAAGTGACCCAACCTCTGCGTTCCTATATCGAGGAAAAACTCCAACGACTGGAGCGCCATTTCGACAAGATCACCAACGTGCAGGTCACGATGTGCGTCGAAAAGCTGAAGCAGAAAATCGAAGCCACCTTGCATATTCCCGGCAGCGAAGTGGTCGCCAACGCGGAACATACCGATATGTACGCGGCGATCGACGCCTTGACCGACAAGCTGGATAAACAACTCAAAAAGCATAAGGAAAAGACCCAGAGCCTGCTCCAGGGCGCGACCGGTCGATAACCCCCCACCCCATGATCCGACTTGAAAGTATCCTGACCCCCGGCCGTTCCCTCGTGAACGTGCCGGGCGGCAGTAAAAAGAAAGCCCTCGAACAAATTGCCAACCTGATCGCCCGCGAAGTGCCGGATCTGGAGATGCAAGATGTCTTCGAGGCCCTGATTGCCCGTGAAAAACTCGGTTCTACCGGTTTTGGCAACGGCATCGCCATTCCTCACTGCCGCCTCAAAGGCTGCGAAACGCCCATCAGTGCGTTGATGCACCTTCAAGCCCCCATCGATTTCGACGCCATTGACGGCGCGCCGGTTGACCTGCTGTTTGTCTTGCTGGTCCCGGAAGCCGCTACCGATGCGCACCTGGAGTTGCTGCGTCAGATCGCCAGCATGCTCGACCGCAAGGACGTGCGTGACAAATTGCGCAGCGCCGCGAGCAACGAAGCCTTGTACCAGGTCGTTCTGGACGAGCAAAACGGGCAGTAATCATGCGCTTGATCATCGTCAGCGGCCGTTCCGGCTCGGGTAAAAGCACCGCCCTTGATGTCCTTGAGGACAACGGTTACTACTGCATCGACAACCTGCCGGCAGGTTTGCTGCCAGAGCTGGCCGAGCGCGCACTGATCCACACGGAGCTTGCGCAACCGCTGGTCGCCGTGTCGATTGACGCGCGCAACCTGCCGAGTCACCTGAGCCGCTTTCCCGAACTGCTCGAAGATGCCCGCAGCAAGCACATTCAATGTGATGTGCTTTATCTTGATGCCGATGAAGAAACCCTGCTCAAGCGTTTCTCCGAAACTCGCCGCCGCCACCCGCTGAGCAATGCCAACCGCTCGCTGGCCGAAGCGATTCACGATGAAACTGCCCTGCTCGGCCCGATCGCCGATCTCGCCGACCTGAAGATCAACACCACCAATCTGAACCTGTACCAGTTGCGCGACACCATCAAGCTGCGTCTGCTGAATCAGCCGGAGCCGGGCACGGCGTTTCTGGTCGAGTCATTCGGTTTCAAGCGCGGCATGCCGGTGGATGCAGATCTGGTCTTTGATGTGCGCTGCCTGCCCAACCCCTACTGGAAACCGGAATTGCGCGAACAGTCCGGCCTCGATGCACCGGTGGCCGAGTATCTGGCAGCACAGCCCGACGTTGAAGAAATGTTTCAGGACATCTTCACCTACCTGCACAAGTGGCTACCACGTTTTGCCGCGAGCAATCGTGCCTATGTGACCATTGCCATTGGCTGCACCGGCGGGCATCACCGCTCCGTCTACCTGACTGAACGCCTGGGTCAGGCCCTGCAGAAAACCCTGAAGAACGTCCAGGTTCGCCACCGCGACCTCACTTAAAGGATTCACACCGCGATGCCTGCTCTGGAAATCGAAATCATCAACAAACTGGGCCTGCATGCCCGCGCATCGGCCAAGTTTGTTGGAGTGGCCGGGCAGTATCCGGATTGCACGATCAGAGTGGGTCGCACGCCTGAGACCACGGTTGATGGCAAAAGCATCATGGCGATGATGATGCTGGCGGCTGGCAAGGGCACCAAGATCTATCTGAGTACTGAAGGGCATCAGGAACAGGAAGCACTGGATGCGTTGGTCGCGTTGATCAACAACTACTTCGATGAAGGCGGCTGACAGCCAACATCAAAAGATCGCAGCCTTCGGCAGCTCCTACAGTGAACGCATTCCAATGTAGGAGCTGCCGAAGGCTGCGATCTTTTGATCTTCAACCTAATGCAGTATCCATCACCATCATCAGACAAAACCCGCTCAACAAACCAAGGCTGGCCAATTTGTCATGACCATTGCGTCGCGACTCGGGGATCACTTCGTGGGTCACCACCAGCAACATCGCCCCCGCCGCCAGCGCCAAACCTAATGGCAACAACACCTGGGCCAGACTGACCAGCCACGCGCACAACAGCGCAAACACCGGCTCGACCAGGCCTGACGCCGCGCCAATCATAAACGCCTTCACCCGCGACATCCCTGCCCCGGCCAATACCAGCGCAATCACCAGACCTTCCGGCACATCCTGCAAAGCGATGCCCATGGCCAGGCTGTCCGCATCCGGCATGCCGCCACCGGCAGACACGCCGACGGCCATGCCTTCAGGAATGTTATGGGCAATGATCGCAAACACAAACAGCCAGATCCGTGGCGGAATCACCGGGTGCTCGACGGTGCCGACGAGCATTTCCGGAGACGCGCCGGAAACCTTGAGATCAACCAGATACAGCCCGAATGCGCCGAGCATGATGCCGAAGCAGATCAGGCCACTGGCGCCCCACGGCGTCAAACCAAGACTTTCGGCAGCGGCAATGCCCGGCACGATCAGCGAAAACGCCGTCGCCGCCAGCATCACCCCGGCACCAAACCCCAGCAACGTATCGCTGAGTGCCTGCGGCATGCGCCGAATCACCAGCACCGGCACCGCACCAAGCGCCGTGCCGAGCGCGCAGATCGCGCCACCCTGCAACGCCCGCAACAGCCGCGGTTCGAGATTCAGCCATGCCAGTCCGTGGGCAACCAGCAAGGTCATGCCCGCCAACAGCAATAGCGATCCCACTGCGTAACGAAACATACGCCCACTTCCGATCGCCAGTGTTTCAGTGCCCATAGTCAGCCTTGGATTGTTTTTATAGAAGACTTAAACCAGTGCGGCCTGATAGCGCGCAGCAACTTCAGGCCAATTGATCACGTTGTAGAACGCGTTGATGTATTCCGGGCGACGGTTCTGGTAACGCAGGTAGTAGGCATGCTCCCAGACGTCGAGACCGAGAATCGGCGTGTTGCCGTTCATCAGCGGGCTGTCCTGGTTGCCGCTGCTTTCCACGATCAATTTCTTCTCCGGGGTCACGCTGAGCCAGGCCCAGCCGCTGCCGAAACGGGTCAGCGCGGCTTTGGTGAAGGCTTCCTTGAAGCTGTCGAGGCCGCCCAACTGCTCATCGATTGCCTTGGCCAGCGCGCCATCCGGTTTGCCGCCGCCGCTTGGCACCATTACTTCCCAGAACAGCGAGTGGTTGGCGTGACCGCCGCCCTGATTGATCACCGCGGCACGGAGTTTCTCCGGCAACTCCTTGACGCTGGCGACCAGTTTTTCCACCGGCCATTCAGCGTACTCAGTGCCTTCTACCGCAGCGTTGAGGTTGTTGATGTAGGTCTGGTGATGCTTGGTGTAGTGAATCTCCATGGTCTGCGCATCGATGTGCGGTTCCAATGCGTCGTAGGCGTAAGGCAAGGCAGGCAAGGTAAAAGCCATTTCAATGGACTCCATGGTGATGTGGGGCAGGCGCGCGGCGCGCATTGCCGGTATCCGGGTGCAGCAGGCGCTGAGTGCGCGGGTATTCGCCGTGCTCGCTGATGAAATTCAGCAGCTCGACGTAAGTCTTGCTGCTCTGGCGCAGCGCCGCTTCACGCAGCGCCGGGCGCAGGCGCTCGTCCTGCATGGTCTGCAACAGCCGTTGGTGGATGGCGCAGAGGTATTCGGCGCTCTCCTCCGGCTGATTCAGGCGCAGGTGCAAATCCGCGAGGTTGTGGTGGGAGATGACGCAGGCCGCCACCGCTTCGTCGGCATCTGCCCAGCGCTCGTACAACACTTGTGCCAAGGCCAGGGCTTGCAGGTAAGCCTCACGGGCATCGATCAGTTCGCCCAGCATGAAGCAGCGATTGGCCCGTTCGATCGTGCGTTTCCAGTGCTCCATGGTGAGCCTCCAAAGCGGTTGCGGTGCTTACACGCCGCCGGCGGTGAGTTTCTCGGGATTGAGCAACTCTTCCAGTTGGCTGCGCGACAGGTCGGTGTGTTCCAGAGCGACATCGATCACCGCGCGACCTTCCTTGTAGGCCTGCTTGGCGATTTCGGCAGCCTTCTGGTAACCGATGATCGGGTTGAGTGCGGTGACCAGAATCGGGTTGCGCGACAACGCCTCTTTCAAGCGCGATTCGTTGACCTTGAAGCTGGCGATGGCTTTGTCACCCAGCAGGCGGCTGGAATTGGCCAGCAGTTCGATGCTGCTCAACAGGTTCTGCGCGATGATCGGCAGCATCACGTTCAGCTCAAAGTTGCCCGACTGGCCGGCAATGGTGATCACCGAATCGTTGCCGATCACTTGCGCGGCGACCATCGCGGTGGCTTCCGGAATCACCGGATTGACCTTGCCCGGCATGATCGACGAGCCTGGTTGCAGCGCCTCCAGTTCGATTTCACCGAGACCGGCGAGCGGGCCGGAGTTCATCCAGCGCAGGTCGTTGGCGATTTTCATCAGCGACACGGCGATGGCTTTGAGTTGGCCGGAGACGGCGACGGCGGTGTCCTGCGAGCCGATCAGCGCGAACAGATCCTTGCCCGGCGTGAATTGCACGTCGGTCAATTGGCTGAGCTGACGGCTGAAACGCGCGGCGAACTCAGGGTGCGCGTTGATCCCGGTGCCGACCGCCGTACCGCCCTGCGCCAGCGATTGCAGGCTTGGCAGCAGATCCTGCAGATGAGCGATATTGGCCTTGAGCTGCTGCGCCCAGCCGTTGAGTACCTGGCTCATGCGCACCGGCATTGCGTCCATCAAATGCGTGCGGCCGGTTTTGACGTGGTGATGCACTTGCTCGGCTTTGCGCTCGATCACCTGCACCAGGTGCAGCAGCGCTGGCAGCAGTTGTTCGTGCAGGGCCAACGCGGCGCTGACGTGGATGGTGGTCGGGATGATGTCGTTGCTGCTCTGGCCGCAGTTGACGTGATCATTGGCGTTCACCGGCTCGTCGAGCAGACGGCTGGCCAGGGTGGCGATCACTTCATTGGCGTTCATGTTCGAGCTGGTGCCGGAGCCGGTCTGGAAGATATCCACCGGGAAATGCTGCATGAAATCGCCTTCAAGCAAACCTTGGGCGGCGTCGCTGATGGCTTTGCCCTGTGCGGCGCTGATCTGATTAAGCTCGACGTTGGCCCGAGCCGCGGCGGCTTTGGCGAGGATCAACGCGCGGATGAATTGTTTGGGCATCGGCTTGCCGCTGATCGGGAAGTTATCCACTGCGCGCTGGGTCTGCGCGCCGTAGAGAGCGTCCACCGGCACCTGCAGTTCGCCCATGCTGTCGCGCTCAATACGTGTCTTGGTCATCTGAAAATCCTTGCACCAGTTCAATAAGAGGAATCGAGGGAAGCAATTCGCAAGTGGCGAGCTGCCAGGTGTAGCGTTGCCAGCGCTTGAGCCGGCATTTGCACAGCGACAGGCGCTCCATTTCACGCAATGGGCGCCAGGCTTGATCGAGACAGAGGCTGCGCCAGTGCCACGGCAAGGCGATGTCGGTGGCGGTGTCGAGCAGCAAGCGGAAGGAGGTTTCGGCGACCGTCCACGGTGAGGTCGCGGTGCAGCAAGACAGGTACCGGCCTTCGGCCAGGTAATGTTCGATCAGGCGCGGTTCGTCAGGATCCATCGCGCAACGGATCTGACGACTCATCCAGCGCCAGCTTTCGAGGTACGGCTGCTCGTGCAAGGCAGAACTCATGATCCGGGGCCCATCCGATAATGAGATTTATTATTAGATGATAATGAGAACCAAAACAAGAGCACTTGTGTAGGAGCTGCCGCAGGCTGCGATCTTTTGATCTTGTCTTTCAAAGCAAAATCAAAAGATCGCAGCCTTCGGCAGCTCCTACAGGGCAGGAATGAAAAAGGCGCGCCATCCGGGTGGATGGCGCGCCTTTTTTTGTGAGGGTTGGGGCTTAGCTGCCCGCTACCGTCATCCGTTCGATCAACACCGAACCCGTGCGAATATTGCTGCGCAGCTCCAGGTCATTACCCACCGCGACGATCTGCTTGAACATGTCGCGCATGTTGCCGGCGATGGTGACTTCCTGCACCGCGAACTGGATTTCGCCGTTCTCGACCCAGAAACCCGCCGCGCCGCGCGAATAGTCACCGGTGACCATATTCAGACCATGGCCCATCAATTCGGTGACCAACAAGCCACGGCCCATACGCTTCAACAGCGCCGCCTGGTCTTCGTCGCCATGGGTGACGAACAGGTTATGCACGCCGCCGGCGTTGGCGGTGCTCGGCATGCCGAGTTTGCGCCCGGAATACGTGCCGAGGATGTACGAGACCAACTCGCCCTTTTCGACGAACGGTTTGGCGTACGTCGCCAGACCATCACCGTCGTAC
This sequence comes from Pseudomonas sp. SM4, assembly GCF_051913165.1. Classification (NCBI taxonomy): domain Bacteria; kingdom Pseudomonadati; phylum Pseudomonadota; class Gammaproteobacteria; order Pseudomonadales; family Pseudomonadaceae; genus Pseudomonas; species Pseudomonas sp. SM4. Next base: position 194,524 of record NZ_JBODOE010000001.1, on the reverse strand, counting down.
GAAGCGCTGCCCATCGCGCGCATCAGGTGCGGACGCTCATCGATGGTCAACCATTCCGGAAACAGCTTCTGCCCCAGCGTGCCTTCGAGGAACGACGACTTGCGATACAAGCTGCCGCCAGACACCGCCGAGAGGAAACTGCCGAACAAGCCACCGGCCAGTTCCGCTGAAAACAACACCGGCACTTCACAGGTCGGTACCGGCCGCGCGCCCAGACGGCTCGCCGCCCGCTGCGCCGCACGCTGACCGATGCTCACCGGGTCGGCCAGCAAGGTGCCCTGACGGCTGACGTCATACCAATAATCGCGCTGCATCTGGCCATCGGCTTCGGCAATCATCACGCAGCTGAGGCTGTGCCGGGTCGAGGCGTAGCCACCGATAAAACCGTGGCTGTTGCCGTAAACGCGGCAGCCTTGATGCGTGCTCAGCGTGGTGCCATCGGCGTTCTTGATCCGCGCGTCGGCATCGAACGCCGCCGCTTCGCAGATCAGCGCCTTCTCGATGGCCTGCTCCGGGGTGATGTCCCATTCGTGGAACAGATCGAAATCCTGCTGCTCGCGAGCCATCAGCGCGGCATCTGCCAGGCCCGAGGCTTCGTCTTCAGAGGTGTGCTTGGCAATCGCCAATGCCGCCGCGACGGTTTCGCGAATCGCCTCCGGCCCGGTGGCGGACGTGCTGGCCGAGCCTTTGCGCTGGCCGACGTACAGCGTGATGCCAAACCCCTGATCGCGGTTGAACTCGACTGTTTCGACCTCGCGCTGACGCACCGAAGTGGACAAGCCCTGTTCCAGCGACACCGCCACTTCGCAGGCACTGGCGCCCTGACGCTTGGCTTCGGCAATGATCTGCTCGACCTGTTCTTGCAGTGCCGGCAAAGCCTGCGGGCCGACGCTTTCAACTGCACTCATGCTCATCTCCACTCAAATTCTGCTTTCGGCTGGGGCCATCGAGCGACCGGGCCGGACAAGCGGCCCCCGACTGGTTATCATGGCGGCGTTTCTTTGCGGACTGCCACCATGGTTGATTCTTACGACGACTCCCTCGATACGGGAGAAAAAAGCAAATCTCAGGTCAAACGCGAGCTACATGCTCTGGTTGACCTTGGCGAGCGCCTTACAACACTCAAGCCTGACTTGGTGGCAAAACTGCCACTGACCGACGCGATGCGCCGTGCCTTGGCCGATGCGCCCAAGCACACCGCGAATATCGCGCGTAAACGGCATTTGCAGTTCATCGGCAAACTGATGCGCGATCAGGACACTGACGCGATTCTGACCTTGCTCGATCAACTCGATGCCTCCACTCGCCAATACAACGAGCGTTTCCATAACCTGGAACGCTGGCGCGATCGCCTGATCGCGGGCGACGACGCCGTGCTGGAAAAATTCGTCGTCGAGTACCCGGACGCCGATCGCCAGCAATTGCGTTCCCTGATCCGTCAGGCTCAGCACGAGGTTGCGCAAAACAAACCTCCTGCTTCCAGCCGCAAGATCTTCAAGTACATCCGTGAGTTGGACGAGACTCAACGCGGCCTGCGTTAATCTCATCCCTTGTAGGAGCTGCCGAAGGCTCGGGCCGCGATCGGACGATCTTTTGATCTTTAAAAACAAAGATCGCAGCCTGCGGCAGCTCCTACACACGTTTCTTTATGCGCCCGTGCCACCCACGGTGATCGCATCGATTTTCAGCGTCGGCTGACCCACGCCTACCGGCACCGACTGCCCATCCTTGCCGCACGTACCTACACCGCTGTCCAGCGCCAGATCGTTACCGACCATCGACACCCGGCTCATTGCCTCAGGGCCGTTGCCGATCAACGTCGCGCCTTTGACCGGCGCGGTAATCTTGCCGTCTTCGATCAGATACGCCTCGCTGGTGGAGAACACAAACTTGCCGCTGGTGATGTCGACCTGACCGCCGCCGAGGTTGGCGCAGTAGATGCCCTTCTTCACCGACGCAATGATTTCCGCCGGATCGCTCTCGCCACCGAGCATGTAGGTGTTGGTCATCCGTGGCATCGGCAGATGCGCGTAGGATTCACGACGACCGTTACCGGTACGGGCCACGCCCATCAGACGCGCGTTGAGCTTGTCCTGCATATAACCCTTGAGCACGCCGTTTTCGATCAGCGTGGTGCACTCGGTCGGCGTGCCTTCGTCGTCGACACTCAGCGAACCGCGACGACCGCTCAAGGTGCCGTCATCGACGATGGTGCAAAGCTTCGAGGCAACCATTTCGCCCATGCGCCCGCTGTAAGCCGAACTGCCCTTGCGGTTAAAATCGCCTTCCAGACCGTGGCCGACGGCTTCGTGCAACAGCACGCCAGACCAGCCCGAACCCAGCACCACCGGAAAAGTACCGGCCGGTGCCGGGATCGCTTCGAGGTTCACCAGCGCCTGACGCAACGCTTCACGGGCATAGCCCATGGCGCGGTCTTCGGCGAGGAAATAACGGTAATCGGTACGCCCGCCGCCGCCATGCCCGCCGCGCTCGCGACGGCCATTCTGCTCAACGATGACGCTGACGTTGAAGCGCACCAGCGGCCGCACATCGGCAGCCAGACCGCCATCGGTTGACGCCACCAGAATCCGCTCCCAGACCCCGGCCATACTGACACTGACCTGCTGGATACGCGGATCGAGCGCGCGGGTCGCGACGTCGATGCTCTTGAGCAATTCGACTTTCTCGGCCCGGCTCAGCACTTCCAGCGGGTTATCCGGCGCGTACAACTGGGCGACGTCTTGGCTGGTGAACGCCTGCACCGTGCCGTTCTGCCCGGCACGGGAGATCGAACGCGCCGCACGGGCCGCCGCGCCGAGGGCTTCGAGGGTGATCGCGTTGCTATAGGCGAAACCGGTTTTCTCACCGGATTGCGCGCGCACGCCAACGCCCTGGTCGAGGTTGAAGCTGCCTTCCTTGACGATGCCGTCTTCCAGTGCCCAGGACTCGGAGATCTGTCCCTGAAAATACAGGTCGGCGGCATCGATGCCCGGACCGGCCAGATCGCCGAGTACGCCTTGCAGGCTCTCGATGGTCACGCCGCCCGGTGCCAACAGGTGATCACTGACTGAGGACAACAACTCGCTCATAGGTTTACGCCTTAAATTCATGTTCTGAAGCAGGCCGCTGTGCGCCCTGCGAGAAAAACCGCCGATGACGCGTCACCGGCATTCGCGCCCTGATGGACGCTTGTTCATTGCTATCGCGCTCGGCCAACAACACCGCTTCGCCTTGATCCTGCTGCGTCAGCACGCGGCCCCATGGGTCGACAATCGCCGCATGGCCGAAGGTTTCGCGCGGCCCCGGATGGGTACCGCCCTGCGCTGCCGCCAACACATAACACTGGGTTTCGATGGCCCGTGCGCGAATCAGCACGTCCCAATGCGCCGCCCCGGTCACCGCAGTAAACGCCGACGGTGCGGTAATCAATTCAGCACCGGCGGCGCGCAATTCGCTGTAAAGCTCCGGGAAGCGCAAGTCGTAACACACGGTCAGGCCCAATTTACCCACCGGCGTGTCCGCCACCACCACACCACTGCCATAAGCATAGTCATCGGATTCGCGGTAACGGCCACGATTGTCCGCTACATCGACATCAAACAGATGCAACTTGTCGTAGCGCGCAACAAACTCGCCGTGTTCATCGACCAGCAACGAACAGGCATTGGCCTTGCCCCTCGGCTGACCTACCGGCGGCAACGGCAACGTGCCAGCCACTATCCATAACTTGAGGTCGCGGGCGGTCTGTTTCAACCATGGCAGGATCGGTCCTTCGCCCAATGCTTCGGCACGGCCGATGTCGGCAACGTCGCGACGGCCCATGGCGGCGAAGTTTTCCGGCAGCACTGCCAGCTTCGCACCGCCGGCCGCAGCCTGTTCGAGCAAGCGCCGGGCCTGAACCAGATTGGCCAGTACGTCGGTCTGGCTGACCATTTGAATCACCGCTAAAGACATGGCCACTCCTCGGAATCTACACACAACCCTGTAGGAGCTGCCGCAGGCTGCGATCTTTTGATCTGGTTTTTAAAAAAATCAAAAGATCGCAGCCTGCGGCAGCTCCTACAGGGGGGTAGTGTCTGCTAGTTAAAAAGGCTTGTCGAAGGTGATTTTCGGCTCTTTCCACGGGCCTTTGACGGTGTATTTGACACTGGCGAAACGAGCCACGCGGTCACCGATCAGCTTGTCGATCAGGAACAGCGCACCGCCGACCGCCGGCGCGCCAACGAGCAGCGCAGCGATCGGCAGATTATTGGTCACCGGCAGCGTCACCAACAGCTTGGCGTCGACTTGCTCGGCCACCAGATCCAGCTTGCCGTTGAGTTCCAGATTACTCGACGGCCCGGTCAGGCGAATCGGTTCCTTCGTATCGTAAACACCGTTGGTTGCCACCAGCAGCCCTTTGACCCGGTCATAGCTCAGGCCTTTGCCAAACAAATCGGAGAAGTCCAGGCGCAGGCGGCGGCCAATCGAATTGAAGTTGAGCAAACCAAACACCCGCAGCGCCTGGGCTCCGCCCTCCACTTCAACAAACTGGCCCTTGTTCAACGAGGCATCCAGCGTGCCGGAGAAGCGCTTGGTCGCCAGCCAGGCCGGCGAGCCTGGCCAGCGGCCATCAACGTCCATGTGGAATTCTTCGCTGGTCACGCTCGGCGCGAAGCCCCAGCCCTTGAGCACATCGGCGAGGTTCTTGCCGCCGATCCGGCCCTTGAACCAGCTGTTGGTCGAACCCGGCGCGCCTTCCCAGCCGCCGTTGCCTTGCAAGAGGATGCCTTTGAGGCCCATGTCGAGGCTGTTCAAGGCGATGCCTTTAGGCGTCGGTCGCACCTTGAGCGACCAGCCACCGACCAGATCCTGGCCCTGGAACAGTTGATTGATGGTGAGATCCAGCGCCGGGATTTTCGTCGGATCAACCGACACCAATGGATCAGGTGCGTTTTCATCGGCCTGCACCGTCGGGTCCGGCGCCGGCAATTTCACGTACTGCAGGCTCACCACAATCGGCACACCTTTGGCATCCGGCACACTGGCCGCGCCTTTGGCCTGCTGGCTGTCGAGGGCCAGCGCCCAGGTGCCGGGCTTGCGGTTCAATTGCACGGAAGCCTGATCCAGCGTAGTGCCGAACGCCGTCAACTTGCCAACCTTGAAATCGGCGCTGCTGAGCAACTGTTTGGCACTGCCGCCGGGATCCTGTCCGGCGTACTTGCTGACCAGATCCTGCCACGGCGCGACGTCCAGTTCCGAGAGCACGCCACGAATACGCAGCCCCTTGGCTCCCGGAAGTACGGCCTCACCGGAACCGAGGAACAACTCACCGCGACCGTCGGCAAAACTGGTGGGCGGCGCGGCGAAGGTGAAATTGGCCAGTTGATCGTAATTGACCCAATATCGACGTTCCTGCCCCTGCAGGGTCATGCGGAACACAGTGTCGCGGCCGACATCGGCGGCCATGCCAAACGGTGCAGGCAGATCCACCGCCACGCCTTTCATGCTGGAGCTGACCAACAATTGGCTGTCCGCACCGTCAAGGTTCAGTTGCAACTGATAAGGAATCGTCCCGGTCACCGGCAACGGTTGCGTCACGCCCAGCCAGTCGGTGAGTTTCTTCACCTCGACTTGCCCCGACGCGGCGACCCGGGTTTTCAGCTTGCCGGGGCTGCCGTCGGCAAAAATCTGCGCCGTCACCGGTTTGTCGAACGCCCGCGCGGCGATGTTCTGACCGCTGAGGCCTTTGGCGCTGTCAAAGCGGAAATCCCCCTTGAGCTGAGTCAGTTCCAGCTTCGGCTCGGCCAGTTTCAGGCGGGCATTGGCGGTTTTGAAGTCGACGAGAATTTTCGGCTGATCGCCGTTGGCCAGCGGAACATCGAGCTTCAGTTTGCCTTGCAGATCACCTGAGCCCTCCCAGCCAGCAAACGTTTCACCCGTACCGATTGGCGCGTCCTGCAAGATCTTCAAACCATCGCCCAAACCTCCGGCAAACGCGCCATCGAGGAGCAAATGCGTGTTCTGCCCGGACGGCACATGGGGAATATTGACGAAGACATCGCTGACCTGAGTGTCGAGCAACTGGCCCTTGCTGGCCCAGATGCGCACTCCGCTGTCCTCGATGAAGACATCCCCGCTGACCTTGCTCACGTGCGGCCAGCCCGGCTGGAACGCCAGTTCGGCGTCATGCACCTTGAAGAACAGGCTGATGCTGCGGTCGGCCTCGCCGGCGTTTTTGCTCAACGAACCTTGATACTGGAAGAAGCCCTGATCGACTGCGCCTTTGAGAATCGCGGTACGCAGCCACTCATCGAGCGCCGGGCTCAGCACCTCAGGCAGGTACTTGGCGGTGTAGCGACCGTCGCCATCGACCAGCCCGACCCGCAGGTCCATGTAGTCTTCCTGGCTGTGATCGAAATGCAGGCGAATCAGGAAATCACCGGCAATCTTGCCCTCTTCGCCCAGTACCTTCAGGTACGGCGCAATCAGGGTGAAACCGTCTTTATCGAGCTTCCAGGTCAAGCGCGCGTTGGCCTGAATGTACTGCCATGGCTTGGCGAAAATCGGATCGAGGTGCAGGACGAAATCCTTGCTGTCCATGCGCAACTCGCCGCCGTCGAGGTTGCCACTCAGGCTACCGCTGACATTTCGCGCCGCCGGGGCGCCGTGATAAGCATCGAAACCGATCTGATCAAGATTGGCGGCAAAGCTGAATTTGCTGCCGTCGGTGGCGGCGGGACGAAAATCGAGCAGCACATTGCGCAGCCCACCGGTGACATTCAAATGGTCGACCACCGTGGCAAAACCTTGCGGCAACGGCCCCAATGCATTGAGCAGCGGCGTGATGGGCGTCAGATCGAGACGGTCAGCCTGCAGGTGCCAGAGCTCTTCAACCTTATCGGTGGCGCGGGTCTGCTGTAGCTGTACACGCGACTCCCAACGGGTTTCGCCAAAATTCATCGCCAGCGAATCGAGCGTGATCTTCGCGCCTTCGTCACTGTTCTGGTAATACGCATTGAGCGCCAGATTGTTGATCTGGATCGGCTTGCGCTCGCCATACGCACCGCTCAGTTGCGGCGCGTTCAGGCGTACAACGGCACTTTGCAGCGTGCCCTTGGCCCAATCGACCCAGACTTCACCACCGGCCTTGATCTCGGAAAAATTCCATTGCTGGGTCAGGCGCTCGGGCAACCATTTCGCCCAATCGCTTTGCGGCAGGCTGGCATAGCCCTCAACCGTGCTGTCCTGCCACTGCTCCGGACGAAGGCGCGTGCGCAGGTTGATCGCGACAGGTTGACCGTCCGGCAAGGTCAAACGGGCATCGAGGCGCTGGCGACTGGCACCGGTTTTCAGATTGAGGCCGACATAAGTGAGGGTCATCGGCGCGTGATCCAGCGGCTGCAAGGTCACCTGACTGTCGAGCACCGAGAGCTGCTGAATCATTTGCGAACGGTTGAACAACTGCTGCGCATCCAGCGGCTGATCGTTCTGCACCGGCAGACCTTCCAGCGCCCAACTGCCGTCCTCGGCTTCCTTGAGGCTGATTTTCAGGCCATTGAGTTCCAGATGGGCAATGCGCACCTCGCGCGCCAACAGGCTGGCCCAAAGATCCGGCACGGCGCGCACCTGATCCAGACGCAAGGCATTGGCGCCGCTGCCGACCATTACGTCATGCGCCAGCAGGATCGGCGCGAAACCGCTCCAGCTACCTTCCAGTTCGCCAATCTGCAAGGGCATGCCGAGGGCGGCACTGGCCTTGTCTTCGATATCGGTGCGGTATTCGGCGACCAGCGGGGTCAGTTCGCGGCCGAGACTGACGTAAAGCGCCATCAACACCAGAACCAACGCGCACAGGCCCAGCCCCCAACGGGTGAGTGCGGCCAAAATGCGTGTCAGACGTTCCATGTCAGTTGGCTCCCATGGCAAAAAAACTGCGAAAAGCTGAGGCCAGCCGCGGTGAAAAAGTGGTGATGCAGGGGTTCAGAGCAACACCACGTCATATTGTTCCTGGGAATACATGGTTTCCACCTGGAAGCGTATGGTGCGGCCGATAAACCCTTCAAGCTCGGCCACGTTACCGGATTCTTCATCGAGCAAACGATCCACCACTTTCTGGTTCGCCAGCACGCGATAACCCTCGGCCTGATAGGCGCGGGCTTCGCGAAGGATCTCGCGGAAAATCTCGTAACAGATGGTTTCCGGGGTTTTCAGTTTGCCGCGGCCCTGACAACTGCTGCACGGTTCGCACAGCACTTGTTCAAGACTTTCGCGGGTGCGCTTGCGGGTCATCTGCACCAGGCCCAACTCGGTAATGCCGATGATGTTGGTCTTGGCGTGGTCGCGCTCCAGCTGTTTTTCCAGAGTGCGCAGCACCTGGCGCTGGTGCTCTTCGTCTTCCATGTCGATGAAGTCGATGATGATGATGCCGCCGAGATTGCGCAGACGCATCTGGCGGGCAATCGCCGTGGCTGCTTCGAGATTGGTCTTGAAGATGGTTTCTTCAAGATTGCGATGACCGACGAACGCCCCGGTGTTGACGTCGATGGTGGTCATCGCTTCGGCCGGATCGATCACCAGGTAACCGCCGGATTTCAGCGGGACCTTGCGTTCGAGGGCTTTCTGAATTTCGTCTTCGACACCGTAAAGATCGAAGATCGGTCGCTCGCCCGGGTAATGTTCCAGACGATCGGCGATTTCCGGCATCAATTCGGCGACGAACTGCGTGGTTTTCTGGAAGGTTTCCCGCGAGTCGATACGGATTTTCTCGATTTTCGGGCTGACCAGGTCGCGCAGCGTGCGCAGTGCCAGGCCGAGGTCTTCGTAAATGACGCTCGGCGCACCGATGGTTTTGATCTGTTCGTTGATCTGATCCCACAGGCGCCGCAGGTAGCGGATGTCCATGAGGATTTCATCAGCGCCTGCACCTTCCGCAGCGGTGCGCAGAATGAAACCACCGGCTTCCTTGATGCCTTCTTTGGCCACGCAATCGCTGACCACCTGCTTGAGGCGTTCGCGCTCGGCTTCGTCTTCGATCTTCAGGGAAATGCCGACGTGGGCGGTGCGCGGCATATACACCAGATAGCGCGACGGAATCGACAACTGCGTGGTCAACCGCGCGCCTTTGGAACCGATCGGGTCTTTGGTGACTTGCACCACCAGACTCTGGCCTTCGTGTACCAGCGCACTGATGCTTTCGACCGCGGGGCCTTCACGCAGGGAGATTTCCGAGGCATGAATGAACGCCGCCCGATCCAGGCCGATATCAACGAACGCTGCCTGCATCCCCGGCAGAACCCGGACGATCTTGCCTTTATAGATGTTGCCGACGATCCCGCGTTTTTGTGTGCGCTCGACGTGCACTTCTTGCAGCACACCGTTTTCGACCACCGCCACGCGCGACTCCATCGGCGTGATGTTGATCAGAATCTCTTCACTCATGGCAGGATCTCGTTCAGGCATGTTCACGATAATGGCCGCATCTGGTTTCGTACGACGCTCATTGCGCGTTCAGGTTTTGCCAACAGGGTATGCCGAAATGGCCCAACAGTTCTGCGGTTTCGCAAACAGGTAGCCCGACCACTGCCGAATAGCTGCCGTTGAGCCCCGCGACAAACACGCCACCGAGGCCTTGAATGCCATAACCGCCGGCCTTGTCCCGGGGTTCGCCGCTGGCCCAGTAGGCCGCCGCTTCTTCACGGCTGATCGGTCGAAATCGCACGCGACTGACCACCACACGCGACTCGCAGCGCTCACCTTCGAGCACGGCGATGGCGGTCAGCACTTCGTGCTCCTTGCCGGACAACATCATCAGCATGGCGCATGCATCGGCTTCGTCCACCGGTTTGCCAAGTATTTTGCCGTCGAGCACCACTGCCGTGTCGGCACCCAGCACGCAGTACGGTTGAGCGGACACGAGCGTGCGGCGGCCGGCGCAGGCCTTGCCACGCGCGAGGCGTTCGACATAGGCCGACGGCGATTCTTCGGGAAGTGGGGTTTCGTCGATGTCCGCACTGATGGCGGAGAACGCGACGCCGATCTGCGTGAGCAATTCACGGCGTCGCGGTGATCCGGAGGCGAGGTAAAGCGGCTTCATCAAAACATCTCCCTGTTCAGTGCCCTGCTTCACCGGCTCAATTGATTTTGTAGCGGCGGCGCAATCCACGCAAAGCGAAGCTGACCCACGGCCAGAGCAAGGCACTGACCAGTGCCGGAAGCACCAGCGCCAGGGTCGGCTGGCGGTTGCCGGTCAGGGCGCTGAGCCACAATTGCACCAGTTGCGCGAGGCCGAAGATCACCAGGATCACCAGGCACTGTTGCCACATCGGGAACATCCGCAGACGTTGCTGCAACGACAGCACAAGGAAGGTGATCAGCGTCAGGATCAAAGCGTTCTGGCCGAGCAGTGTGCCGTACAGCACGTCTTCGGCCAGGCCCAGACAAAATGCCGTAACCATGCCGACTGTGTGCGGCATGTACAGCGCCCAGAACGTCAGAAGCAAGGCCAGCCACAGCGGGCGCAGGATTTCCATGAACTGCGGTAACGGCGAAACGCTGAGCAGCAGGCCAATGGCGAATGTCAGCCAGACCATCCAGCCGTTACGCGAGGCAGTCGCTCCGACCATTATTCTTGTCTCCCGGTAGTGGCAGGCGCAGTGACCGGAGGTTTCGCCGCCGGCCGTGCAGCGGGCTGCGACGCCGGTGGTTTACTGGCCGCCGGGGTCGTTGCCGGAGGTTTTGCTGCGGCGGGCGGTTTGCTTGCCGGTTTGGCAGGCGCCGCGCTTGCGGCCGTGGCCGGGGCAGCTGCGGCTGGCGTTGCAGCAGGCGTTGCAGCCGCAGGCGGGCTCACGGTTTTCGGCACGGTGGCCGGAATGATCGGGCCGCCGCCGAAGGCATCGAGATTTTCCTGCGCCTGCGCGGCATCGTTGGCGCGCTCTTCGGCGGTGCGGGTGTCGCTGAACACCAGCAGCAGGTAGCGGCTGCGGTTGAGTGCGGCAGTCGGCACGGCGCGAACGATGGCGAAAGGCTGACCGGAATCGTGGATCACTTCCTTCACGGTCGCCACCGGGTAACCGGCCGGGAAGCGCTGGCCGAGACCGGAACTGACCAACAGATCGCCTTCCTTGATATCCGCCGTGTCGGCGACGTGACGCAGTTCCAGGCGTTCCGGGTTACCGGTGCCGCTGGCAATCGCGCGCAGACCGTTACGGTTCACCTGCACAGGAATGCTGTGAGTGGTGTCGGTCAACAGCAATACACGCGAGGTGTAAGGCATCAACTCGACCACCTGGCCCATCAGACCGCGTGCATCGAGCACCGGTTGACCGAGCACCACGCCATCACGCTCACCTTTATTGATGATGATGCGATGGGTGAAGGGGTTGGGGTCCATGCCGATCAACTCGGCCACTTCGACCTTTTCGTTGACCAGTGCGGAAGAATTGAGCAACTCGCGCAGCCGAACGTTCTGCTCGGTGAGGGCGGCAAGCTTTTGCATGCGACCCTGCAGCAGCAGGTTTTCGGTCTTGAGTTTTTCGTTTTCGGCGACAAGCTCGGTGCGGCTGCCGAACTGGCTGGCAATCCCTTCCCACAAACGTCCGGGCAGGTCAGTGATCCAGTAGGCATCCATCAGCACCAGCGACGCTTGTTTGCGCGCAGGCTTGAGCAGATCAAAGCGGGCATCGACCACCATCAGCGCGACCGACAGCACGGCCAGCACCAACAGGCGCACGCCCAACGAAGGGCCTTTGGCGAAAAGCGGTTTAATAAGCCGCTCCTCCCAGGCAAATGTTCTGTTTATTCATACGGCATCAAACCGGCCTGGATGAAGACTGACAGAAGATAAACGCCAACAGGCAGCACTGCAAAGTGCTGCCTGCGCGCTCACCCACGTATTGCAATCGGCGACTTATTCGCTCGAGAGCAGGTCCATGGTGTGTTTATCCATCATTTCCAATGCACGGCCACCGCCGCGAGCCACACAGGTCAGCGGATCTTCGGCAACGATCACCGGCAGACCGGTTTCCTGGGCCAGCAACTTGTCGAGGTCACGCAGCAGCGCGCCACCACCGGTCAGCACCAGGCCACGCTCGGCGATGTCGGAAGCCAGTTCCGGCGGCGATTGCTCCAGGGCGCTTTTCACAGCCTGAACGATGGTTGCCAGGGACTCTTGCAGAGCTTCCAGCACTTCGTTGGAGTTCAGGGTGAATGCGCGTGGAACGCCTTCGGCCAGGTTGCGACCGCGAACGTCGACTTCGCGAACTTCGCCGCCCGGGTAGGCCGTGCCGATTTCCTGCTTGATGCGCTCGGCGGTGGATTCACCGATCAGGCTGCCGTAGTTACGACGCACGTAGGTGATGATCGCTTCGTCGAAGCGGTCGCCGCCAACACGCACGGATTCGGCGTAAACCACACCGTTCAGCGAGATCAGCGCAATTTCAGTGGTACCACCACCGATATCCACGACCATCGAGCCGCGTGCTTCTTCTACCGGCAGGCCGGCACCGATCGCAGCCGCCATTGGCTCTTCGATCAGGAACACTTCACGCGCACCGGCACCAAGGGCCGATTCACGGATGGCTCGACGCTCAACCTGAGTGGATTTGCATGGAACGCAGATCAGCACACGAGGGCTAGGCTGCAGAAAGCTGTTTTCGTGAACCTTGTTAATAAAGTATTGCAGCATCTTTTCGCAGACGCTGAAGTCGGCGATCACGCCGTCCTTCATCGGACGAATGGCAGCAATGTTGCCCGGCGTACGGCCGAGCATGCGCTTGGCCTCGGTGCCGACAGCAACGACACTTTTCTGATTACCGTGTGTCCGAATGGCCACAACCGATGGCTCATTCAGGACGATACCGCGCTCGCGCACGTAAATAAGGGTGTTGGCAGTGCCCAGGTCAATGGAAAGATCGCTGGAAAACATGCCACGCAGTTTCTTGAACATGGGAAAGGGACCCTAGGCAACGCGTGGGTAAAAAAGTGCGGCAAACTCTAACAACGACAGGGATTTTGGGCAAGGCGCCAATATGTTAAATTGGCCGCTTTTCTGTGCACCAAGCCCCACAATCGCGGCCTTATGACCGTAGAAGTGCGGTAGTGTTCCGACAATCTAACACACGGACGCCGTCCGTTCTGTTTTCCACAGGAGAATCCCGATGGCGCTAGAACGCTCCGACGTGGAAAAAATCGCTCATCTGGCCTGCCTTGGCCTCAATGATGCCGATCTTCCACACATTACTTCCGCTCTCAACAGCATTCTCGGTCTGGTCGACGAAATGCAGGCTGTTAATACCGACGGAATCGAGCCTCTGGCCCACCCGCTGGAAGCCAGTCAGCGCCTGCGCGCCGACATCGTGACCGAGAGCAATCACCGCGAGGCCTACCAGTCCATCGCACCAGCGGTCGAAAACGGCCTGTATCTGGTTCCGAAAGTCATCGACTAAAGGGAAAGAGCCTGCAATGCATCAAATGACTCTGGCCGAGATCGCCCGCGGTCTCGCCGATAAAAAGTTTTCCTCCGAAGAGCTGACCAAAGTCCTGCTGGCGCGTATCACCCAGCTCGATCCGCAGCTCAACAGTTTCATCAGCCTCACCGAAGAGCTGGCCCTCGAGCAGGCGAAAGCCGCCGATGCACGCCGCGCCAACGGTGAGAGCGGCGCCCTGCTCGGCGCGCCGATCGCTCACAAAGACCTGTTCTGCACCCAGGGCATTCGCACCAGCTGCGGCTCGAAGATGCTCGACAACTTCAAAGCCCCGTACGATGCCACCGTGGTCGCGAAACTGGCCGCTGCCGGCGCCGTGACCCTGGGCAAGACCAACATGGACGAATTCGCCATGGGTTCGGCCAACGAGTCGAGCTGGTACGGCGCGGTGAAAAACCCGTGGAACCTGGAACACGTGCCGGGCGGTTCGTCCGGCGGTTCGGCGGCGGCAGTTGCCGCGCGTCTGTTGCCAGCGGCGACGGCCACCGACACTGGCGGCTCGATTCGTCAGCCGGCGGCCTTCACCAACCTCACCGGTCTGAAACCGACCTACGGTCGTGTTTCGCGCTGGGGCATGATCGCTTACGCCTCCAGCCTCGATCAGGGCGGCCCGTTGGCGCGCACGGCCGAAGACTGCGCAATTTTGTTGCAAGGTATGGCTGGCTTCGATCAGAACGACTCGACCAGCATCGACGAGCCGGTTCCGGATTACTCCGCAAGTCTGGGCGAATCGCTGCAAGGCCTGCGCATCGGCGTGCCGAAGGAATACTTCAGCGCCGGTCTCGACCCGCGCATCGCCGAGCTGATCCAGAACAGCATTAAAGAGCTGCAGAAGCTCGGTGCCGTGATCAAGGAAATCAGCCTGCCGAACATGCAGCACGCGATTCCTGCGTACTACGTGATCGCGCCGGCAGAAGCCTCTTCCAACCTGTCGCGTTTCGACGGCGTGCGTTTCGGCCATCGCTGCGAGCAACCGAAAGACCTGATCGATCTGTACAAACGCTCGCGTGGCGAAGGTTTCGGCCCGGAAGTCCAGCGCCGGATCATGGTCGGCGCGTACGCGCTGTCCGCCGGTTACTACGACGCCTACTACCTGAAAGCGCAGAAGATCCGTCGTCTGGTGAAAAACGACTTCATGGCGGCCTTTAATGAAGTCGACATCATCCTCGGCCCAACCACGCCGAACCCGGCCTGGAAGCTTGGCGCCAAGAACAGCGACCCGGTCGCTGCTTATCTGGAAGACGTCTACACCATCACCGCCAACCTCGCGGGCCTGCCGGGCCTGTCGATGCCGGCCGGTTTTGTCGACGGTCTGCCGGTTGGCGTGCAACTGCTCGCGCCGTATTTCCAGGAAGGTCGCCTGTTGAACGTTGCCCACCAGTATCAGCTCAACACTGACTGGCACACCCGCACCCCAACCGGCTTCTGAGGAGACACACATGCAATGGGAAGTCGTGATCGGGCTGGAGATTCACACTCAGCTCACCACCCGGTCGAAAATCTTTTCCGGTAGTTCCACCACATTCGGTTCGGAGCCGAACACTCAGGCCAGCCTGATCGACCTGGGCATGCCCGGCGTGTTGCCGGTGCTGAACCAGGAAGCGGTGCGCATGGCAGTGATGTTCGGTCTGGCGATTGACGCCGAGATCGGTCAGCACAACGTGTTCGCCCGTAAAAACTACTTCTACCCGGACCTGCCGAAGGGCTACCAGATCAGCCAGATGGAATTGCCGATCGTTGGCAAGGGCCACCTGGACATCGCCCTGGAGGACGGCACCGTCAAACGTGTCGGCATCACCCGCGCGCACCTGGAAGAAGACGCCGGCAAGAGCCTGCACGAAGAATTCAACGGTGCCACCGGCATCGACCTGAACCGTGCCGGCACGCCGCTGCTGGAAATCGTTTCCGAGCCGGACATGCGCAGCGCCAAGGAAGCCGTGGCTTACGTCAAGGCGATCCACGCGCTGGTACGTTATCTGGGCATCTGCGACGGCAACATGGCCGAAGGCTCGCTGCGTTGCGACTGCAACGTGTCGATCCGTCCGAAAGGCCAAGTTGAATTCGGCACGCGTTGCGAGATCAAGAACGTCAACTCGTTCCGCTTCATCGAGAAGGCGATCAACTCCGAGATCCAGCGTCAGATCGAGCTGATCGAAGACGGCGGCAAAGTGATCCAGCAGACCCGTCTGTACGATCCGAACAAGGACGAGACCCGTCCGATGCGTTCGAAGGAGGAAGCCAACGACTACCGTTACTTCCCCGATCCGGACCTGTTGCCGGTGGTCATCGAAGAGTCGTTCCTCGGCGAGGTGCGCGCCACCCTGCCGGAACTGCCACCGCAGAAACGCGAGCGCTTCCAGGAGCAATTCGGTCTGTCGGTCTACGACGCCAGCGTGCTGGCCACCAGCCGCGAGCAAGCCGATTACTTCGAGAAAGTCGCGAGCATTGGCGGTGATGCCAAACTGGCGGCGAACTGGGTAATGGTCGAGTTGGGCAGCCTGCTCAACAAACAAGGCCTGGACATCGACGAGTCGCCGGTGTCGGCGGAACTGTTGGGCGGCATGCTGCTGCGCATCAAGGACAACACCATCTCCGGCAAAATCGCCAAAGTCGTGTTCGAAGCGATGGCCAACGGTGAAGGCAGCGCAGACGAGATCATCGAAAAACGCGGCCTGAAGCAGGTGACCGACAGCGGCGCAATCTCGGCCGTGCTCGACGAAATGCTCGCGGCCAACGCCGAGCAAGTTGAACAGTACCGTGCGGCGGATGAAGCCAAACGCGGCAAGATGTTCGGCTTCTTCGTGGGTCAGGCGATGAAAGCGTCGAAAGGCAAAGCCAACCCGCAGCAAGTGAACGAACTGCTGAAAAGCAAGCTCGAAGGCTGATGCAAATGGAGCCAGATCTTAAGCCTGGCTCCACCCCCTGTGGGAATAATCCTCTTTGGCTGGAGGGGTTTTGTGGTGAGGGGATTTATCCCCGATGGGCTGCGCAGCAGTCCCAATTCTTGTGTATTCGGAATCTGGGGGCGCTGCGCGCCCCATCGGGGATAAATCCCCTCGCCACAAGAGCTCATCTCCATACAGGGTTGTTTCCACATTTGTTTTGTGGAGCCTTTGAATGAAACGTCTGCTCGGCGCCTGCGCCCTGCTCTCTTTGCTGGCCGGTTGCGCCAGCAGCGACATCATCGACCCGCACGGTTACGACCAGACCGGCGTCGCCTCCTATTACGGTGCCAAGCACCACGGTAAACGCACCGCCAGTGGCGAGGCGTTCAACCAGAATTCCCTGACCGCCGCCCACCGCCAACTACCCTTCGGCACGCGGGTGAAGGTCACCAACCTGAAAAACGACGAATCCGTAGTGGTACGCATCAACGACCGCGGCCCGCATACGCGCGGACGCTTGATTGATGTTTCACGCGAAGCCGCCAAACAACTCGGTATGCTCAGCAGCGGCACCGCGCGGGTTCGCGTGCAGGCCCTCGACGACTGATGGAGCACTGACCATTTTCGGACTGACCGATTTGCCGCTGATCAGCGTGATCGAACTGCTCGCCGGGTTGTGCCTGCTGATCTTCGGTGCCGAATTGATGGTGCGCGCAGCGGTGCGTCTGGCCGAACGTCTGCATGTGCGACCACTGATCATCGGTCTGACAATTGTTGCCCTCGGCAGCAGCGCGCCGCAGATGGCGGTCAGCGTGCAAGCGGCGCTGGCGCATAACCCCGACATCGCGGTCGGCAGTGTGGTCGGCAGCAGCATCTTCAACATCCTTGTGACCCTTGGCCTGTCGGCCCTGATCATTCCATTGCGTGTCTCGCGGCAACTGGTGCGCCTCGACATTCCGCTGATGATCGGCGCCAGTCTGCTGGTGTTTGTATTGGCGTGGAACGAAGAGATCGGACGCTTCGACGGCATTCTGCTGCTGGCCGCTCTGGCGCTGTATCTGGGCTTGCTGTTGCGTCAGTCACGCCACTCGACGCGACCGCATTCCGCGCAACCCGACGCGGCACAAACCTCATGGCTTGCCAGCGTTTTCATGATCATCGTCGGCCTCGCCATGCTGGTGTTCGCCGGGCATTTGCTGCTCGGCGCTGCGGTTGTCGTGGCGACGGACCTGGGCTTCTCCGAACGGGTAATCGGCCTGACCGTGGTCGCCGTCGGCACGTCGCTGCCGGAACTGGCGACCTCGCTGATCGCGGCATTGCGCGGGCAACGCGACATCGCCGTGGGCAATGTGATCGGCGCCAACCTGTTCAACCTGCTCGGCGTACTCGGCCTCACGGCTTTGATCGCGCCGACGCCATTGTCGGTGTCACCGAACGCATTGGATTTCGACCTGCCGGTAATGCTCGGTGTCGCCGCACTGTGCCTGCCGGTGTTCTATTCGGGCTACCGCGTGACCCGTGCCGAAGGTTTGCTGCTGCTCGGTTTGTATCTGGTTTACGGGCTGCACGTGGTGTCATTCACCACCGGCATGCCACTGGCCGGCAAGCTGGAGCGCTTGATGCTGTTTTATGTTCTGCCGCCGCTGTTGGCGTATCTGTTGTTCACGTCCATCCGCGCCTGGCGCCGCCAACACCACAAGAGTGATAAGCCATGACCGAATCGAAGAAGTCCGGGGTAGATGTGCGCCGCCAGGTAATGGGCGATGCGTTTGTTGATCGCGCGCTGGGCAACGCCACCGAGTTCACCCAGCCGTTGCAGGATTTCGTCAATGAACACGCGTGGGGCGGTGTGTGGAACCGTGAAGGTTTGCCACTGAAAACCCGCAGCCTGATCACCCTCGCCGCGCTGACGGCGTTGAAATGCCCGCAAGAGCTGAAGGGCCATGTGCGCGGCGCGCTGAACAACGGCTGCACGGTGGACGAGATTCGCGAGGCGCTGCTGCATTGCGCGGTGTATGCCGGCGTGCCGGCGGCGATTGATGCGTTTCGCGCGGCGCAGGAAGTGATCGACAGCTACGAGAAGAGCTGAAAGATCGCAGCCTTCGGCAGCTCCTACAGGGGACGTATGCCATGCAGGAGCTGCCGCAGGCTGCGATCTTTTGACCTTGCCCTTTAGATCCACCCACCCCACTGCAAAACAAAGATCCCGACATTGGTGGTAATCGCCGCCATCAACGTGGTCATCACGATAATCGCCGCCGCCAGCTCATGATTGCCCTGCGCCGCCCGGGCCATGACAAAACTTGCCGCCGCCGTCGGGCTACCGAAATACAGAAACAGAATCCCCAACTCCGCCCCACGAAAGCCCCACAACCACGCCCCCAGCGTCGCCAGCACTGGCAAACCAACCATCTTCACCAGGCTCGAACTCAGCGCCATGTTGCCGCTCTTGCGCAGCGCCGCCAGCGATAGCGTGCCGCCGATGCAAATCAGCGCCAGCGGCAAGGTGGTTTGCGCCAGATACTGCCCTGAGGTCTCCAGCCACCCCGGCAAACCGATCTTGAAATAGGCAAACGGCGCCGCCGCAATCACGCTGATGATCAGCGGATTGCTGAACACACTTTTGCAGATGCTCCACGGATCGGACTTGATCACCGGGCTGTACACCGCCAGCACAATCGTCGACAGCGTGTTGTAGAACAGGATCACCAGCGCCGCGAGAATCGCCCCGAGGGAAATCCCGTAATCGCCGTACATGCTCGCCGCCAGTGCCAGACCGATCACGCCGTTGTTACCGCGAAACGCACCCTGGGTGTAGATACCGCGATCTTCACGCGGGCATTTGAAGATCGCCCAGCCCCAGGCCAGAGCAAAGCTCACCAGCGTGGCCAGGGAAAAGTAGATCAGCAGGGACGGCTGCAACGCGGCGTGCAGATCAGCGTGCAGAATGCCGAGGAACAGCAGCGCCGGCATGGTCACGTTGAACACCAGCGAGGAGGCGGTGTGGATGAAGTTGTCGTTGATCCAGTTGATGCGCTTGAGCAGCACACCGAGAAACAGCATGGCAAACACCGGCGCGGTGATGTTCAGGGTTTCGAGGAAAATTGCCAGCATGCCGGGGAGCCTTGGGTGAGCGTCATTAGGGGGCTAATGATAAGCCACTTTCACCCTGATCGTTCCCACGCTCTGCGTGGGAAAGTCTCCTGTGACGCTCCGCGTCATGCTGTTGGGACGCGGAGCGTCCCGGGCTGCATTCCCACGCGGAGCGTGGGAACGATCAATCGGAATGCGTTTCCCTGTAGGAGCTGCCGCAGGCTGCGATCTTTCCAAGGCGACGCGGTCTCAGGTAATCGGCGCCGGGTTGAACAACGTAATATCGTTATGCAACTTGTGCTTCTCCGCCCACGTCTGCTGCTTGCCGCTCGCCACATCCAGATAGTAGTGAAACAACTCCCAGCCCAATTCCTCGATGGTCGCACGCCCGGTAGCAATCCGCCCGGCGTCGATATCGATCAGGTCCGGCCAGCGCTGCGCCAATTCCGTACGCGTCGAGACCTTCACCACTGGCGCCATCGCCAACCCATACGGCGTGCCACGCCCGGTAGTGAACACATGCAGGTTCATTCCCGCCGCCAACTGCAACGTGCCACAGACAAAATCACTCGCCGGCGTCGCACAGAAAATCAAACCCTTCTGCTTGAACCGCTCGCCCGGACCGAGCACGCCATTGATCGCGCTACTGCCGGATTTGACGATCGACCCCAGCGATTTTTCGACAATGTTCGACAGCCCGCCCTTCTTGTTACCCGGCGTAGTGTTGGCGCTGCGATCCGCTTCACCCTTGGCCAGGTAACGGTCGTACCAGTCCATCTCGCGTACCAGTTCCTCGGCGACAGTCTTGGTTTCAGCACGAGAAGTGAGCAGATAAATCGCATCGCGCACTTCGGTGACTTCGGAAAACATCACCGTCGCCCCCGCGCGCAACAACAAGTCCGAGGCATAGCCCAGCGCCGGATTGGCGGTGATCCCGGAAAACGCATCGCTGCCGCCGCACTGCATGCCGAGGATCAACTCGGACGCCGGCACGGTTTCGCGGCGGCGCTGGTCGAGTTTCTTCAGGCGCACCTCGGCCAGTTGCATGATCTGCTCGATCATCTCGGTGAAACCGTGACTGGAATCCTGCAAGCGATACAGCCACGGATCGCTGAGATCGACCGAGGCATCGTCCTCGTGCATCACCTGCCCGGCCTGCAATTTCTCGCAGCCCAGACTGATGACCAACGCTTCGCCGCCGAGGTTCGGGTTGCGCGCCAGATTGCGCACGGTGCGAATCGGGATATAAGCGTCGGTGGCAGTAATCGCCACGCCGCAGCCGTAACTGTGAGTCAGTGCCACCACGTCATCGACGTGCGGGTACTTCGGCAGCAACTCTTCCTTGATGCGTTTTACCGCATGATCGAGCACGCCAGTGACGCACTGCACGGTGGTAGTGATACCGAGAATATTGCGCGTGCCGACGGTACCGTCAGCGTTGCGATAACCCTCGAAAGTAAAACCTTCCAGCGGTGCCTGCGCCGCCGGCACGTCGGTAGACAGCGGCAAGCTGTCCAGCGGCGGCGCGGTCGGCATGCGCAGTTGATCTTCCTTGACCCAACTGCCCCGGCGGATCGGCTGCAACGCGTAGCCGATCACCTGACCGTAGCGAATCACCTGGCCGCCCTCAGGAATATCTTCGAGGGTGACCTTGTGGCTCTGCGGCACGAATTCCACGGTCACCAGACCATCGGCAAATTCAGTGCCGGCCGGTGCGCCCTGATCGTTGACCACTACCACTACGTTATCCCGCTCGTGCAGGCGGATGTGGCGTGGCGAGTCGGAATGTTCAATCAACTGCATGACGCCGCTCCTCAGGAATGCGCTTGAGACAATTTGCCGGTGGCTTCAATACCGCCGTTGGTTGGCGGCTCTTTGAGAACCACACGCTTGATCGGGCCAACGATGACCAAGTAGCTGAACACCGCCACCAGTGCGTTGGCACCGACGAATACCAGCGCCCATTTGAACGAACCGGTGGAACTGATGATGTAGCCAATCACGATCGGCGTGGTGATCGAAGCGATGTTGCCGAAGGTGTTGAACAGGCCACCGCTCAGACCGGCGATCTGTTTTGGCGAGGTGTCGGAGACCACCGCCCAACCGAGTGCGCCAACGCCTTTACCGAAGAAGGCCAGGGCCATGAAGCCGACGACCATCCATTCCACATCAACATAGTTGCAGGCCACGATGCTGCTGGAAACCAGCAGGCCGGCGATGATCGGCGCTTTGCGGGCGAAGGTCAGCGAGTGGCCCTTGCGCAGCAGGTAATCGGAAATCACCCCGCCAAGCACACCACCGATAAACCCGCAGATCGCTGGCAACGAAGCGATGAAACCGGCCTTGAGAATGGTCATGCCACGCTCTTGCACCAGGTAGACCGGGAACCAGGTCAGGAAGAAGTAAGTGATGCCGTTGATGCAGTACTGGCCCAGATATACGCCGAGCATCATGCGGTTGGTCAGCAACTGACGGATGTAGTCCCATTTCGGGCCGTCGGCTTTTTTGCCTTGCTTGACGTCCATGTCGACCATGCCGCCGTTGTCGGCGATGAACTGCACTTCGGCTTCGTTGGCCAGCGGGTGTTGGCGCGGGCTGTGGATAACCTTGAGCCAGATGCCCGAGAAGACGATACCGAACACGCCCATGACAATGAACACATGTTCCCAGCCGAAGGAGTAAACGATCCAGCCCATCAGCGGTGCAAACAACACGGTGGCAAAGTATTGCGCCGAGTTGAAGATCGCCGAAGCGGTGCCGCGTTCAGCGGTCGGGAACCATGCCGCAACGATGCGCGCGTTGCCAGGAAACGACGGCGCTTCAGCCAGGCCGACCAAAAAGCGCAGCATGAACAACGCAACGATGGCGGTGGACATGCCGAACTCACCGACAAAGCCTTGCAGCACGGTGAACAGCGACCAGGTGAAAATGCTCAGGGCGTAGACTTTTTTCGAGCCGAAGCGATCGAGCAGCCAGCCACCGGGAATTTGCCCGGCCACGTAGGCCCAACCGAATGCAGAGAAGATATAGCCGAGGGTAACGGCGTCGATGCCCAGATCTTTTTGCAGGCTGGAGCCGGCAATGGCGATCGTGGCGCGGTCGGCGTAGTTGATCGTGGTCACCAGAAACAGCATGAGCAAGATCAAATAGCGGACGTGAGTCGGCTTGGACGATTGCATGTAGAGGTACTCCCACTGATTATTTTTATGCGCGGGTGAATCTTCTTTGGTCCCCGGTTTTCCGGGTGTTCCTGAATCACGGGATATTCGTATTTCAGGTTCCCTGTAGGAGCTGCCGAAGGCTGCGATCTTTTGATCTTGACCTTGAAAACAGGATCAAAAGATCGCAGCCTGCGGCAGCTCCTACAGGGATTGCGGTGTCAGGGTCGACACCGCGTGCTGCATTCAGGAGCCGATGTAGCTGGTTTTCACCACGGTGTAGAACTCTTGCGCATAGCGGCCTTGCTCACGTGAGCCATAGGATGAACCCTTACGGCCACCGAACGGAACGTGATAATCGACGCCGGCCGTCGGCAGGTTGACCATGACCATCCCAGCCTGGGAGTGACGCTTGAAGTGGTTGGCGTACTTCAGCGAAGTCGTCGCGATACCCGCCGACAAACCGAACTCGGTGTCGTTGGCCATCGCCAGCGCTGCGTCGTAATCGGCCACGCGAACAATGTTGGCCACCGGCCCGAAAATCTCTTCACGGCTGATGCGCATCGACGCTTCGCTGTCGGCAAACAGCGTTGGCGCGAGGAAGTAGCCTTCGGTGTCACAGGTCACCAGACCGCCACCGCTGACCAGACGCGCACCTTCGGACTGGCCGATGTCGATGTACTTCATATCCTGTTCAAGCTGCGCTTGCGAAACCACTGGACCGATGTCGGTACCGGATTTCAGCGCGTGGCCGACCTTGATCGACTTCATGCGCTCGGCCATCGCCTCGACGAACTTGTCGTGAATCCCGGCGGTGACGATCAAGCGGCTCGACGCCGTGCAGCGCTGACCAGTGGAGTAAAACGCGCTCTGCACCGACAGCTCGACCGCTTGTTTGAGGTCGGCGTCGTCGAGAATGATTTGCGGGTTCTTGCCACCCATTTCCAGCTGGACCTTGGCCTGGCGCGACACGCAGTTAACGGCGATCTGACGACCCACGCCCACCGAACCGGTGAAGCTGATGCCATCGACTTTCGGGCTCTGCACCAACGCATCGCCCACCACGCGGCCGCTGCCCATCACCAGGTTGAACACGCCAGCCGGGAAGCCTGCGCGGGAGATGATTTCCGCCAGTGCCCAAGCGCAACCCGGTACCAGATCGGCCGGTTTCAACACTACGCAGTTGCCGTAGGCCAGCGCCGGGGCGATTTTCCACGCCGGAATGGCGATCGGGAAGTTCCACGGAGTGATCAGACCGACCACGCCCAGCGCTTCGCGGGTCACTTCAACGTTGACGCCCGGACGCACCGACGGCACGTAGTCGCCGGACAGGCGCAGGCATTCGCCGGCGAAGAACTTGAAGATGTTACCGGCACGGGTCACTTCGCCAATGGCTTCGGGCAGGGTCTTGCCCTCTTCGCGCGCCAGCAAGGTGCCGAGTTCTTCACGACGGGCGAGGATTTCCGTGCCGACTTTATCCAGCGAGTCGTGGCGAGCCTGAATGCCCGAAGTCGAGTACGCCGGGAATGCGGCGCGGGCGGCGTCGATGGCGGCGTGTACCTGCGTCAGGTCGGCCTTGGCGTAGTCACCGATGGTGTCGCTGAGTTCGGACGGGTTGATGTTGGCCGAGTAGTCGGCACCGGAAACCCATTCACCGTTGATGTAGTTGTCATAGCGTTTTGCAGTTGTCACAGGGGCAGCCCTCACATCTCAAAGCCTTCACGCAAAAAGCCGCTGATTGCTCAGCGGCCTCGGTTTCATCGGGTGTTACTGCGCACCCTGCTTGTCGATCAGGGCGGCGAGCATTTCGTACTCTTCGCGCGTCAGATCGGTCAGCGGCGCCCGTACCGGGCCTGCGTCATAACCGGCGATTTTTGCGCCTGCCTTGACGATGCTCACGGCATAACCGGCCTTGCGGTTGCGGATGTCGAGGTACGGCAGGAAGAAGTCGTCGATGATCTTGCCGACGGTGGCGTGATCTTCACGGGCGATCGCGTGGTAGAAGTCCATCGCGGTTTTCGGGATGAAGTTGAACACCGCCGAGGAGTAGACCGGAACGCCCAGCGCCTTGTAGGCCGCGGCGTAGACTTCGGCGGTCGGCAGGCCACCCAGGTAGGTGAAGCGATCACCGAGGCGGCGACGGATCGACACCATCAACTCGATATCGCCGAGACCGTCCTTGTAGCCGATCAGGTTCGGGCAGCGCTCGGCCAGACGTTCCAGCAGCGGCGCGGTCAGGCGGCAGACGTTGCGGTTGTAGACAACCACGCCGATGTTGACCGATTTGCACACGGCTTCAACGTGGTCGGCAACACCGTCCTGGCTGGCTTCGGTCAGGTAGTGCGGCAGCAGCAACAGACCTTTGGCGCCCAGACGCTCGGCTTCCTGAGCGTACTCGATGGCCTGACGGGTCGAACCGCCAACACCGGCGAGGATCGGCACGCTGGTGGCGCAGGTGTCGACGGCAGTCTTGATGATTTCCGAATATTCGCTGGCCGCCAGGGAGAAAAACTCACCGGTGCCGCCTGCGGCGAACAGCGCCGAGGCGCCGTATGGGGCCAGCCATTCCAGACGCTTGATGTAGCCCGCGCGGTTGAAATCACCCTGCGCGTTGAAATCGGTCACCGGGAAAGACAACAGACCGGTAGAGAGGATGGACTTCAGTTCTTGTGGATTCATTATTCGAACACCCTGGTAGCGACGTTTTATTGTGATTGAACCGTTCAGCCTTCGCCGAAGTTGTAGGTCATCGTACAACTTAAAAAATAACCGTCAACTGCATTTCATCGTTGAGGGCGATTTTTTGTCGGACAGGATTGTGTTTTCGGGGTGGCTTACGGGAAGGGACGGGCTTACCAGGAGGTTGATCGAAACCCGAGAGGTACGTTGTCTAAAGATAAAATTCATCGTTGGGCCGACTGGCCCCTTCGCGAACAAACCCGCTCCCACACCTGAAATGCATTCCAAATGTGGGAGCAACTGCCTTAAGCCGCCGTTCGTCGAGTCTGGTATTTCTTACAGGTGCCTGCCCCCAGATCCTCCTGACTTAATGGCGCCAGGAGAGAACAAACCGGCTCCGACAGCGCATCGCCAAAATGCGCTATTCAATGGGTTTGAACAGAAGGCTAAAAGGATTTTCATGATGAATACAAAAGTAAACGTACTGCTTGCACCTAAAATCGAAGAGGCTGTCGGAGACAAACTCAGCGTAGGCAAGCTAGTAAACGTCGCCACTGGGATAGTGCCTGTTTACAGTGGGGCGAAGACCGATGATGTGATCACGCTCACTGTGAATAGAGCACTGGCAACAACTTTCACGCTCAGCACGCACTTACCGGCCCAGGGGTCGGGTTACCAATTTCATTCCTGATCCCGGAAGGCATTTTTTCCAAAGGTCTGGTACAAGGCGCCACCGCAGACGTGAGCTATACCGTTAGCCAATCCGGCACCCCAGACCGAGCTTCGCTCGTCCTTAAATTGCACCTTGAGAAGTAAATGATGAAAAAAGTGGCCATTAAATGCGGCCACGCTCTTCACCCCTGCGCCTGCGCTTCTTCATGGGCCTGGCGCAACCGCTCGCGGCTGTTGGTCAGGTGCAGTCGCATGGCCGCGCGGGCGGCATCGCTGTCCTGACGGGCAATCGCTTCGTAGATTTCTTCGTGCTCACGGCTCAGGCGATTCATGTAGTGCTGCTGATCATCATGCGCCAGTCGCGCGGAATTCAGCCGCGTGCGCGGAATGATGCTGGTGCCCAGGTGGGTCATGATGTCGGTGAAATAGCGATTGCCGGTCGACAGCGCGATTTCCAGGTGGAAGGCGAAGTCGGACGCGACGGCATCACTGGCGTGGGCGACGCTGTCGTTCAATGCATCGAGCGCGGCGCGCATGGTTGCCAGTTGCTCGGGGCTGCGGCGTTGCGCGGCGAGGCCGGCGGACTCCACTTCGAGGCTGATGCGCAATTCGAGAATCGCCAACACATCCCGCAACGTAACAACCGTGGCCGGGTCGATGCGGAAGCCGCTCGGGCTTGGCGTGTCGAGCACAAACGTGCCGATGCCATGGCGGGTTTCCACTTGGCCTGCAGCCTGCAAACGGGAAATCGCCTCGCGCACCACGGTGCGGCTGACGCCATGGGCTTCCATGATTGCCGACTCGGTCGGCAGCTTGTCGCCACGCTTGAGCAGACCATCGCGGATCTGCTCGCTCAGCACCGTCACCAGTTCCTGGGCCAGGCTGCGGCGCTTGCGTGGGAGGCGCGGGGTGTCGATCAGGTTTTCCATGGTCTGCATCTTGTCTCGAAAATTCGGCTTGGGGTGCATCATAGCTCAAGCAAGTTGTACGATCACTTTCAACACGACGTTCCTGTAGGTGCTGCCGAAGGCTGCGATCTTTTGATCTTGACCTTTTAGAATCAAAAGATCGCAGCCTTCGGCAGCTCCTACAAGGGATCCATGGCGTCAGGCGGTCACGGTTTGCTCTACCAAGTGCCCGCTGTCGATGCGCACATGCCTTGGATGAAATCGTTTTAAACTGCTGCGATGACCGACGCTGACAATGCTCAGGCCCGGCAACTGATCGATCAGCGCCTGATACAGCGTCGCCTCGTCTTCCTCATCCATCGCCGACGTGGCTTCGTCCATGTACAGCCATTGCGGCGCATAAAGCATGGCGCGGGCGAAAGCCAAGCGCTGTTGCTCACCCGGCGAGAGCATGCGCTGCCAGTGATTGGCTTCATCCAGACGGTTGACCAGATGCGGCAGACGGCAGGTTTCCAGCACCTGGGCATAACGCTCCGGTGCATAGGTATCGCCGGGTTGTGGATAACTCAACGCCTCGCGCAACGTGCCGATCGGCAGATACGGTTTTTGCGGCAGAAACAGATAACGCGCCGCCGGCAAACGAATATTGCCGTGCCCCGCTGGCCATAGATGTCCCATCGCCCGCAGCAGGGTCGACTTGCCGCTGCCGGAACGACCACTGACCATGACACGCTCACCCGGCTCGACGGTCATGTCGGCGCTGGTCAACAGATGACGGCCGTCGGCCAGGTCGAGGCCAAGGTTGTGCACCTTCAATTCACTGCCCTGATTCTGCACATCGATGGCCGGCACCCGCTGCTCGTTGTCGGTCATCGCCTGACGGAAACTCAGCAGACGATCACAGGTGGCGCGCCACGAGGCCAGCTCTTGATAGGCGCTGATGAACCAGCTGAAACTCTCCTGAACGTTGCCGAATGCGGAGCTGATCTGCATCAGTTCACCGAGTTCGATCTTGCCGGTGAAGTAACGCGGTGCCGCAACGATAAACGGGAAGATCACGGCTGCCTGACTGTAGCCGGCGGTAAAAAAGGTCAGTCGCTTGGACACTTTCATAATGTCCCAGAAGTTGTGCCAGACCAGACCGAAACGGTTGCTCAGGCGGCGGTTCTCGTTCGGCTCGCCGTTGTACAACGCGATGCTCTCGGCATTCTCACGAATTCGCACCATGGAGAAACGCAGGTCAGCTTCGAAACGTTGTTGTCTGTTGTTCAGACCGATCAGGCGCCGACCGATCAAATGCGTCAGCCAACTACCCACCCCTGCGTAAATCAGCACACACCAGAACATGTAGCCGGGAATCGTGACTCCGAACACTTCGATGCTGCCCGATACGCCCCAGAGGATGATCGAAAAAGACACCAGACTGACGACATTGCTCAGCAAGCCAATACCCAGGCTCAAGGTGGTGGCGGTGAATTTGTTGAGGTCTTCGGAAATCCGCTGGTCCGGGTTATCGGTGTAACCGCCCTGCTCCAGCTGGTAATAATTCTTGTCGGCAAGCCAACGGGAAAAATGCTTTTCAGTGAGCCACGCCCGCCAGCGAATCGTCAGCATCTGGGTCAGATACAGCCTATACACGGCACCAACAATCGCCACGGCCGCAATGCCGCAAAAATACAGAATCAAGCGCCAGAACGCCGCTTCATCCTTCTTCTGCAGCGCGTTGTAGAAATCCTTGTACCAGGTGTTGAACCACACCGAGATGCCCACGCTCAGCAGCGAGAGTGCGATCACCGCAATCAGCAGCGTCCAGGCCTTGCCCTTCTCTTCACTGCGCCAGTACGGCGTGATGATCGCCCACACCTTACGAAAAAACTGCCCGCGCACAGCATCGTTGACCGCGGAATATTCAGCGTTCTGATTCATGGATAAGGCTCGATATAGAAAAGAACAGACACGCACCGATCATAGTAGATCGGTGCGTTTTATCGCGAGGGTGGGACAGGCTCATTCAGGGAATGTTCAGAATCAGAAGGGTTTTGGCCGTGCAGACAATGCCCATACCGTTCGTCACGACTGTCAGAGTTGACAGTAGAGTGGGGAGATTCTGGCTGATCAACTGCATTAGCCTCCTGCGAGCGACTTCGCTGTGATCAGGAGAACAGAGCAGCCCCCCTGACATCGAAAGGAATTGATCATGACTGAGACAAAAAACCCACTCAATGCTCCAGCCAGCGAATCCATTGAGAATGGCAAACTGTCTATCAGTAAGCTGGGCGCATCGGGAGCCAAGTTCAGATTCTGGTCCGACAATCCCGAAGTTCACATCGGAAATGTCTGGATTGGTGAGGCCTCCGAACCCAAAATCGAACAGAAACCCGGTAAACCGAATGAGTTCATTCTCACAGTTTCAAAGCCGACCGTGGAAAGTTGGTTAGGGCTGGATCTCTACGCGCAATGCAACGCGACTCTGCACGACACCGATCTCACTTCGCCAAAAACGTTCTTTACCGTTGTAAGTTGAATCCAGGGCGCTACCCGAGCTGTCGGGTAGCGCCTATTTATTCAGTCTTACTCGATCTTGCCAAAAATCTCTCAGCGACGAACCGGGCGCTTCTGCAGTTTGCGCTGCAGGGTACGGCGGTGCATGCCCAGGGCGCGGGCAGTGGCGGAGATGTTGCCTTCGTGTTCGGTGAGTACGCGCTGAATGTGCTCCCACTGCAGGCGATCGACCGACATCGGGTTTTCCGGCACCAGACTGTCCAGGTCAGCGTGCTCGGAGAGCAGCGCGGCCAGTACGTCGTCGGCGTCGGCCGGTTTGCACAGGTAGTTGCAGGCACCGCGCTTGATCGCCTCGACGGCGGTGGCAATGCTCGAATAACCGGTGAGGATCACCACGCGCATTTCCGGGTCCAGCTCCAGCAGCTTGGGCAGCAGCACCAGACCGGAGTCGCCGTCCATTTTCAGGTCGAGCGCAGCATAATCAGGCAGATCGGCCTGGGCGATGGTCAGGCCTTCTTCGGCCGAACCTGCGGTGCTGACGCGAAAGCCACGACGAGCCATGGCGCGCGCCATCACTCGGGTGAACGTTGCGTCGTCGTCGACCAGCAGCAAATGCGGCAGTTCTTCGCCTTCGACTTGGATTTCGTCACTCATGTTGGTCTCCTCGGGCGCCGTGGGGCAGGCGCAGCTCGGTGAGCGTGCCGCCTTCCTCATGACTATAGAGTTTCACTGAGCCGCCGGCGCGTGTCACGCTGGCCTTGCTCAAAAACAGGCCCAGGCCGAAACCTTTGCCCTTGGTGGTAAAAAATGGTTTGCCGATCTGCTCGGCGATGGCCAGCGGCACACCGGCACCGTGGTCACGAATACTGATGGTCACGGTTTCCGCGTCCCAGTCCAGGGTCACTTTGAGATTTTCCGGGCAGGCATCGGCGGCGTTGTTGAGCAGATTCAACAGCGCCTGAGTCAGATCCGGCGGCGGCGCCATGCGCGGCACAGTGCCTTGGCCGAGGCGATGGAAGCGATAACTGGCTTCCGGGCGCATCAGGTGCCAGCGGTTGAGTGCTTCATCGAGCCAGTCGGTGACGTCCTGCATCTCGACGGCCAGACGTCGATTGGCTTCGGCGGCGCGGACCAATTGCTGCAAGGTTTCCTTGCACAGTTTGACCTGGTCTTGCAGCACCTTCAGATCGTCCTGCAACAGCGGGTCGGGATGATCCTGCTGCATCTCCTTGAGCAACACGCTCATGGTCGCCAGCGGTGTACCGAGTTCATGCGCAGCGCCAGCAGCCTGGGTGGCGACGGCCAGCAATTGCTGATCGCGCAGACCTTCTTCACGACGGATCGCACGTAACTCTTCCTGACGGCGCAGCTCTTCGGCCATGCGCGCGGCGAAGAACGTGATCACCGCAGCGGCCAGCGCAAAGCTCAGCCACATGCCGTAGATCTGCAGGTTCTCGCGGGCCACCGGCAAGGTTTCCAACGGATAGAAACGCGTCAGCATCACCGTGTACAGCGCCAGCGCGATGCCCGACAGGATCACCGAATAACGCCACGGCAGCGTCACGGCGGCGATGGTCAGCGGCACCAGATAATAGGAAACGAACGGGTTGGTCGAACCGCCGGAGAAATACAGCAGCGCACTGTGGATCACCAGGTCGCAGGCCAGTTGCAGCGCATATTCAAGCTCGGTCACCGGCCACGAGGTGCGCAAGCGCACGGCGGTGAACACGCAGAGCAGAATCGAACAGCCGAGGGTCATCGCCAGTTGCACCCACGGCAACGGCAACAGCTGCAGCCAGTAGGCCAGGCCTACGGAACCTGCCTGCGCGGCGAGCACCAGCGTGCGGATGAAAGTCAGCCGCCAGAGGTTCTGGCGAGTGGCGGAAGTCAGTTGTACGGGGGCGAGCATGAGCTCTCCTGATGAGCGCTCCAGGCGGATCGCACGGAGTATAACCAAGCCGCGCCCTTCAGAGGCGAAAGTGCGGCAAACGACCACATGGCGACGATGGAGATTTCATCTGAGTTGAAAAAAATTCCGGGGCTACCGGAGATCAATTGTGGCGAGGGGATTTATCCCCGCTGGGTGGCGGAGCCGCCCCAAATCATGCGACCTCATTTAACCAGACATACCGCGTCAGCCGGATTTGCGA
Organism: Pseudomonas sp. SM4; assembly: GCF_051913165.1. Classification (NCBI taxonomy): domain Bacteria; kingdom Pseudomonadati; phylum Pseudomonadota; class Gammaproteobacteria; order Pseudomonadales; family Pseudomonadaceae; genus Pseudomonas; species Pseudomonas sp. SM4. Next base: position 163,014 of record NZ_JBODOE010000001.1, on the reverse strand, counting down.
CTGCTGCGCAGCCGAACGGGGATAAATCCCCTCGCCACAAAAGCTCTCTGAACTTGGGGTCCGCGGTATCTGTATAGAAGTTGTAACTGGGCGAACCGGAGCATAAAAGCTAGAGTCTGATGGTTTCACGCAGGCCCCCGAACCATCACCTGCGCCCTCATCAAGGAGCTTTCATGCACACATTTCGCCGCAGCGCCGCCCTTCTCGCCCTGACCGTCGGCAGCGTCGCCAGCCTTCCGGCGCTGGCCGCCGATGAGCTGCACTACAATCAGATCTCCCTGCGCGCCGAAGTCAGCACGGAAGTCGCCCGCGACCAGATGATCGTCACCCTCTACACCGAAGAACAAAACACCGACCCGGCCAAACTCGCCGCCGACGTCAGCACCACCATGAACAAGGCCCTGGCCCAGGCCAAGCAAGTCAAAGACATCACCTTGCGCCAGGGCAGCCGCAACAGCTATCCGATCTACGATACCAAAGGCCAAAAGATCACCGGCTGGCGTGAACGCGCCGAACTGCGCCTGGAAAGCTCCGACTTCGCCGCCCTGTCCAAACTCACCGGCGAACTGTTGGGTGACCTGAAAATGGGTGGCATGGACTTCGCCATCGCCGACGCGACCCGCAAAACCAGTGAAGACCAACTGCTGAAAGAAGCCGTCAGCGCCTTCAAGGCCCGCGCCCAATTGGCCACCGACGCCCTGGGCGGCAAGGGCTACAAAATCGTCAACCTGAACCTCAACAGCAACGGTTATCCACAACCGTACCTGCGTGCACCGATGATGATGAAAGCGGCGGCGATGGATTCGGCGCCAGTGACGCCGGAAGTTGAAGCAGGCACCAGCCAGGTGAGCATGACGGCTGATGGTTCGATTGAAGTGTTGATGCAGTGATTTGACGTGGGCTGAATGAAAGACCGGCGATCCGTGAAGGGTCGCCGGTTTTTTTGTGTCCGAATTTTGGGGGGAATGATTTGCCGCCATCGCTGGCAAGCCAGCTCCCACAGGTTCTGTAGTGTTTTGAAAATTGCATACAACCCTGTGGGAGCGGGCTTGCCCGCGATGAACGATAACGCGGTATCCCGACCAATCAGGTCTGCGGATCCACCCGATCCAGCGCGCGGTTCACGGCAAGCTCCGCCAGCATCACAATCTGCTGAATCGCCAGCGCCGTGCTGCGTTGCGGACGGCTGAGCTGATCAGCGAAATCGCCTGCCATGACATTCGCCGAAGCGAGTGACTCGCAGGCATGCGCGAGCAGACTTTCCGTGTCGATGTTCGGGTGAACAAGGAACATCGTGCTGGGCAGACGCGGTTTACTGGGTTCGGGGCTGAGGTAGAAATCGAGGGCGCGTTTTATCGCTTCGCGGTTTTTGATCTGATCGTCGGCGCGGGTGGCGTCTTCGAGCGGGGTTGTGGGTTCGAGGGGTGGATCGGGAACTGGCTTATTCATTGGAAACCCTATTTTTGCAAATGAGGGCCATCCCTTGCCGTTTCTCACGCGGCGAAGTGGGTGGCAGCTATGTGCGGGGTGAGAAACCGGAAAAATAGGAAAACCGGCCAGACCGAAGTCTGCCCGCACACAGCCGCCATAGCGCATTTGCAGACAGCGAATAAGCTGGCGGCAATTATGCGGATACGGGAACCGAATCACTAATTTTTCCCGGGTTCTCACACCCGTCCGCTGATCATTCAGCGACACCCAGAGCCTAGAGAGCCCACGTCCGACGGACAACCTGAAAACCTTGTGGGAAGGTTCCCCAATTTCACAACACTTTTAAACACCCCACCCCTGTAGGAGCTGCCGAAGGCTGCGATCTTTTGACGTTGATCTTTCAACACCAGAAGCAAAATCAAAAGATCGCAGCCTGCGGCAGCTCCTACAGAGGTAAGTGCCAATATTGGGTTGGCTGTCAGGCCGTCTTCGCGAGCAAGCTTTGCTCCTACAAAAGCAAGATCAAAAGATCGCAGCCTTCGGCAGCTCCTACATGAAACTCGCGGCGCAGCCGCACCACTCGCAGGATGAGCGTTAGCTCGGCTGCAGCTCTTGATCTTGATCCACAGGCGACGTCGGAAGGCTGAGTGGAGGGATTGATCCGGGGGTGGGAGCGCAGCGACCGTTTGGCGAAGCCAAACACAGCGAGAGGAGGTGCAGCGAAGCAAACCGTAGGCGCTGCCCCCCGGATCGATCCCGGAGCGAAGGAACCCCGAGCCCCAGCGAGCGGGCCGAACGTAGGAGCAAGCGTTTTTTGCTTACTTTTTTTGGCGTTTGAAAAAAAGTGAGTCGCCGTCAGGGCGAAACCCTAAGCAGCCGTTACCGCAGCAACGGATATGTACCCGAAAAAGCCCCTACATATACCGAGATAGACACTCCAACAGGAAAAACGATATTTCCGACCCTCCCCAAATCCCCGCTACCCTAAAAAAACCACCACCTCCAATTTCCCCGGGGACTCCATGCCAAGATCCACCCTAAAACCGCTCCTGATCTCCCTGGCCCTGGCCACAACCGCCCCACTGGCAAACGCCGCCACAACCCTGGTCTACTGCTCCGAAGCCAGCCCGGCCGGCTTCGACCCCAGTCAATACACCAGCGGCACCGACTTCGACGCCTCCGCCGAAACCGTCTTCAACCGCCTCACACAATTCCAGCGCGGCGGCACCGACATCGAACCCGGCCTGGCAACAAAATGGGACGTCTCCGCTGACGGCCTGCAATACACCTTCCACCTGCGCCAAAACGTAAAATTCCACACCACCGACTACTTCAAACCCACCCGCGACTTCAACGCCGACGACGTCCTCTTCACCTTCCAGCGCCTGCTCGACCCGGACAACGCCTTCCGCAAGGCCTACCCGGCCGAATCCCCGTACTTCACCGACATGGGCCTGAACACCACAATCAAATCGGTCGAAAAACTCGATGACCAGACCGTGCGCTTCAACCTCAACAAAGTCGACGCCGCGTTCGTGCAAAACCTCGCCATGAGCTTCGCCTCGGTGCAATCGGCCGAATACGCCGCCCAACTGCTGAAGGAAGGCAAAGCCGCCGACCTCAACCAGAAACCCATCGGCACCGGCCCGTTCGTGTTCAAGCGCTACCAGAAGGATTCACAAATCCGCTACGCCGCCAACAAGGCCTACTGGAAACCCGAAGACGTCAAAATCGATAACCTGATCTTCTCGATCACCCCGGACGCCGCCGTGCGCCTGCAAAAGCTCAAGGCCGGCGAATGCCAGGTCAGCGGCTACCCACGCCCGGCCGACATCGAAGTGATGGAAAAAGACCCGAACCTGCGCGTGCTCAAACAGGCCGGATTCAACCTCGGCTTCCTCGCCTACAACACCACCCACGCACCCCTCGACCAGCTCAAAGTGCGGCAGGCGCTGGACATGGCCATCGACAAACCGGCGATCATCAAAGCCGTCTACCAGAGTGCCGGCCAGCTGGCGCAAAACGCCTTGCCGCCGGCGCAATGGTCGTATGACCCGACCATCAAGGATGCGCCTTACGATCCGGTCAAAGCCCGGGTGCTACTGAAAGAAGCAGGGGTTGCACCGGGTACAACCATCAACCTTTGGGCAATGACGGTGCAGCGCGCCTCGAACCCGAATGCGCGGATGTCAGCGCAGATGATCCAACAGGATTGGGAGAAAATCGGCATCAAGGCCAACATCGTCAGCTATGAATGGGGCGAGTACATCAAGCGTGCAAAAAATGGCGAACACGACGCGATGATCTATGGTTGGACCGGTGACAACGGTGACCCGGACAACTGGCTCGGCGTGCTCTACAGCTGCGCGGCGGTGAAAGGCAGCAACTACGCCAAATGGTGCGACCCGGCCTACGACAAGCTGGTGCAGCAGGCCAAAGTCTCCACCGACAAGACGCAGCGGGTAAAACTGTATCAACAGGCCCAGTTGATTCTTAAACAGCAGGTGCCGATCACCCCGATCGCCAACTCCACGGTGTTCCAGCCACTGCGCAAGGAAGTTACTGACTTCCGGATCAGTCCGTTCGGTCTAACCCCCTTCTACGGTGTGGGTATAAATAAGTAACACCAAGCCCCAACGCGGCGCGCACAACGTGACCGGCGCACCGTTTTGGGGCTTCGTTTGCACCGTAAAAACCACGCGCAAACGGTCAAATGCGTCAAAAGTTATACAGATGCGACATTAAGGTACGTACGTGCCACCGTTTAACGCTCGCTCACACTCTGGATCTTGCAATGGGTATGGCCCCTGCATAAGTATCCGCAGGCACGACTCACGAGGTCGTACCTCACAACTAAAAAATGACAACAAATCATGAGGCCAACATGCTTAAACACGCGGTCATTCCGTTTCTAGTCGGCGCAGGCTTGTTAGCCTCCGCACCTTTCGCATCCGCTGCGACTAACCTGGTGTTCTGCTCCGAAGGCAGCCCGGCCGGTTTCGACCCGGGCCAGTACACCACCGGAACCGACTTCGACGCCTCAGCTGAAACCATGTTCAACCGTCTGACCCAGTTTGAGCGCGGCGGCACCGCCGTGATTCCTGGTCTGGCGACCAAGTGGGACATTTCCGATGATGGCCTGACGTACACCTTCCACCTGCGCGAAGGCGTCAAGTTCCACACTACCCCGTATTTCAAGCCGACTCGTGAGTTCAACGCCGACGACGTACTGTTCACCTTCAATCGCATGATTAACAAGGATGACCCGTTCCGTAAGGCGTACCCGACCGAATTCCCGTACTTCACCGACATGGGGATGGACACCAACATCACCAAGATCGATAAAGTCGACGACCACACCGTCAAGTTCACCCTGAAAGAAGTCGACGCAGCGTTCATCCAGAACATGGCCATGAGCTTCGCTTCCGTGCAGTCCGCCGAGTACGCGGCCCAGTTGCTCAAGGAAGGCAAAGCTGCCGACATCAACCAGAAGCCGATCGGCACTGGTCCGTTCGTGTTCAAGAGCTACCAGAAAGACTCCAACATCCGTTACACCGGCAACAAGGATTACTGGAAGCCGGATGACGTGAAGATCGACAACCTGATCTTCGCTATCACCACCGACCCGTCGGTACGTATCCAGAAGCTGAAAAAGAACGAGTGCCAGGTCACCCTGTTCCCGCGTCCGGCCGACCTGAAAGCGCTGAAAGAAGACAAGTCCCTGAAGATGCCTGATCAGGCGGGCTTCAACCTCGGCTACATCGCCTATAACGTGATGGACAAGGTCAAGGACAGCAACGAGCCAAACCCGCTGGCTGACCTGCGTGTACGTCAGGCGCTGGACATGGCTGTGAACAAGCCACAGATCATCGATTCGGTTTACCAGGGCGCAGGCCAACTGGCGGTCAACGCCATGCCGCCAACCCAGTGGTCTTACGACACCACCATCAAAGATGCCAAGTACGACCCTGAGAAAGCCAAGCAGCTGCTCAAGGAAGCTGGCGTCAAGGAAGGTACCGAGATCGTTCTGTGGGCGATGCCGGTGCAGCGTCCATACAACCCGAACGCCAAACTGATGGCCGAAATGCTCCAGTCCGACTGGGCCAAGATCGGCTTGAAAGTGAAGATCACCAGCTATGAGTGGGGCGAGTACATCAAGCGCTCCAAAGGTGGCGAGAACCAGGCCATGCTCATTGGCTGGAGCGGTGACAATGGTGATCCGGACAACTGGCTGAACGTGCTGTTCGGCTGCGACTCGCTCAGCGGCAACAACTTCTCCAAGTGGTGCGACAAGAAGTTCGACGGCCTCGTCAAAGAAGCCAAGCGCACAACCGACCAAGGCAAGCGCACCGAACTGTACAAAGAGGCGCAACACGTCCTCAAAGATGCAGTCCCGATGACACCTATCGCTCACTCGACGGTGTACCAACCCATGCGCGCCAACGTGCAGGATTTCAAGATCAGCCCATTCGGCTTGAACTCCTTCTACGGCGTCAGCGTCAGCAAATAAGGCATCACAGCGGCGACGTTCATGACGTCGCCGCTGTTTTACCTGCCGGGAAGTTAGGAATTTTCTTACAGCCAATTCCACTGCGGGTGACTGCAACGGTCTAGGCGCGTCGACTTTTCCTACGAGGTTTTCAGGCTTTTACGCATTTACTGCCAGTCCCGCGGCCCCTACCGTCGGGTTCTGACCAGTGCCTGCGTGGGCCAACGGTTTGCTGTACGTATTGGATTGAGCTCAATGCGACCACAACGTTTCAGGACGAGACGCGGCGCATTGCACAACACTAAAAAAAGAGGGAGCGTCATGCGCCATACCTTGGTTTTTTCCGCATTGCTGGGCGCCGGTCTGTTGGCCGTCTCGTCCGCCAGTTTCGCCGCCAGCAAAAGCCTGGTGTTCTGTTCCGAAGGCAGCCCGGCGGGTTTTGATACCGCCCAATACACCACCGCGACCGACAACGACGCCGCCGAGCCGATCTACAACCGTCTGGTCGAGTTCGAAAAAGGCGCAACCAATGTCGTCCCGGGTCTGGCAACCAAGTGGGACATTTCCGAGGACGGTCTCAAGTACACCTTTCACCTGCGTGAAGGTGTGAAATTTCATACAACGCCGTACTTCAAGCCGACCCGCGACTTCAACGCGGACGACGTGTTGTTCACGTTTAATCGCATGCTTGATCCACAGCAGCCATTCCGTAAGGCCTATCCCACCGAGTTCCCGTATTTCAACGGGATGAGCCTGAACAAGAACATCGCCAAGGTCGAAAAGACCGGGCCGCTGACCGTGGAGTTCACGCTTAACAGCGTCGACGCCGCGTTCATCCAGAACCTCGCCATGAGCTTCGCCGCCGTTCTGTCCGCCGAATACGCCGACAAACTGCTGGCCGATGGCAAACCGAGCGACATCAACCAGAAGCCGATCGGCACCGGGCCGTTCGTGTTCAAGAGTTATCAGAAAGACTCGAACATCCGCTTCACCGGCAACAAGCAGTACTGGGACCCGAGCCGGGTCAAACTCGACAACCTGATCTTCGCCATCAACACCGACGCTTCGGTGCGCGTGCAGAAGCTCAAGGCCGGCGAGTGCCAGATCACTCTGCATCCGCGCCCCGCCGATGTAGAAGCGTTGAAGAACGATCCAAAACTGCAACTGATCTCCAAGCCGGGTTTCAACCTCGGCTACATCGCCTACAACGTCCGGCACAAACCTTTCGACCAGCTCGAAGTGCGCCAGGCGCTGGACATGGCGGTGAATAAACAGGGGATTCTCAACGCGGTTTATCAAGGCGCCGGTCAGTTGGCCGTCAACGCCATGCCACCGACTCAGTGGTCTTACGACGACACCATCAAAGACGCCGCCTACAACCCGGAAAAGGCCAAAGAGCTGCTCAAGGCTGCCGGCGTCAAGGAAGGCACGGAAATCACCCTGTGGGCGATGCCGGTGCAGCGTCCGTATAACCCAAACGCCAAGTTGATGGCCGAAATGCTTCAGGCGGACTGGGCCAAGATCGGTCTGAAAGTGAAGATCGTCAGCTATGAATGGGGCGAGTACATCAAGCGCACCAAGAATGGCGAGCACGACATCAGCCTGATCGGCTGGACCGGTGACAATGGTGATCCGGACAACTGGCTGGGCACGCTGTACAGCTGCGATGCCATTGGCGGCAACAACTATTCCATGTGGTGCGATCCGGCTTACGACAAGCTGATCAAAGAGGCCAAGGTCGTCACCGACCGTGACCAGCGCACCGTGCTCTATAAACAGGCCCAGCAATTGCTTAAACAGCAAGTGCCGATCACGCCTGTCGCCCACTCGACGGTCAACCAGCCGCTGAGCACGAAAATCGAAGGGTTCAAAGTCAGCCCGTTCGGTCGCAACGTTTTCTCGGGTGTCAGTATCGATTAAACCAACCGATTAGCCGCAACGCTGAGGGGGCTGTCTACCCCCTCACGCAAGCGCTTTGCCGAAATTCGCCCATCCGGCCTTCTGCAAACGTTTGCGATGTGTGAATGAGTTCTAAACCAATAACCGGCCAACCCAAAAAAGCCGGCATAAAAAGAAAGTAAAGGAGCTTCACCCATGAAACTGAGCAACACCGCGATACTGGCCCTGGCCATCAGCAGCATCACCGCCGGGGCCCATGCTGAAAGCGTCAGCCAGGACTTCATTCCGACGCAACTGGCCAGCACCAGCGCCCAATCCGAAGCCAAGGGTTTCATCGATGGCCAGAGCCTGTCGGGTTCGACCCGTAACTGGTACGCCAACGAAGACAAACAGCGCGGCGGCACTTTCAGCTATGAACGCCACGGCGAAACCCTGACCGGCTCGCGCCGGATCAACTGGGTTCAGGGCACCATCCTCAACTACACCTCGGGCTTCACCCAAGGCACCGTGGGGATCAGCACCGAAGTCGCGGCTTACAACGCCATCGCACTGGATCGCAGCCGCGAAGACATCAAGGGCGGTTCCAACCGTACCCTCGCCCACTCCAACGGCGACGCCGTCGATCAGTGGAGCAAACTGGGTCTGGCCAACGTCAAGGCGCGTATCTCCAACACCACCCTGACTGCCGGCCGCATGAACTTCAGCAGCCCGATCGTCGACGTCATCGGCAACCGTCCGCTGCCTTCGAGCTTCGAGGGTGTGGCGATCCACAGTGAAGAATTCGACAACCTGTCGTTCGACCTCGCAACCTTCGACCGCGTGTCGCCACGTACCGAACAGAGCCTGTCGAAATTCCGCACCGAATACAGCAACACCGGTGTCGAAACCGACCACGTCAACACTGCAGGCGTGAACTATCAGCCGCTCAAGAGCCTGAAAACCAGCCTCTACGCGACCCAGGCTGAAGACTTCTGGAACCAGTACTACTTCGGCGCCACTCACGAACTGGGCGACAGCTCGGTACTGAGCCTGACCACCGGCCTGAACTACTACAAGACCGTCGACGAAGGCAAAAAGTTGATGGGCGAGATCGACAACGACACCTACTCGCTGTCGTTCGGTCTGACTCACCAGGCACACACCCTGACCTTCTCGTACCAGGAAGTGAACGGTAACGAGTACTTCGACTACCTGCACGAAACCAACGGCATCTACCTGGCCAACTCCCTGCTGTCGGACTTCAACGGACCGAACGAGAAATCCTTCCAGATCGCCTACGGCATCAACATGGCCGAGTACGGCATTCCGGGCCTGAAGTTCAACGCCTACAGCGCTCGCGGCTGGGGCATCGACGGTACTCACTACGTCGGCACCGCTTATGACGTGCGCAGCATGGACGGCGAACACCATTACGAATACGGCATCGGCTCTTCGTACGCCGTGCAGAGCGGCCCGCTCAAGGCCACCACTATCCGCGCGACCTACACCACCCACCGCGCCAGCGAAAACCAGGCTGACGGCAGCATCAACGAGTTCCGTCTCGTGACCACCATCCCGTTCAACATCCTGTAAAAACGCCAACCGTCGGCTGACTCATGAAGAGTCGGCCGTGCGGTTTTTTGTCTTCAACCGATTGCAGAGGGTTATCGATGAAAATGCTTCCCCTACGTGCGGCCATCGCTGCCGCCTTGCTGAGTGCCGCCCTGGGCGTCTCGGCCAAACCCTTGGTGGTCTGCACCGAAGCCAGCCCGGAAGGCTTCGATATGGTCCAGTACACAACTGCAGTCACTGCCGATGCGGTGGCCGAAACCATCTTCAATCGTCTGGTCGACTTCAAGCCCGGCACCACGGAGATCGTACCGGCGCTGGCAGACACCTGGGACATCAGTGAAGACGGCCTGACCTACACGTTCCACCTGCGCCAAGGCGTCAAGTTTCACACCACCGAATACTTCAAGCCGACGCGCGACATGAACGCCGACGACGTGGTCTGGAGCTTCCAGCGTCAGCTGGACCCGAATCACCCGTGGCACAAACTGTCGAGCGTGGGCTTCCCGTACTTTGAAAGCATGGGCTTCAAGGAACTGCTCAAAAGCGTCGAGAAAGTCGACGACAGCACCGTCAAGTTCACCCTGACGCGTCGCGAAGCACCGTTCCTCGCCGACGTCGCCATGCCGTTCACGGCCATCTATTCCGCTGAATACGCCGACCAGTTGCTCAAGGCCAACAAGGCTGGCGACCTGAATAACAAGCCGATCGGCACCGGCCCGTTCATCTTCCAGCGTTACGCCAAGGATGCACAGGTGCGCTTCAAGGCCAACCCTGAGTACTTCCGTGGCAAGCCACCGGCCGATGCGCTGATCCTGGCGATCGCCACCGACAACAACGTGCGCCTGCAGAAGCTCAAGGCCAACGAGTGCCAGATCGCGCTGTACCCGAAACCGGATGACATCCCGAGCATCAAGAAAGACGACAAGCTCAAGGTCGATGAACTGAACGCCATGACCGTTTCGTACATCGCAATGAACACTCAGCACAAATACATGAGCGACGTGCGCGTGCGTAAAGCGATCGATATCGCTTTCGACAAAGCGGCTTACGTCAACGCTCTGTTTGGCCCGGGCAATGCAACCGTTGCGGTCAACCCGTACCCGGACACGCTGCTGGGTTACAACCACGACCTGAAAAACCCGCCACGCGACCTCGACAAGGCCCGTGCCCTGCTCAAGGAAGCCGGGGTTCCTGACGGCACCGTGTTTACCCTGTTTACCCGTAACGGCGGTGGCCCGACCAACCCGAATCCGATGCTCGGCGCGCAGATGATGCAGGCTGACCTGGCGAAAGTCGGGATCAAGGTCGACATCCGCGTGATGGAATGGGGCGAGATGCTTAAACGCGCCAAGGCCGGCGAACACGACATGGTGTCGGCCGGATGGGCGGGCGACAACGGTGACCCGGATAACTTCCTGACGCCTATGCTCAGTTGTGAAGCGGCCAAGAACGGCGAGAACTATGCACGCTGGTGCAACGAGAAATTCCAGACACTGCTGGATGAAGCACGGGCTAAAGTAGATCCGGCCGAACGCGCCGCGCTCTACGAACAGGCACAAGTGCTGTTTAATCAGGACCAGCCATGGATCAGCATGGCCCACACCAGGATGTTTACCGCAATGCGCAAGAATGTAGAGGGTTATCACATCAGCCCTCTCACCACTAATAACTTCGCCACCACCCAGGTGAAGTAGATAAGAAACTCCCGGCCTCCCTGACCCCAGGGAAGCCGGGCACGCCTAACCGGCTGATGAGGTACCACACAAGATGTTTAGTTTTATTGCCCGCCGACTGGGGTTGTTGATCCCCACGTTTTTCGGCATCACCTTGCTGACCTTCGCGTTGATTCGCATGATCCCTGGCGACCCCGTGGAAGTGATGATGGGCGAACGTCGGGTCGACCCCGAAATGCACGCTCAGGCAATGGAACGCCTAGGTCTGAACAAGCCGCTGTATGCCCAGTATCTGGACTACATCGGCAAACTGGCCCACGGCGATCTCGGCGAATCCCTGCGTACGCGTGAGAGCGTATGGACCGAGTTCACCTCCCTTTTCCCGGCGACCCTGGAACTGTCCATGGCCGCCCTGCTGTTTGCCGGCATTCTCGGGCTTCTGGCCGGGGTGATTGCGGCACTCAAGCGAGGATCCCTGTTCGACCACGGGGTGATGGGCATCTCCCTGGCGGGGTATTCGATGCCGATCTTCTGGTGGGGCCTGATCCTCATCATGTTCTTCTCGGTGAGCCTGGGCTGGACGCCGGTCTCCGGGCGCATCGACCTGCTCTACGACATCGAGCCGCGCACCGGTTTCATGCTGATCGACACGCTGCTGGCCGATGACGTCGGTGCGTTCTTCGATGCGCTGCATCACCTGATCCTGCCAGCCATCGTGCTCGGCACCATCCCGCTGGCAGTGATCGCGCGGATGACCCGTTCGTCGATGCTCGAAGTGCTGCGCGAAGACTACATCCGCACGGCCAAGGCCAAAGGCCTGTCGCCGTCGCGCGTGGTGTTCGTCCACGGTCTGCGTAACGCGCTGATTCCGGTACTCACCGTGGTCGGCCTGCAAGTCGGCACCCTGCTGGCGGGTGCCGTCCTGACCGAAACCATTTTCTCCTGGCCCGGCATCGGTAAATGGCTGATCGAAGCCATCGGCGCCCGGGACTATCCGGTTGTGCAAAACGGCATCCTGTTAATCGCCTGCCTGGTGATTCTGGTCAACTTCGTAGTGGACATCCTCTACGGCTTTGCCAACCCACGCATCCGTCATCAGCGCTGAGGTCCAATCCAATGAGCACTCCAACTTCCTCAGTAGCGACTTCCGCCACCAACGCGGATCAAAGCCTGCTGTACCCGTCGCCGTACAAAGAATTCTGGCAAGCCTTCTCGAAGAACAAAGGCGCGGTTGCCGGCCTGCTGTTCATGTTGCTGGTGATTTTCTGCGCGCTGTTCGCCCCTTGGGTCGCGCCGCACAACCCGAGCGAGCAATACCGCGACTTCCTGCTGACGCCACCGGCGTGGCTCGAAGGCGGGCAGATGCAGTTCCTGCTCGGTACCGATGAACTCGGTCGCGACCTGCTGTCGCGTCTGATCCAGGGCTCGCGCCTGTCGCTGCTGATCGGCTTGTCTTCGGTGGTGATGTCGCTGATTCCGGGGATTCTGCTGGGTCTGTTCGCCGGTTTCTTTCCGAAGATGATCGGCCCGACCATCATGCGTCTGATGGACATCATGCTGGCCCTGCCATCGCTGCTGCTGGCTGTGGCGATTGTCGCCATCCTCGGCCCTGGCCTGATCAACACCGTGATCGCCATTGCTGTGGTTTCGCTGCCGTCCTACGTGCGTCTGACCCGTGCCGCGGTGATGGGCGAACTGAACCGCGACTACGTGACCGCCGCGCGCCTGGCCGGTGCCGGTCTGCCACGCCTGATGTTCATCACCGTGCTGCCGAACTGCATGGCGCCGCTGATCGTTCAAGCGACCTTGAGTTTCTCCTCGGCGATTCTCGATGCCGCCGCACTGGGCTTCCTCGGCCTTGGCGTACAACCGCCAACCCCTGAGTGGGGCACCATGCTCGCTTCGGCCCGCGACTACATCGAACGCGCCTGGTGGGTGGTGAGCCTGCCTGGTTTGACCATTTTGCTCAGCGTGCTGGCAATCAACTTGATGGGCGACGGTCTGCGTGATGCGCTGGACCCGAAACTCAAGAACGCCGCCTGAGGAGATTCCCATGTCACTGCTAGAAATCAAGAATCTCAACGTTCGCTTCGGCGACAAGACCGCGACCCCGGTGGTCGACGGCCTCGATCTGAAAGTCGACAAAGGCGAAGTACTGGCCATCGTTGGCGAATCGGGTTCGGGTAAATCCGTGACCATGATGGCGCTGATGGGCCTGATCGAGCATCCCGGCATCGTCACCGCCGACTCGCTCAGCTTTGACGGCAAAGACATGCTCAAGCTGAGCAACCGTCAACGTCGGCAAATCGTCGGCAAAGACTTGTCGATGGTCTTCCAGGACCCGATGACCGCGCTGAACCCGAGCTACACCGTCGGTTTCCAGATTGAAGAAGTGCTGCGTCTGCACCTGAAAATGTCCGGCAAGCAAGCGCGCAAACGTGCGATCGAACTGCTGGAAAAAGTCGAAATCCCCGGCGCCGCCAGCCGTATGGACGCCTACCCGCATCAACTGTCCGGCGGTATGAGCCAGCGCGTTGCGATCGCCATGGCGATTGCCGGCGAGCCAAAACTGCTGATCGCCGACGAACCGACCACTGCTTTGGACGTGACGATTCAGGCGCAGATCATGGATCTGCTGCTGGCGTTGCAGAAAGAACAGAACATGGGCCTGGTGCTGATCACGCACGACCTCGCGGTCGTGGCTGAAACCGCCCAGCGCGTCTGCGTGATGTACGCCGGCCAAGCCGTTGAAGTCGGTCAGGTACCGCAACTGTTCGACATCCCGGCGCACCCGTACAGCGAAGCGCTGCTCAAGGCGATTCCCGAGCACAGCCTCGGCGCCGCACGTCTGTCGACCTTGCCGGGCATCGTTCCGGGCCGTTACGACCGTCCGCAGGGTTGCCTGCTGTCGCCGCGCTGCCCCTACGTGCAGGACAGCTGCCGTGCGCAGCGTCCAGGCCTTGATCCGAAAGCCCACAGCCTCGCCCGCTGCTTCTTCCCGCTGAACCAGGAGGTGGCGTAATGGCCGTCGTACTTACCGCCCGCGACCTGACCCGTCACTATGAAGTCTCCCGTGGCCTGTTCAAGGGCCACGCGACCGTGCGCGCACTGAACGGCGTGTCGTTCGAACTGGAAGCCGGCAAGACCCTCGCCGTTGTTGGTGAATCGGGCTGCGGTAAATCCACCCTCGCCCGCGCGTTGACGCTGATCGAAGACCCGTCGTCCGGCTCCTTGAAAATCGCCGGCCAGGAAGTCGCCGGCGCTGACAAGGCCCAGCGCAAGCAACTGCGCAAAGACGTGCAGATGGTCTTCCAAAGCCCGTACGCGTCGTTGAACCCACGGCAGAAAGTCGGTGACCAGCTCGGCGAGCCGCTGCTGATCAACACCAACCTGAGCGCTGCCGAACGTCGCGAGAAAGTCCAGGCGATGATGAAGCAGGTCGGCTTGCGTCCTGAGCATTATCAGCGCTATCCGCACATGTTCTCCGGCGGTCAGCGCCAGCGTATCGCCCTGGCCCGGGCGATGATGCTGCAACCGAAAGTGCTGGTGGCGGATGAACCGACCTCGGCACTGGACGTGTCGATTCAGGCGCAGGTGCTCAACCTGTTCATGGATCTGCAGCAGGAGTTCAACACCGCTTACGTGTTCATTTCGCACAACCTCGCGGTGGTGCAGCACGTGGCCGATGACGTGATGGTGATGTACCTCGGTCGCCCGGTGGAACTGGGGCCGAAAAACGACATCTACGAGCGTCCGCTGCACCCGTACACCCAGGCGCTGCTGTCGGCGACCCCGACCATTCACCCGGACCCGAACAAGCCGAAAATCAAGATTGTCGGCGAACTCCCCAACCCCTTGAACCCGCCGTCGGGATGCGCCTTCCACAAGCGCTGCCCGTACGCGACCGAGCGTTGCAGCACTGAAGAGCCGTTGTTGCGCCAGCTCGACAGCCGGCAGGTGGCTTGCCACTACGCCGAGCAATTCCTCGACGGCGCGGCGTAAGCAAAACTGGAGACCGACACAAAACCTGTAGGAGCTGTCGAGTGAAACGAGGCTGCGATCTTTTGATTTTCAGATTCAAGATCAAAAGATCGCAGCGTGCCGCAGCTCCTACAGGGGTCGTGTTTATCCAGGGTTGAAGTGTGAGCAAACCCCTTCTGCATCGACTGCGCATCAGTCGAGGCGCAAGGGGTTTTCTTTTGGCTGTCGGCTCAGACTTTGCGGGCTCTCGCTCGCGGCAGTTGCTGTTAAAACTGTAGGAGCTGCGGCACGCTGCGATCTTTAGATTCTTATTGATAAAATCCAGATCAAAAGATCGCAGCGTGCCGCAGCTCCTACCGGGATATCGCAACCAGGGGTTTATTTGATCTTTGATCTACGTCTGGCTGTCACCTTCGTCCGGATCATCAGTGTCCGGCTCGTCGGTGGTCGAGTCGTCATCATCGGCGCTGCCGCCCTGATCCTGGTCACCCGGTTCGGACTCCGACTTGGCGAGCATCATCGAGCTGTGCCCGACCTGCCCGTTGAACGCCTGAGAATCGTGATCCTCGCACTCGGCCCAGGCCGTCGCGGTGCCGAGGGACAGCATCACCATCACTTTCAATAGCAATAAAACGCGTAGCAATCTGCTCTTCATAACCGACTCCATCCTTTCGCAGGTGAGACATACGTGCCTGACTGGTGCTGTGTGAAATCTAGTTCCGATCAGCCGGGTTCACCAGATAGGACGCTAAGGGAATGGAGAAAATGCCGGGCGATGAAAGACCGGTTTTGAATAGCGTTAATAGCGATGACAACTAAGCCGGATTTTTCGCGTTTCTTAATGTTTGAAGATACGTAGCGCTGGCATGTGAGGGATCGGTCGTGAAGCCTTTAAGCCAGCCTGAACCGGTTAACGTAAGGCAATCTCCATCATCTACGTCTTGTTTTGTGACGAACTCAAATTCAATGATCATTATTTCCTTGACCAGATCGATCAGCACAATCTCGAGCCAGCCGCCGGGCTGCGTCGTCCAGGTCATGCCGAACTGATGGTTGTAATAAGCCTCGGCGTCTTTATCGAGATTGATCGGGTGAATTCCTATCACCCAGTACTTCTTGGGAATGTAGAAGTGCAGGCGCTGGCCAGAGCTTCCATTAACCTCGCCCCCCACCCACATCGCCTTAGAGTCCGGCTGCAAAAACTGTAAGTCTTTGGCTTTAAATATTGGCGTGCCCTGGTCGTCTTCTGCCCAAAGATGCCCCTGAGTATTCGATGCGGTTTGACGGGTCATCAGCAATCCTTTCTGCATGTTCGGCGACGGCGCCGCTCACTCATCTAACGTCCTCGCGAAACCAGCGTCTACTGTCAGACCTGACAGTAGACAACTAAGCCAGAAAGTAAAAAGCCCCACAGGCAAATGCCTGCGGGGCTTCTATTGCACCAGCACTACTCAACGTTCAACGCCGCGAAATGCAGTGACTTCTACTTAGTGATGCTCACGCGTCGCACGGAATTTCACGTCCGGCCAGCGCTCTTCCATCAGGGCCAGATTGACCCGCGTCGGGGCGAGGTAGGTCAGGTGACCACCGCCGTCGACTGCAAGGTTTTCCACCGCCTTGTTGGAGAATTCCTCAAGCTTCTTCTTGTCGCTGCATTCGATCCAGCGCGCGGAGTACACGGTGATTGGCTCGTAGGAGCACTCGACCTTGTATTCCTCTTTCAAGCGGCTGGCGACCACGTCGAACTGCAGCACACCGACGGCACCGAGGATGATGTCGTTGCTGCGCTCCGGGAAGAACACTTGCGTTGCGCCTTCTTCGGCCAGTTGTTGCAGGCCCTGACGCAGTTGCTTGGATTTCAGCGGATCACGCAGGCGTACGCGACGGAACAGTTCCGGGGCGAAATGCGGGATGCCGGTGAAACCGAGGGTTTCGCCTTCGCTGAAGGTGTCGCCGATCTGGATGGTGCCGTGGTTGTGCAGACCGATGATGTCGCCGGCAAAGGCTTCTTCCAGCTGCTCACGCTCGGAGGAGAAGAACGTCAGGGCGTCGCCGATGCGCACGTCCTTGCCGGTGCGCACGTGGCGCATCTTCATGCCTTTTTCGTACTTGCCGGAGCAGATACGCATGAAGGCGATGCGGTCACGGTGTTTCGGGTCCATGTTCGCCTGGATCTTGAAGATGAAGCCCGAGAACTTCTCTTCGACCGGCTCGACGGTACGCTCGTTGGCCACACGGGCCAGCGGGCGCGGCGCCCAATCGACAACGGCGTCGAGTACGTGATCAACACCGAAGTTGCCCAAAGCCGTACCGAAGAACACCGGGGTCAGCTGACCGTCGAGGAATTCCTGCTGGTTGAATTCGTGGCAGGCGCCTTGAACCAGTTCCAACTGCTCGATGAAACGCTCGTACTCGTCGCCCAGGTGCGCGCGCGCCTCGTCCGAATCGAGCTTCTCGATGATCTTGGTTTCGGTGCGTTCGTGACCGTGACCGGCGGTGTAGACAATGATGTAGTCGTCGGCCAGGTGGTACACGCCCTTGAAGTCGCGGTAGCAACCGATCGGCCAGGTGATCGGCGCCGCCTTGATCTTCAGAACGGCTTCGATTTCGTCGAGCAGTTCGATCGGGTCGCGGATGTCACGGTCGAGTTTGTTGATGAAGCTGACGATCGGCGTGTCACGCAGACGGCAGACATCCATCAGCGCGATGGTCCGTGGCTCGACACCTTTACCGCCGTCGAGGACCATCAATGCCGAGTCCACCGCGGTCAGGGTGCGGTAGGTATCTTCGGAGAAGTCTTCGTGGCCCGGGGTGTCGAGCAGGTTGATCATGTGTTCGCGATAGGGGAACTGCATGACCGACGTGGTAATGGAAATACCCCGCTGCTTCTCCATCTCCATCCAGTCGGATGTCGCATGGCGATCGGATTTACGGGATTTCACCGTACCGGCCACTGCAATCGCCTTGCCCATCAACAGGAGCTTTTCGGTGATCGTGGTTTTACCGGCATCGGGGTGGGAAATAATGGCGAAAGTGCGGCGTTTCGCGACTTCGGCGGCCTGGTTGGTCATGGGAAATCGCCTGGCGGTGATTCAAAAAAGGGCCGCGATTATAGCCCAAGTCGATGCAATAACCGAACCGTTGAGCACATTAAGGGTGGCCAAATGCTGCCGCAGATGGGAACCTTTTAAAGCACGGAGACGTCCATCCCCTGTTACGAATTTTCGTCAGGGGCTGAAAAATCAGCAAGTTAGCCTGACGAGGCTGCGCTCATGGCTCGCTTTCAGACCGCTTTTTGCCGGTGCTGAGGGAGCTGCTTCTCGCGAACGTTCACTCCCGGCAGCCAAGGCTTGGCATGCCACACGGGAGAGCGTTCGCCGACTACAAAAAAAGGAGTCCGCCTGTGGCTATCCGCTATGGCAAAGGGCTGATGGGAGGTGCGGTGGTGATCGCGCTCCTGGCCCTGCTGGTCCACTGGATCGGCATCAACACGATCGAACACTACCGCGACGATTTGTTGTTTTACCTGCAAGCTCATCTGATTCTCGTCCTCGCTTCAATGCTGGCTGCCCTTGTCGTGGGCATCCCTGCCGGCATCTTCCTCAGTCGCCCGACCATGGTCGGCCGTGCTGAACGCTTCATGCAGATCTTCAATATCGGTAACACCGTGCCTCCGTTGGCCGTGCTCGCGATTGCCCTGGGCGTCCTCGGCATCGGCAGTGGCCCGGCGATCTTCGCTTTATTCCTCGCTTCCTTGTTGCCGATTGTGCGCAACACCTACGAAGGCCTGAAAAACGTCCAGGGCTCGCTCAAAGAAGCGGCCGTCGGCATCGGCATGACGCCGCGCCAAGTGCTGTGGAAAGTCGAATTGCCCAACGCGGTGCCGATCATTGTCGGTGGTGTGCGCGTGGCGTTGGCAATCAACGTCGGCACCGCGCCACTGGCGTTCCTGATCGGCGCAAACAGCCTCGGCAGCCTGATCTTCCCCGGCATCGCCCTGAACAATCAGCCGCAACTGCTGCTCGGCGCCGCGTGCACCGCGCTGCTGGCCTTGCTGCTCGATGGCGTCGTCACCCTCGCCAGCCGCCTCTGGCTGGAACGCGGTTTGCGCCCGTCTTAAGGCTTTTGCGAAGGAATGAATATGAAACGACTTTGTTTGATCTTAGGTTGCGTCCTGCTGTTCGCGGGCATCGCGCAAGCCGCTGAAAAACCGGTGATCCGCCTCGGCGCCCGGGTCTTCACCGAGCAGACCCTGCTCGCCGAAATCACCGCGCAATACCTGCGCAGTAAAGGTTATGACGCGCAGATCACCGGTGGTCTGGGCAGCAACCTCGCCCGCAGCGCCCACGAAAGCGGGCAGCTGGACATGCTCTGGGAATACACCGGCGTGTCGCTGGTGGCTTACAACCATGTCACCGAAAAACTCGACAGCGCCCAGTCCTACGCCCGGGTGAAAGAACTCGACGCAAAAAAAGGCCTGATCTGGCTGACGCCGTCGAAATTCAGTAACACCTACGCCCTCGCGCTGCCGAAAAAGGTCGCTGAGGAATATCCGCAGATCAACAACATCAGCCAGTTGAACGAAGTGCTGCGCGCCGAGGCCAAGACTAATCACTTGGTAGCGCTGGATACCGAGTTTGCCAACCGCTCCGACGGCCTGATCGGCATGGTCGACCTTTACGGCATGAACCTGAGCCGCAAGAACATCCGCCAGATGGACGCGGGCCTGGTCTACACCGCGCTGCGCAACGGTCAGGTGTTCGCCGGCCTGGTCTACACCACCGACGGGCGTCTCAACGCCTTCGGCCTCAAGCTGCTGGAAGACGACAAGCATTACTTCCCCGACTACACAGCAGCGCCGGTGGTGCGTCAGGCCTACCTCGACGCGCACCCGCAACTGGCCGAGCAACTCAAGCCGCTGGCCGAACTGTTCGATGACGAAACCATGCGCCAGCTCAACGCGCGGGTCGACGTCGATCACGAAAGCCCATCGAAAGTGGCCGCCGATTTCCTGCGCCAGCATCCACTTAATTAAGGAGGAAAAGTCATGGAATTTCTGAACGCCTTTTCCCACCTCGACTGGCAGCAGGTGATGCACCTGACCTGGCAGCACATCACCCTCGTCGGCATCGCCGTGACCCTGGCGATTGTCGTTGGCGTGCCGCTGGGCATTTTGATGACGCGGTTTCCGACCCTCGCCGGTCCCCTGCAGGCCAGCGCCACGGTGCTGCTGACCGTGCCGTCGATTGCTCTCTTCGGTCTGCTGCTGCCGTTCTACTCCAAGTTCGGCCAAGGCCTAGGCCCAATGCCGGCGATCACCGCCGTGTTTCTTTATTCATTGCTGCCGATCATGCGCAACACCTACCTCGCCCTCACCGGCGTAGAACCCGGTATTCGTGAAGCCGCACGCGGCATCGGCATGACCTTCGGCCAGCGCCTGCGCATGGTTGAATTGCCGATCGCCGTGCCGGTGATCCTCGCTGGCGTGCGCACCGCCGTGGTGATGAACATCGGCGTGATGACCATCGCCGCGACCATCGGCGCCGGTGGCCTCGGTGTGTTGATCCTCGCTTCCATCAGCCGCAGTGACATGTCGATGCTGATCGTCGGCGCACTGCTGGTCAGTCTTCTGGCCATTTTCGCTGACCTGTTTCTCCAATGGCTGCAACGCTCGTTGACTCCAAAAGGACTGCTCAAATGATCGAACTTCAAAACCTCAGCAAAACTTTCCAAAGCAACGGCAAAGATGTCAAAGCCGTGGACTCGGTAAGCCTGACCGTCAATGAAGGCGAAATCTGTGTGTTCCTCGGGCCATCGGGTTGCGGCAAAAGCACCACGCTGAAGATGATCAACCGCCTGATCAAACCGACCTCGGGCAAGATCCTCATCAACGGTGAGGACACCACTGATCTCGACGAAGTGACCCTGCGTCGCAACATCGGCTACGTGATCCAGCAGATCGGTCTGTTCCCGAACATGACCATCGAAGAGAACATCGTCGTCGTGCCGAAACTGCTCGGCTGGGACAAACAGAAATGCCACGACCGCGCCCGCGAATTGATGAGCATGATCAAGCTGGAGCCCAAGCAGTATCTGCATCGCTACCCGCGCGAATTGTCCGGTGGTCAGCAACAGCGCATCGGCGTAATCCGTGCACTGGCCGCTGACGCGCCGCTGCTGTTGATGGACGAACCGTTCGGTGCGGTCGACCCGATCAACCGCGAGATGATCCAGAACGAATTCTTCGAGATGCAGCGCGCGCTGAACAAGACCGTGATCATGGTCAGCCACGACATCGACGAAGCGATCAAGCTCGGCGACAAGATCGCGATTTTCCGCGCCGGTAAACTGCTGCAGATCGATCATCCGGACACGCTGCTCGCGCACCCGGCGGACGACTTTGTCAGCAACTTTGTGGGTCAGGACAGTACGCTCAAGCGCCTGCTGTTGGTCAAAGCAGAAGACGCGGCGGACAACGCGCCGTCAGTAAGCCCGGAAACCCCGGTGGCCGATGCGCTGGAATTGATGGACGAGCATGACCGTCGCTATGTGGTGGTCACCTGTGCCGAGAACAAGGCGCTGGGTTATGTGCGCCGTCGCGACCTGCACCGTCAGACCGGCACGTGCGCGCAGTACTTGCGCGAGTTCAACGCCACGGCCGCCTACGACGAGCATTTGCGCATTCTGTTGTCACGCATGTACGAGTTCAATCGTTCGTGGTTGCCAGTGATGGACGCCGAGCGCGTGTTCCTCGGTGAGGTGACGCAGGAGTCGATTGCCGAGTACCTGAGCTCGGGTAAATCCCGAGGGGGTAAAACCAGCATTGTCTCGCCAGCAGAGACGGCGCTGGCCTGATACGGCGAACCGGGCCAGTCTCCACGGAGAATGGCCCGGTTGTTCGTTCAGGAGGTAATGGCCTGGTCGGCCGCGAAAAACTCGAACTTGGCTTTTTCGGTGGGCGTTTGGGGCAGGGTGATTTTGATCACCGGAATCCAGATATCGGTGTGGGTCTTGAAATCCTTCTGATCGGCCTGGGCCGAGGCCTTGCCAGAATCACTGATGTAAAAAACCGCTTCGATCGGCAAGGTTTTACCCAGGCCCTGAGCCCATTTACCCATGCGGAATTCGTTTTGCGTATTGAAAGCAAAGGTGCCGCCCATGCCCTGCGCCTTGAGCGCCTCGTTAAATGCAGTGGTTGCCCCTTCATTTAAGCTATCGCGCACATTAAATCCGCACAGGCTTCCATACTTCACCGTCGACTTGTTGTAGTGATCAATATATTGGGCGGCGGTGTTAATACCTTGGGACTGGCATGGTTTGCCAACGACAGGATAAGCCACTTGTACTCCACAGCCTTGATCATCGCGCAAGTCGGCACCCGCATCGACCGGAAAGAAACATAAGACCGTTGGGTAGACCTTACCCACCGGAGAGAAAAACAATGGATAGAAAATAAAGCCGTTTTTATAACCAAACACCAACTTGTTGAAATTTGCATCGGTACGGAGGAAGGAAAACGAAACGCCGGTCGACTGGGGGTTCGGATCCCAGAATCGGTAACTGGCAGAATGGTTCGTAGCACGCAAGAGTACGCCAGAGCACAGAAACGCTGGGGCTGACGGACGATTTTTACACAGGGTCGCCGTGTCGTTGTAAGCCTTGGTCAAGTAAGCCGCGATCTCCGGGCCGGTGCCATTGGCTCTCACGTTGATCGGCGCTGAAGCAGTGACGAGTGTCGGCTGTTCCTGCGGTACTTCATGTGTTGCGCAACCGGACAGGGTCAGCGCAATCAATAACGCACTTATTCTTTTCATCCTTTGATCCCCGACGTGATATTTCGACAAATCAGCAGCGCACGGGCACGTGGGTGCGGATAACTTTAAAGTTGCCGGCACGCTTGCTTGCACTTGGTTAAAAGAGAGTTACCGGTGCCTACCTTAGGGATATAAAGAACAATAAACACCTGTCAGAAATGACAGTCTTAACAGCGTCATTGATACTTTTTCGAAATAAACTTCAAGGGCCGTTATTACGCGAGCTTGAGGATGCTGGCGGAAGGAAAGAATCCTGCGAGGGGAACATCCTTCTGTCATCTCGGTCGGTTACATCAGGAGTCAGGGAAGACCGCACGACGGAAGCGTGCAGAAATGCGACATTTTTTGTTGATCTCAGGCCCCTCACGCCCTAAAGTTCGCGCCGAACGTCCATGCTGGAAACGATCCATCCGGCTCAAGTACTGACGACGAGACAGCAAGGCCAAGGGCAGCAACGCACCCATGGCCTTTTTGCTTTCGGCGACATGCCTTGGGAAGTAGGCGAACCAAAGTGGGGATACGGAGGACGTTCATTTGCACCCATTGTTTTTACACGTTTGCCATAGGAGCTCCCTAGCATGTCGATCCAGGTCGAAGATTATTTCGCGCGCGCCACTTTTGACAAAATGAAGGCGTTCGCCGACAAACAGGAAACCCCGTTCGTGGTGATCGACACCGCGATGATCAGCCAGGCCTACGATGACCTGCGCGCCGGTTTCGAATTCGCCAAGGTCTACTACGCGGTCAAGGCCAACCCGGCCGTCGAGATCATCGACCTGCTCAAAGAGAAAGGCTCGAGCTTCGACATCGCCTCGATCTATGAGCTGGACAAAGTGATGGATCGCGGCGTCAGCGCCGACCGTATCAGCTACGGCAACACCATCAAGAAATCCAAGGACATCCGCTACTTCTACGAGAAGGGCGTACGTCTGTTCTCCACCGACTCCGAAGCCGACCTGCGCAACATCGCCAAGGCTGCGCCGGGTTCGAAAGTTTATGTGCGCATCCTCACCGAAGGCTCGACCACGGCTGACTGGCCGCTGTCGCGCAAATTCGGCTGCCAGACCGACATGGCCATGGACCTGCTGATCCTCGCCCGCGACCTCGGCCTGGTGCCATACGGCATCTCCTTCCACGTCGGTTCGCAGCAGCGCGACATCAGCGTCTGGGACGCGGCGATCGCCAAGGTCAAAGTGATCTTCGAACGCCTGAAAGAAGAAGACGGCATCCATCTCAAGCTGATCAACATGGGCGGTGGCTTCCCGGCCAACTACATCACCCGCACCAACAGCCTGGAAACCTACGCCGAAGAAATCATCCGCTTCCTCAAGGAAGACTTCGGTGATGATCTGCCGGAAATCATTCTCGAGCCAGGCCGTTCGTTGATCGCCAACGCCGGTATTCTGGTCAGCGAAGTGGTGCTGGTTGCGCGCAAATCGCGTACTGCCGTCGAGCGCTGGGTGTACACCGATGTGGGCAAGTTCTCCGGCCTGATCGAAACCATGGACGAAGCGATCAAGTTCCCGATCTGGACCGAGAAGAAAGGCGAGATGGAAGAAGTGGTCATCGCCGGCCCGACTTGCGACAGCGCCGACATCATGTACGAAAACTACAAGTACGGTTTGCCGCTGAACCTGGCGATCGGTGATCGTCTGTACTGGCTGTCGACCGGTGCGTACACCACCAGTTACAGCGCGGTCGAGTTCAACGGCTTTCCGCCGCTGAAGTCGTATTACGTGTAAGCGTCTTACCCGTAACGCAAAAAGCCCATGACCTGTCATGGGCTTTTTTATGCGTTACAGCCGGGGCAATTTGCCCAGTTGGTCCGACATGCTTTGCACATCGTTCAACGGCCCCTTGAGCATCGGCAGCGCAGATTTCGCCCGCGCCATCGTCATCGCCGGATAATGGTTTCGAAGCATCTGTTGCGCTTCATCCAGCATGCACGACATCCGATAGCAGAAATCGCTGAGGTTGTTCGCCGCACTGGCAGCGCGTCGGCGCAGGTTGAACAGAAACTCGACATGTTCTTTGGACTGCGCGATTCGCTCCTCCTGCGAATACAACCGGCCTGGCTCATAAGTCGTGCCGGGCAGACCGATTTTACCCAGACTGTAATAGGCCTCGATCTTGGGGATCGGTTTATCGCACGTGCATATCGGCATCGTCAGGCACTCGATGAAACGCACGAAGATGCCGTGGATCGACTCGGCCAGTCCGATCACCCGGGTTTTGAAATTGAGCACCATGCCCCGATATTGCTCAAGCCGGCGATCCATTTCGCGCAGCACATCGATGATGCTTTCGGCAGGTGCATTGCCCCAGGCAGGCGACCTCACCAGTGAAAATTGCCGCGGATCGATCGTGATGATCGTCTTTCGGCGATTGTCGGCCTTTGAAACGACTGCCTGAAACTCTTCGATAAAGGCAAAAATCTCACGCAACACCTGCGCAGAATGGCTGCCGAGCGCCGGTGTGGCCACCTGTATCGCCCGCCAACACATTTCACTGGTTTGTGCAGCCTGCCTCAGGCTTTGAACATTCGGCGGCGGCACCATGATGTGCTTTTGCCGTTCGAAGATTTCAGTAAACTCCGTCATTTCCTGCAAGGCAGGGGGTAGATCCTGCAGAAACTTCACGTACTGCTTCAATGCAGCGAAGTTTTTTTCTGCCAGTAAATATTCAAGCATCAGCCTCTCCTTAGTCTGATCGTACTTTCATTGCCGATGGAACCGTGCCCATCGGCAATCCTGCGCCGGACTCTGATATCACAACAAATGCAGAGCACGCCTACCGGCAGACTCAGCGCTGCGGAACGGACAGCGGATTAAGGAAAGCGATAAACAGTGGCGCATGCTGTTTCAACGCGGCACTGAGTGCATCACAGTCGTCCGACACGTCGACATCGATTGCATCGCGCAACTGCTCAAAAGCATTCACGGCAGGACGGTAGGTGGCGGCATATTCGGCGCGACAGTCTTCCATGGCGTGAATGGCCTTCAGGTAAGTGACCTTGCCTTGCGAATCACGGATACCTGCGCGCTCGCGTTCAATCTCGGCCTGCAAGCCATCGATTTTCAGCTTCAGCTTGTCGCTCTCACGCACCATGTCCAGGAAGCGCACAGACTCACTAATGCCAATAAGGGTTCGCTTCAGTTGGTCGATGGCCGCCATCACCAGTTTGATTTCCGGCGGAGCGAGGCCCAGTTCGGTGATCTTGGCGATGGTCAGCTCAACGTCCTTGCCCAGATTCTCGATACCGCTTTTTTCCAGCAGATTGACCCCGTCAATGATGACCTTTCGATCAGCCGCAAGCTCTGCAAGTTTGCTGTCCAGCTGCGCAATTTCTGCATCGGCCACGAGAGCGTCGCGCTGGAAATCGGCGATGTAAGCCTGCGTCAGGCGCATATCAAACCGTGCATCAATATTGCGCAAGGCGTTACGCACCAGAGTTGCCTGCCTGGTCATGGCAGAGGAAATCGAACGCAAAATATCCTTGCGCTCATCGTCGATTTCTTCAATGACCTCAGGATCGGTTTCTTTCAACCGATCCTTCTCGTTGCGGGCGAGACGTCGCAGGCTGTTTTGCAGATCATTCACTCCGGTCTGGGCCGAATCCTGCAATTGGTTTTGGCATTGCCCCATGCCACTCACAGTGCGCTTGAAGCGGTCGAACAGATCGGGCAGGTAACCCAGTTTAGTCTTCAAGACTTCTGCCTGAGTGCGAGCTTCACGCATCTGTTCGACAGTGGCGGCCAGGGTGGCCATGTCCACAGGCGGATAGCTCACTGTCGCGCTGAGACTGATCACACGCGAGGTTCGCGTGCTGAACGAATAGTTGCGCTCGTATTCTTCATCAGCCTCTTTGAAGACCTGAATAAGCTTGTCCGAGTCGGTCTCGATGGCTTTCCATGGCAGCACGACTTCTTCGAACTCGGTACCGAAGACCCGCAGGCTCAAGGCATCGTTGACACGGCCCATCGCAGCGACCGAGTTGGAAATGTGCAGGTAGAGGCTTTTCCAGACATGCATCAGGTTCTGCGTAGCGATGTCGGCATCGATGGCCACGATCATCAGACTTTGCAGGTCATGTTTGACGCGGGCAAGAGAACCGAGTGTCTGGTTCTTGCTCGCCAACACCTGGATATCCCGTTCCTGTTCGGCATACAACGCTTTGCGTGCAGCACGAATATTTTCCGCCTCCACCCCCATGTAGATAGCCATGGCCAGGCCCACGATGTTCATCCCGGCGGCAGACTTCAATGCCTCCTGAACAGCGGCCTTGTATTCAGTGTTTTTGATATCGATTTCTTTGGCACGATTATCGATGTCGTTCTTCAATACCTTGATATCTGCTGCCAACGAACTGCTGTCGATCAAACCGACCCTGAGTTTTATACTGGGCAGGACATGCTCGCGCAGATCATAACCAAATAGGTCCAGGTCATTCTTGATGCCTTGCACATCGCTGAGGTTTTTATTGATCCGCTCGAATATTCGCTGCAGGTAATAGCCCAACGTCGCGACGGTATCCGGATCAATTTCAATATCCGGAAACTTGTCACCCAATTCAATTTCGAGTGCTTTAAGCTGGGCAAGTGTTTTAATCTTGTTTTTCTTGAGGAACGCGACCGAATCATCGTCGCTCAAGACTTCCTGAATCGCCTTGCCATAATTGAGCATGCTGCTGGCAAAGCTCTTCAGCCCCTGCCCGGTCATCATGATGCGTTCACGCAGCGGCGACCAGCGTCTTGCGTGGTTGCGGGTGTTTACAAAGGTCGAGAGGAAATCTGTCGGATTCAACCCTGGGCCGCCGTTCTGCCCCGCGCCATAGCGCAGATAATCTTCGACATCCTTCAGGGTATGCGGCAGCGCCAGGCCGGCTGCTTCATATTTACGCAAATCAATGATCTGCTTTTTAGTGAGGAGCAACCCTCTGTCGCGTACTACATCATCGCCATCCGACGTCGATGCGTCACTTAGTAACTTTGGCGCCGCTGCCGCCATCTGCATAACTTGTTCAGGCGAGGCATTATTCAGGGCATCGCCCCATAAGCTGGAAGAAGACATGATCATTCCTTTAATCAGTTTTAAGTTAAGTAAAATCAAAAACAAGTCAGAACCCGTAAGAACTTAAACTTGCCAGACAGACTTAAACATAAAAGCCGCAGTTAAAAAAAGCGTTTCATGCCTTCAATATATTTATAAAGAATACTAACAACTGGACATACGACTCGACACTTGCGAACAGCGCCTTGAATTCAACTAGACGCTGATGTGCCCTGCGCGCTCTTTATACTCTTGAGCCAATGCCTGAATGGCCGGGTGTGCTGCGCTCTCCAAAGTCTGGGCAGCCACGCCGAGAAACGCAGCATGCCCCCCGAACATCGCCTTGCGGTACCAGCCTGACGCCTCTTCAATCTGTGAGCGCTCGGCCAGCACGCTGGCATAACTGAACTGGCCACGGAAGTCGCCGGCCTGCGCCGAGCGGCGATACCAGTCGAAGGCTGCGGCAGGGTCCGCGCGACAATGGCGTCCCTCTTCAAGATAACGCCCGAGCAGGTTCATCGACTTGGCGTGTCCGGACTCGGCGGCCTGGCGATAAAGCGCCAATGCTTGCGGCTGATCGACCGCCACGCCGCGCCCGGTCGCCAAGAGATTGGCCAGGTTGTACATCGCCCAATCCAGCCCTGCCTGCGCCGCGACTCGATAATGCTGCGCGGCAACCCCGGCATCGGCGACACACCCCCAGCCATGCTCATGACAACGACCGAGCATGTTGCGCGCCATCAGGTGCCCGCGTCCGGCGGCGATGCCGAACCAGCGCAGCGCCAGCGGCGGGTCCTGCGCGATACCCTGGCCGTCCAGCAGGATTTGCCCGAGCAATGCCTGCGCTTCAACCTCGCCCTCGCCCGCTGCCAGCAAAATAGCTTGGGCCGCACGGGCCGGACTTTCAGTGAGCATGGCGCTGAGTTGCTCGCCGTCGAGGACTTCCTCGCGACGCAATAGAAAACTCATACCTCAACCCAGCGACGCAGCAGGTTGTGATAAGTACCGGTTAAGCGAATCAGCGAAGGGTGATCGGGCATGTCCTGGGTGAGTTGCTGGATTGCTCCGTCCATCTCGAACAGCAAAGCGCGCTGGCTGTCTTCGCGCACCAGGCTTTGCGTCCAGAAGAACGACGCATAACGCGCGCCGCGAGTGACCGCATTGACTTTGTGCAGGCTGGTGCCGGGGTACAAGACCATGTCGCCGGCGGGCAATTTCACTTGTTGGGTGCCGTAGGTGTCCTGGATCTCCAGTTCGCCACCTTCGTAATCCTCAGGCTCGCTGAAGAACAGCGTCGCCGACAGATCGGTACGCACCCGCTCGATGCTGCCCTTGGGCTGGCGCACAGCGTTGTCGATATGGAAGTCGAAACTGCCGCCGGCCGTGTAACAGTTCACCAACGGTGGGAAGACTTTGTGCGGCAGTGCGGCAGACATGAACAGCGGATTTTTCCACAGCCGTTCAAGCATCGCCGCGCCGATTTCCTTGGCCAGCGGATGACCTTCAGGCAACTGAAGATTGTGCTTGGCTTTGGCCGACTGAAAGCCCGCGGTGATCTTGCCATCGGCCCAATCGGCCTGCTCCAGAGCTTCGCGAATGCGCTGCACTTCTTCTTTCGCGAACAGTGCGGGGATGTGCAGCAGCATGGCGATGTCACCTGATGGCAAAGAGGCGGCAATGGTATTGATTCTTATTGGCCGTGTAAAACCCGGGAGACGAATGAACTGGCAGAAACCGTAAGGTTAAATTGTAAAGAATGTAAATTCAGTGCGAATAACAATGTTTCGCAATTGATACGAATACGTGTTTACCCTATATTCCGCCGCCTCAAATCCTTGGGGAGGGGAATAAAAATGGCACGTCAACACGCACAATTACCGGTCAGTTCACCACGTCTGCTCGCCTCTGCAATCGGTGTAGCGATTACCGCCGGCTCCGCTGGCCACATGGTGTTCGCTGCCGAAAAGACCGACAGCAAAGCCTCCGGCAATGCCATCGCCCTGGACGCCACCGCCATCACCGGCGAAGCGCAGGACGCGACGTCCTACCAGGTCGAAAAAGCCTCCTCGCCCAAGTACACCGCGCCGCTGGTCGACACGCCGCGTTCGGTTACCGTAATTCCGCAACAAGTGCTCAAAGACACCGGCGCCCTGAATATGCAGGACGCGCTGCGCACCGTGCCGGGCATCACCTTCGGCGCCGGTGAAGGCGGCAACCCACAGGGCGACCGTCCGTTCATTCGTGGTTTCGACGCGCAGGGCGACACCTACCTCGACGGGGTGCGCGACACCGGTTCGCAGAGCCGCGAAATCTTCGCCGTGGAAAACATTGAAGTCAGCAAGGGCCCGAACTCCGCCATCGGTGGTCGTGGCGCAGCGGGCGGCAGCATCAACCTGGTGAGCAAGAAAGCCCACCTGGGCAACTCGTTCGACGGTGGTTTCACCTGGGGCTCCGACCAGACCCAGCGTTACACCCTCGACGGCAACTACCAGTTCAGCGACACCGCGGCTGGCCGTCTGAACCTGATGAGCCACGAGAGCAATGTCGCCGGTCGCGACAAGGTCGATTACGACCGTTGGGGTATCGCCCCGTCCTTGGCCTTTGGCCTGGGCACCGACACCCGCGTCAACCTCGATTACTACCATCTCGAAAGCAACGACACCCCGGATTCGGGCATCCCTTACACCATTCCAACCGGTGGCTCCGCGGCACGCACCAAGTCCAACCCGGACAAACCTTACGCTGGCGGTGACCACAGCAATTTCTACGGTCTGGATCGCGATTTCCGCAAGGGCCGCACCGACACCGCGACCTTCGCCATCGAACATGACTTGAGCGACTCGCTGACGATCAAGAACACCCTGCGTCACGGCACCAGCATGCAGGATTACATCCTCACCCAGCCGGACGACAGCAAGGGCAACGTCAACAACGGCACGGTCTGGCGCCGTGCGAATACGCGCGTGAGCAACACCGAGACCACCACCAACCAGACTGACCTGTTCGGCAACTTCTACGTCGCCGGCTTCAAGAACAGCTTCTCCACCGGTGTTGAATACACCCGTGAGGAAAGCCAGAAGTCCTCGTACAACGTCAACGTCGACACCACGCCGCGCACCACCAACGTGCCATCGAGCAGCAACTGCACGCCGTCGATGATCGGCGCGTCGAGTAACTACAACTGCACGTCGCTGTCGAATCCGAACCCGAACGATCCGTGGAACGGTGCGATCTCGCGCAACTACGCCGGCACCGACACCCAGTCCGATACTTACGCACTGTATGCGTTCGACACCCTGGAGCTGTCCGAGCAATGGCTGGTGAACATGGGCCTGCGTTACGACCATTTCGAAACCGGCTACAAGACTTACACCAACGCCGGCACCACCACTTCGAAGGGTGCTGACACCAGCGAGTTCGTCACCGGTCAGTTCGGCGTGGTTTATAAGCCAGCGGAAAACGGCAGCATTTATGCGTCTTACGCCACCTCCGCCACGCCACCGGGCAACACCCTGGGCGAAGGTCAGGAAGGCAACCCGTTGGGCGGCAGCACTGATCGTGCCGGCAACCTGCTGAGCAGTGACATGGAGCCGGAAACCACCAAGAACTACGAAATCGGCACCAAGTGGGACCTGCTCAATGATCGCCTGTCGCTGACCGCTGACATCTTCCGCACCGAGAAAGAAAACGCTCGCGTGCAAGTCGACACCTCGTCGTACGAAAACGCCGGCAAGACCCGTGTGCAAGGTGTCGAACTGTCGGCCAGCGGCAAGATCACTGACAAATGGCAAGTGTTCGCCGGCTACGCCTACATGGACAGCGAGCAAGTCGACGGTGGTCCACTGGGCCGCGCCAACGACGGCAACGAACTGCCTAACACACCGAAGAACAGCGCCAGCCTGTGGACCACTTACCAAGTCACGCCGAAGCTGACCATCGGTGGTGGTGCGTTCTACGTGGATGACGTGTTCGGCAGCGTGGCCAATACCACCATGGTTGACTCGTATGTTCGTTATGACGCGATGGCCGCGTACAAGCTGACCAAGAACGTCGACCTGCAACTCAACGTGCAGAACCTGACCAACGAAAACTACTACGACAAAGCCTTCTCGACCCACTTCGCCAACCAGGCGGCGGGCCGTACGGCACTGTTGAGCACCAACTTCCACTTCTGACCCTGTAGGAGCTGCGGCACGCTGCGATCTGTTGATCCTGATCTTTAAAAGCAAAATCAAAAGATCGCAGCCTTCGGCAGCTCCTGCAAAAACAGTCGGCCCCGTTCATTCAGTTGAACGGGGCTTTTCTGCGTAATAAAGAACGCTTCTCGATAACCCACGGCATAATGCGCGCCGTGAAGACAATTTCCGAATGGACGGCGAGTGACGTGTTGAAGAAAACCCTGTTCCAGTTGCACTGGTTTTTTGGCATCACCGCAGGCCTGGTGCTGGCCCTGATGGGCATCACCGGCGCGGCCTATTCGTTTCAGGATGAAATCCTGCGGGCGATCAATCCCTCCGTCCTGCAGGTGGAAAAACAAGTCGCCGGCGTCCTCCCGCCGGTCGAACTGGTCGAGCGCATCGAAGCCACCTCCGGCAAGACCGTGTCGATGCTCTGGGTCGAGACCGACAGCGGCAGCGCAGCGAAAGTGTTCTTCACCCCGCCCAAGGGTGAGCGTCGCGGCGAGATGCGCTACTTCGATCCGTACACCGGCGAGTTCATGGGTGATGCCGTCGGCCAGGACTTCTTCGGCCTGATGCTGCAACTGCACCGCTTCCTCGCGATGGGCGATACCGGCCGCAACATCACCGGCGCCTGCACGCTGATCCTGCTGTTTTTCTGCCTCTCCGGTCTGTACCTGCGCTGGCCGCGCCAGTGGAACAGCTGGCGCGTGTGGCTGACGCTGGACTGGAAGAAAAACGGCCGCGCCTTCAACTGGGATTTGCACTCGGTGGCCGGCACCTGGTGCCTGTTGGTCTATCTGCTGCTGGCGTTGACCGGGTTGTCGTGGTCGTACGAGTGGTACAACAAGGGCCTGACCAAACTGCTTTCCGACGCGCCGCAAAACGAGCGCGTGCGCGGCGGTCGTGGCCCGGCACCGCAAGGCCCGGCGCCAACTGCCGATTACGCGGCGATGTGGAGCAGCATCTACAGCGCCGCCGGCCCAGGCCTGTCGGCGTACAACATCCGCATGCCGGCCGTGGCTGGCCAACCGGCAACAGTGTTCTATCTGCTGGAAAGCTCGCCGCATGAACGCGCGCTGAACCAGATCACTCTCGACCCGGCCACCGGCATCGTCAAACGTGTCGACCGTTACGCCGACAAGAGCTTCAAGGCGCAACTGCTGACCAGCATTTATGCGCTGCACGTCGGCAGCTATTTCGGCCTGATCGGGCGGATCATCGTCACCCTCGCGGCGGTGTGCATGCCGCTGTTTTTCATCACCGGCTGGCTGCTGTACCTCGATCGTCGGCGCAAGAAAAAGCAGATCAAGGACGCGCGCAAAGGTCTCGAGCAACCGGCCGACGATGCATCGGCGTGGCTGATCGGTTTTGCCAGTCAAAGCGGTTTTGCCGAGCAATTGGCCTGGCAAACCGCCGGACAATTGCAGGCCGCCGGTTTGCCGGTGAAGGTGCAGCCGCTGGCGAATGTCAGCGAGCAGGATCTGCGTGAGTCGAACAATGCGCTGTTCGTGGTCAGCACCTTCGGCGACGGCGAAGCGCCAGATAGCGCCCGTGGCTTCGAGCGCAAAGTGCTGGGCAAGGCCTCGACACTCGACAGCCTGAACTACGCCGTGCTCGGGCTTGGCGATCGTCAGTATCAGCACTTCTGCGGCTTCGCCAAACGCCTGCATCAATGGCTGAGTGAACACGGCGGCAAGACATTGTTTGCGCCGGTGGAAGTCGACAGTGGCGATCCCTACGCGCTGCGTCACTGGCAGACACAACTTGGTCTGCTCACCGGACAAGCGCCGGTCGATACCTGGCAGGCGCCGAGCTACGACAACTGGACGCTGACACGCCGCGAACTGCTGAACCCGGACAGCAGCGGTTCGCCGGTTTATCTGTTGGGCCTGAGCGCCCCGAACACCAGCAGCTGGATGGCCGGTGACCTGGTGGAAGTGCTGCCCCGCAACTGCCCGTGGGCCATCGAACATTTCCTCGACGGCCTGGGTATTCGTGGCGAGACCACGGTGAAAATCAACGGCCTCGACGAGCCGCTGGAAGTCGCACTGGCTTCGCGTCAATTGCCTGAGCACCGCGCGCATCTGGTCGGGCTACACGCACAGTCGCTGGTCGACGCGATGGTGCCGCTGGCCATGCGTGAATACTCGATCGCCTCGATTGCCGCCGACGGTGTGCTGGAGCTGATCGTACGTCAGGAACAGCATGCCGATGGCAGCCTCGGCATCGGTTCCGGCTGGTTGACCGAGCATGCGCCGGTTGGTGGCGCCATCAGCTTGCGCGTGCGCCGCAACAGTGGTTTCCACCTGCCGAACGAGCCAGTGCCGATGATTCTTTTGGGCAACGGCACAGGTCTGGCCGGGCTGCGCAGTTTGCTCAAGGCACGGATTGCCGACGGCCAGCAACGCCAGTGGTTGCTGTTTGGTGAGCGCAATCGCGAGCACGATTTCCTCTGCCGCGCGGAGCTGGAAGAGTGGTTGATCAATGGTGATCTGCAACGGCTGGATCTGGCGTTTTCGCGCGATCAGGCGGAGAAGATTTATGTGCAGGATCGCTTGCGTGAGTCGGCTGACGAATTGAAAAAATGGTTGGCTGACGGTGCCGTGATCTACATCTGCGGCAGCCTGCAAGGCATGGCCTCAGGCGTGGACCAGGTACTCAACGACGTTCTCGGCAGCACCGAAGTCGAGCGCCTGATCGAACAGGGCCGCTACCGTCGCGACGTCTACTGAAAAAACCCCTGTAGGAGCTGCCGCAGGCTGCGATCTTTTGATCTTGATCTTCACAAAGCAAAATCAAAAGATCGCAGCCTGCGGCAGCTCCTACGGTCAGATTGGCTGCAACTTCTGTTCGAAAACGGCTACACCATTAAGATCGCGCAACACCACGCTCATTTCCCCGCTCTGCCCTTCGATATTCACCTCGCCAAAAAACTGAAACCCGGCAAACGGCGATGCGTTCTGCACCGGTGGCGCCTTCTCGAATACCACCTCAGGGCCGAAGGTTTTATCCAGCGGATTGGGCCCGAAACTCCCGGCATTCAACGGCCCCGCGACAAACTCCCAAAACGGCTCGAAATCCTGAAACGCCGCGCGATCCGGGTGATAGTGATGCGCCGCGCAGTAATGCACGTCGGCGGTGAGGAAGACGAAATTGCGTACCTGCTGCGCACGCAGGTAGCCGAGCAATTCGGCGATTTCCACCTCGCGCCCCTGCGCCGGTCCCGGGTCACCGTTAGCTACCGCTTCCCAGCGCGCCACACCCGGGCTGACCTCGCCATCCGGCACACCCAAACCGATCGGCATGTCGGCGGCAATCACCTTCCACTGGGCTTTGGATTTCTTCAAGCCGCGCTTGAGCCAGTCCAGTTGCTCACGCCCAAGGAACGGTTTCGCGGCGCCAAGGTTGTCGTCATTGGCGCCGCGATAACTGCGCATGTCGAGCACGAACACATCGAGCATCGGCCCGTAACTGAGCTTGCGATAAATCCGTCCGCCACCGTCGGCGGCCTGCAGGCGCATCGGTGAATATTCCAGCCAGGCTTTTCGCGCGCGACCGACCAGGGTGTGGATATCTTTCTCCTGATAACGCTCGTCGAGCTGTTTGCCCGGTGACCAGTTGTTGACCACTTCATGGTCGTCCCACTGCCAGATCTGCGGCACTTC
The DNA here is from genome assembly GCF_051913165.1 of Pseudomonas sp. SM4. Classification (NCBI taxonomy): domain Bacteria; kingdom Pseudomonadati; phylum Pseudomonadota; class Gammaproteobacteria; order Pseudomonadales; family Pseudomonadaceae; genus Pseudomonas; species Pseudomonas sp. SM4. Next base: position 127,281 of record NZ_JBODOE010000001.1, on the reverse strand, counting down.
GGCGTTGAAGCGGCGGATGTTTTCGTCCATCAGGTTGTAGCGATAGTTGCCGCGATAATCGTCGAGGGTTTGCGCGACTTTGCTCTTGGCTTCGGTGGTGAGGTTGCGCCAGATGCGCCCGCCTTCGGTGGTGAGCTGAGCAGGCACCGGGCCATCGGCGTAGATGGTGTCGCCGCTGTGGATAAAGAAGTCCGGCAGGCGCAGACGCATGGCTTCGTAGATGCGCATGCCGCCAATGTCCGGGTTGATCCCAAAGCCTTGGCCGACGGTGTCGCCGCTCCAGACGAAACGAATATTGCGCCGCGCCATCGGTGCGCTGCGCAGGTGGCCCAGCCACGGTTCGCTGGCGACGCCGGTGCGGGCGTCCTTGAAATACACGCGATAGAAAATCGCCTGATCGGCGGGCAGTCCGGTGAGCTCAACGCGGGCGGTAAAGTCGCTGCGGGCATCGGCGAGCGCCGAGACCAACCGACGCGGGTTGCGAAACTGGCTGCGGGTGTCCCACTCGACCACCATGTGCGCGGGACGATCGCTGCGACTCCAGATCATCGCGCGATCGCCTTGCAGGTCGCCGGACTGCACGCCATCGGTCAGTTGCGGCCGATCCTTGACCGAAGCAATCACCGCCGGCGCCAGCCCCGGCAGCAGCAGCCCGGCGCCAATCCCTTGCACGACACGCCGACGACCAGGATTGAAATCGCTCATGCTGTTCTCCCTGAGAAAAGGAAAACTTAAGCACGACATCATGAAACACACATGACACCAGACACACCGCAGAACCCATTGTAGGAGTGAGCCTGCTCGCGATATCGGTATATCTGCCAACATTCATGTCACTGACAGACCGCTATCGCGAGCAGGCTCACTCCTACAGGAGATTTGTGGTGTCGGTTAAGCCTTGGCGGGTTCGAGGGCCAGTTCGACGGCTTCGGGGCGTTTGACTGTGGCATAGACGACGGCGGTCAACAAACTACCGGCGACAATCGCCAGCAGATACAACAGCGCATGATTGATCGCATTCGGGATCGCCAACACAAACAAGCCACCGTGCGGCGCCATCAATTTGCAGCCGAAATACATCGACAACGCGCCGGTCAGCGCACCGCCGGCAATGCTCGCCGGGATCACCCGCAACGGGTCTTTCGCGGCAAACGGAATCGCCCCTTCGGAGATAAAGCACAACCCCAATACCAGCGCCGCTTTACCCGCCTCGCGTTCGGTCTGCGCGAACTTGCGCCGCGCAATAAACGTGGCAATGCCCAGACCAATCGGCGGCACCATGCCGGCCGCCATCGTCGCCGCCATAGGTGCATAACTCTGCGACGCCAATAGCCCCACCGAGAACGCATACGCGGCTTTGTTGATCGGCCCGCCGAGGTCGACGCACATCATGCCGCCGAGCACCACACCGAGCAGGATCGCGTTGGTGGTGCCCATGCTGTCGAGAAAACTGGTCAGCGCCAACAGCATCCCGGCGACCGGTTTGCCAACCACGTAAATCATCACCAGACCGGTGAACAGACTGGCAAACAGCGGGATGATCAGAATCGGTTTCAGCGCCTCAAGACTTTGCGGCAGAGCGACATAACGGCTAATCGCCTTGGCCGCATAACCGGCAATAAAACCGGCGACGATGCCACCGATAAAACCAGCGCCCAAGGTGCTCGCCAGCAAGCCACCAATCATCCCCGGCGCCAGGCCCGGACGGTCGGCAATCGAATAAGCGATGTAACCCGCCAGTAACGGCACCATCAATTTGAACGCGGTCTCGCCACCGATCTGCATCAGCGCCGCTGCCAGCGTGCCTTCTTCCTTGAACGCGGTGATGCCGAACACGAACGACAGCGCGATCATCAAACCGCCCGCCACGACCATCGGCAGCATGAACGAAACGCCAGTCAGCAGGTGTTTGTAGACGCCGGTTTTCTCTTGCCTGGCTGGTGCTTTGCCGTCAGCCGCCGCGCTTTCCACAACAGCTTCGGCCAAGGCTTTTTTCAGCGTCGCTTCGGACTGCTTCAACGCAATGCCAGTGCCGCAACGATAGATCTTCTTACCAGCGAAACGCTCGGTAGCGACTTCGATATCCGCCGCCAGCAACACCACATCCGCTGCGGCAATCGCCGCTGCGCCCAACGGGGTTTTCGCGCCCACCGAGCCTTGGGTTTCGACTTGCAAGTCATAGCCCAGACGCTTGGCGGTTTGCTGCAAGGCTTCGGCGGCCATGAAGGTGTGAGCAACACCAGTCGGGCACGCGGTGATGGCGACGATGCGAGGGGCACGCGACGCATCAGCAACCGGCTCAGCCTCGCTGGCAACGTAGACAGATGCCTCTTCTGCACCACGTCGCAGCACCGCTTCAACATCCTGCAACGCCTGCGCCGGGGCAATCTGGAAGACCCGCTTGCCGACAAAACGCGTCATGTCGACCGCACCCGTTGCGACCAACAAAACCCACTCCGCCGCGGCAATCGTCGCCGCCGACAATTCGCGTTCCGGGTGTGCCGCATCGACCACTTCCACGCTGGTGCTCCAGCCCTGACGCTGCGCCGCCGCATCGAGCAATCGCGCGCACAGCACACTGGTGACCATGCCGTTCGGGCAAGCCGTAACAATGGCTAATTTCATGACAAACCCTCTTATTGTTCTGTCAGGGGACGCACGCGCACGCCCTGTTCGAGCTGCGCCAGTTGCGCACGGTCGTTGATGCCGAAACCGATCTGGGTCACCGCCATCGCCGCAATCGCAGTGGCCGTGCGCAGGGTTTGTTCAGGCGTGTCGGCGCTGAGCAAACCGTGGAGCATGCCGGCCAGCAATGAATCACCGGCACCGACCGTGCTGGCAACGCTGACCTTCGGCGGCGTGGCGTGCAATGCCGAGCCGACGCTGAACCAGTTCACGCCATCAGCGCCGTGAGAAATCACCACGTGCTCGATGCCTTGCGCGTGCAATTGCGCCGCTGCTTGCGCTTCGGCGGCGTGAGAAACCACCTCGCAACCGAGCGCATCGGCGAGTTCTTCGGTATTGGGTTTGATCAGCCATGGACTGGCTTTCAACGCTTCGCGCAACGCTTCGCCGCTGGAGTCGAGGGCGACTTTCAAGCCGAGCTGATTGAGCCGTTCGATCAGTTCACGCAACCACTGCGCGGTCACGCCACGCGGCAAACTGCCGGCGACAACAACCGCGTCATGACCCGGTGCGATCTGCACCAAACGATCGAGCAACGCCTGCTGCGCGACGGCATCGACCACCGGCCCCGGGCCGTTGATGTCGGTGATCCGTCCATCCTGTTCAGCGACTTTGATGTTGCTGCGCGTCTCGCCCTGTACGCGAATAAACGCATCGACAAAACCGCGCTTGGCGAACAGGGTTTCGAACGCTTGCAGATTGTCTTCGCCGAGAAAGCCACTGACCGTCAGTTGATGACCGAGGTCGGCGAGCACCTGCGCGACGTTCACACCTTTGCCGGCAGCGTGGGTGTGCATCTCGTCGCTGCGATTGACCTGACCGGCGTCCAGCCGTGGCAACTCAACGGTGAGGTCGAGCGCCGGGTTGAGGGTCAGGGTAAGAATCTTGGCCATTACAGGGCCTCCACTAATGCGCGCACTTCGTTGGCGCTGCCCACGGCCAGGGCGTGTTGAGCAAGGGTTTGCGCCTGCGTCAGGCTGAGTTCACGGATGCGCGCCTTCACTTCAGCAATGCTGCGCCCGGACACGCTGAGTTCATCGACACAGAGGCCGACCAGTACCGGCACTGCCAGCGGATCTGCCGCCAGCTCACCGCAGACGCCGACCCATTTGCCATGGGCATGGGCCGCACGCACGGTGATGTCGATCAGTTGCAGTACCGCCGGGTGCAACCCGTCCGCCTGCGCCGACAGGGTCGGGTGACCACGGTCGATGGCCAGGGTGTATTGCGTGAGGTCGTTGGTGCCGACGCTGAAGAAGTCGACTTCCTTGGCCAGCACCGGCGCGAGCAATGCGGCGGACGGCACTTCGATCATGATCCCCAGTTGCAGATCGGCGACCGGGATTTCCAGGCGCAGACGTTCGGTCATGTCGCGGGCCTGACGCCATTCTTCAACGCTGCCGACCATCGGGAACATGATCCGCAACGGACGGTTATCCGCCGACCGCAGCAGGGCGCGCAGTTGCGCTTCCATGATCTGCGGACGTTGCAAGGTCAGGCGAATGCCGCGCACGCCGAGGAACGGATTTTCTTCTTTGGCGATCGGCCAATACGGCAGCGGTTTGTCGCCGCCGACGTCCAGCGTGCGCACCACCAACGGCCGCCCGGCGAGGCCATCGAGCACACGGCGGTATTCAGCTTCTTGCGTGGCCTCGTCCGGCGCTTGCGGGTGGGCCATGAAAATCAGTTCGGTGCGCAGCAGACCAATGCCTTCGGCGCCCTGCTCCACCGCGCTGATCACGCCGGCGCTTTCGCCGATGTTGGCGAACACTTCGACGGCGTGGCCGTCGGTGGTGTGTGCCGGTTGGTGGCGTTGTTCGGCGGCAATCTTCAGGCGTTGCTCGCGGGTGTCGCGTTCTTCGGTGGCGCGTTGCAGGGTCGCCGCATCGGCATCGACGTGCAGGCGACCGCGTTGACCGTCGAGCAGCAACGGTGTGCCCGGCGCCAGCAACAAAACTGCCGCACCAGCACCGACCAGCGCCGGAATCCCGAGCGCACGCGCAACGATTGCACTGTGCGCGGTGGCGCCGCCGCGCGCGGTGAGAATCCCCGCCACGCGCGCCGGATCCAGCCGCGCGACGTCGGACGGGCCGACCTCATCCATCACCAGAATGTACGGTTGCTCAGGCTCGCTCGCGGTCTGCACGCCACACAGTTGCGCCAGCACGCGGCGACCAATGTCACGCAAGTCCGCCGCACGCTCGGCGAGCAACGCGTCCTGCAGCGATTCCTGTTGTTTGGCCGCCGCTTCGATCACTGCCATCCACGCCGCTTCGGCGCTCTCGCCTTGCTTGAGGCGTGTGTCGACTTCGTCGGTGAGTTCCGGGTCGTCGAGCATCTCCTGATGGGTGATGAAGATCTCGCGGATGGCTTTGGCTTTGCTGCGCTCGATCAGGCCCTGAATGTCGCTGCGCACGTCGCTGAGCGCTTGCTTGAGACGTTCGCGTTCAACGGCGGCGGACTCGCCCCGCATTGGGTAATCGATGGTCTGTTGCACTTGAATATGCGCCGGGCCGATGGCAATGCCGGGCGCGGCGGGGATGGCTTGCAACTGAGTGCCAGAGGCCGGGGCAATCACCACTTCGGCGATGTCGGCAAAGACTTCGCGTTGCTCGCTGATGGCGGGCAGCGGCTCGACTTCTTCGCCGAGGCCTTCTTCGATAGCAGCGAGCAATGCCGGCAAGGCGTCGGCAGCGATGCTCGGTTCGGCAATCAGCTCCAGCACCTGACCACGACGGGCGCCGAGGCTGAGCAGCTTGCTCAAACTCTTCACCGACACGGCGCTGTCTTGGCCGTCGACAATGCGCACACGAATCTCACCATCAAAACTCTTCGCCAGTTGCGCGAGAATCTTCGCCGGGCGCGCGTGCAAACCATGGGCGTTGGCCAGCGCAATGCGTGCGCTCGGCCAGTCGGCAGGCAGTTCACCGCCGAGCACTTCAAGGACTTTACGGCTGCTGGTGGCGCGACCCAATTCATGGCCGCGACCTTCGATCAGCAACGCACACAGACGTTCGAGCAGCGCTTGGTGCGCTTCGCCGAGGCTGGCCAGGCAGAACAGACCACTGAGCGGCTGGCCGAGGTAGCGCATCGGTTTGTCCGGGGTAACGAACGCCAGACCCGGGCGTTTCACGGTTTGTTCGCTGTGCAACCACCACAAGCCATCGCCCAGCGGCAGCGCTTCGACCTGTTGCAGCACCGCCGAGAAACCGTTGCTCACACAATCAGCCTGACGCAGCAGACGCGCACCACGCCAGACCAGTTCTTCGAAATCGTCAGCCGACACGCCGAGGCCGATCATCTGTGCATCCAGCGCCAGTTCCTGCGGCGCGCCTTGCAGCAGTTTCAGCAGCGCTTCCGGAGAACTGGCGCGACGCAGGGCCTGGCCCAGATCGGTCTCGCCGAGGGCGCGGGTCAGCAGTTGCAGCAGGCGCAGGTGCTCGTCGGATTTGGCGGCGATGCCGATCGCCAGATAGACGATCTGGCCATCGCCCCAGTCCACGCCCTCGGGGAACTGCATCAGGCGCACGCCGGTGGCGAACACCTGATCGCGGGTTTCCGGGGTGCCGTGAGGGATGGCAATACCTTGACCGAGAAAGGTCGAGCCCTGGGCTTCCCGGGCCTGCAATCCGGCGAGGTAGCCGTCGGCGACCAGACCATCGGCGACCAGGTGATTGGCCAGCAATTGCAGGGCGGCGGGTTTATCCACAGCCGATTGGCCCATGGATATCTGCTCTATAGTGAGCTCGAGCATGCGATCTCCTTTTTGGCATCGGATGACGCCAGGTATTGTTTTGAATGGTTGCAGCTTAGGCGCTCTGCCGCTTTGCTTTTCAGCGGCAGATTTGGCGGTTTCACGGCAGCACCGGCCAAGGGCGTCTAAAACGTAGAAAATACGCTTGCTGAAACGTTTAATCTAGATTGATCGGCACGTTACTCGATAATGTCCCATCCTTGAAGTCCAACTTGTCGGATGCGTTGCGACAATAGTCGCCTGCCCTAATCGGGTAGGATTGGCGAAAATGTTGCGGCAAGCTCGCAAAAACAAGGAAATCCCGGGTTGAAACTCAGTGATATCGCGCGGTTGGCCGGAGTGTCCGTGACCACCGCCAGCTACGTCATCAACGGCAAGGCCGAACAGCAACGCATCAGCACTGCGACCGTCGAGCGGGTGCGGGCGGTGGTCGACCTGCACGGCTTCACGCCAAACCCTCAAGCGGCCGGGCTGCGCAGCCGCCACACGCGCACGCTGGGCTTTATTCTGCCGGATCTGGAAAACCCCAGTTACGCGCGGATCGCCAAACTGCTTGAGCAAGGTGCGCGGGCACGCGGCTATCAGTTGTTGATCGCCAGTTCCGACGATGCGCCGGACAGCGAACGGCAATTGCTGCAACTGTTCCGCGCGCGCCGTTGCGATGCGCTGATCGTCGCCAGTTGCCTGCCCGCCGGCGATGATAGTTACCGCCAGTTGCAGGCCAAGGGCACGCCGATCATTGCCATCGACCGGGTCATGGAGCCCGAGCATTTCTGCTCGGTGGTCAGTGACGACCGCGAGGCCAGTCAGCACCTGACCCAGAGCCTGCTCGACCCGCAACCGAAGCAGATCGTACTGCTCGGCGCACGTCCGGAACTGAGCATCAGCCAGGAACGTGCCGCCGGCTTCAAACAGGCCCTTGTCGACTTCAAAGGCGAAGTGCTGGTCGAGCACGCAGAATCTTTCAGCCGCGAGTGCGGCAAGCAGTTGATGGAAGAACTCCTGCAACGCCTGGGGCATTTGCCCGACGCCTTGGTAACGACTTCCTACGTGCTGTTGCAGGGCGTGTTCGATGCGCTGCATGACTTCCCGCTGAAATCGCGGCCGCTGCGCCTCGGCACATTCGGTGATACGCAGTTGCTCGATTTCCTGCCGCTGCCGGTCAACGCCATGGCCCAGCAGCACCAGTTGATCGCCGACAAGGCGCTGGAACTGGCGCTCGCTGCCGTCGAGCAGTCGCAATACAAGCCCGGCGTGCAGGCCATTGCGCGGACCTTCAAGCAGCGTATTCACCGAGACTGAACCGTGGAGCTGATCGACAGCCACACCCACCTCGACTTCCCCGACTTCGACGCCGATCGCCCGGCATTGCTGGCCGAAAGCCGCGCCCTTGGGGTGCGGCGGATGGTGGTGTTGGGTGTATACGAGGGTAATTGGCAACGGGTATGGGATCTGGTGCGCAGCGATGTCGATTTGCACGCGGCGTTTGGCTTGCATCCGGTTTATCTCGATCAGCATCGTCCTGAAGATTTGACGGCACTGGGTGATTGGCTGACCCGGCTGCGCGGTCATCGACAGCTGTGCGCGGTGGGCGAAATCGGTCTGGATTACTTCATCGAAACGCTGGATCGCGAGCGCCAACAGTCGCTGTTCGAAGCACAGCTGCAATTGGCTGCGGACTTTGCATTGCCGGCGCTGATCCATGTGCGCCGCAGCCACGCCGCGGTGATCGCCACGCTCAAGCGCTTCAAGCTTGAACGCGCGGGGATCATCCACGCCTTTGCCGGTAGCCGTGAAGAGGCGCGGGAATACATCAAACTCGGTTTCAAACTGGGGCTGGGCGGCGCGCCGACGTGGCCGCAGGCGTTGCGTATGCATCGGGTATTGGCGGAATTGCCGCTGGACTCGATCGTGCTGGAAACCGATTCACCGGACATGGCGCCGGCGATGTTCCCAGGTGTCCGCAATACACCGGCGCACTTGCCGGCGATTTGCACAGCGTTGGCCGAGTTGATGAAAATCACCCCGCAACAACTCGCCGCCGCCAGCACCGCCAACAGCTGCGAAGTGTTTGGCTGGTAACACATCTCCCTGTGGAATCGGGCTTTTGTGGTGAGGGGATTTATCCCCGATGGGCTGCGAAGCGGCCCCAAACCATAGTTCACGTTTTATCAGATAAAACTCTGTTTCAGGTTTTGGGGGCGCTTCGCGCCCCATCGGGGATAAATCCCCTCGCCACAAAGGTTCGCACAAAGTTTTAAGAGATGACTCAGACGCGGAAGGCGCTGATCAGTTGTTTGAGTTCGACGACCTGGGCAGAGAGCGCGCGGCTGGCATCTTCGGTCTGGTGCGCGCCGTGGGCGGTGCGCTCGCCGGCGCGGTTGATCTCGACGATGTTCTGGTCGATGTCATGGGCCACAGCCGTTTGCTGTTCCACTGCCGCCGCAATCTGCTGGTTCTGATCGACGATCATGCCCACAGCGCCAAGGATGTTTTCCAGCGCCTGCTGGACTTTTTCCGACTGCCCGACCGTGCCGCTAGCCATTTGATGGCTGACCCCCATGGCCTTTACCGCCGCGCCGACCCCACCATGCAGTTTGGCAATCATCTGCTCAATCTCTTCGGTGGACTGCTGGGTGCGTTTGGCCAGCGTGCGCACTTCGTCCGCGACCACGGCAAAACCACGGCCCTGCTCCCCGGCGCGAGCCGCTTCGATCGCAGCGTTGAGCGCCAGCAGATTGGTCTGTTCGGCGATGCTTTTGATCACTTCCAGTACCCGGCTGATCGACTGGCTGTCACTGGCCAATTGGTTGATCACCCGCACCGACTGATCGATTTCGCTGGCCAGCGCGGCAATGCTGCCCTGCTGAGACTCGACCAGACCACGGCCACTGATGGTTTCATCATTGACGCTGTGGGCGCTGCTCACGGCTGCGGCGGCACTGCGCGCGACTTCCAGTGAGGTCGCCGACATCTGGTTCATCGCCGTCGCCACTTGTTCAATCTGCGTGCGTTGCCCGGCGACCGCCTGATTGCTCTGCGCCGAGACGTTTTCGACCTGTCCGGCTTGCCGCTCGACCTCACCGACGGTGTGGCCGACACGTTCGATCAAGTCGTGAATCTTCTTCACGGTGCCATTGAACACTTCGCCCAACTCGCCAAGTTCATCGCGGCTGTGAGCAACAAAGTTGACCGTCATGTCCCCCGCCGCGACCTTGTCCATCATCGCGCCGAGGCGCTTGAGCGTGGTGCGGGTCGAGGCGTAGAAACCGCCATAGAGATAGAAAATAAGCACAAACACCACCGACAACGCCACGGCCTGCAAGACCATGTGCGTGCGGTTATGCGCCAGACGTTGTTGCAGTTGAGTGTCGAGAAATTTCAGCGAGGCTTCGTTAAGCGCATAGGTCTTGTCCATCAGCGCGGTGACCTGATCGTAAAACCCCTGCCACGGCGCATCGAGGGTGTCAGCCATCACCACCTGTTCTTCGAACAGTTCGCTGGCCTGCTTCAGCGAGGCCCTGCTGTCGTCGGCCTGAGCGCTGAGGGTGTCACGCGCAGCTTTGCTGGAGCCGAGGGCGTCCTGCAGCTTCAAGCCGTACTCGGCCTGGAGTTTTTCAATCTTCCCCAGCAACTCATCGAAACGCGTGCTGGAGGCACTGTTGAGAAAACCCTGTGCCAGCGAATACGAGCCTATCGCCCGACCTTCGCCGAGGGTTTGGGTAATGCCTGGCGTGATCAGGGTCACCAGCTCGCTCAACTGGCGGATGTCACCCTGGTTGTCACGGCTCAGGCCGGCCTGGCTGGTGATGATCTGGCTGAAGATCTGCGCACTGCTGAGCAGCTTGCCGATCAACGCACTTTTGCTTTGTAGCGAGTTTTCCGCTTGCTGGGCCTTGAACGCGGCGATCATTTCATCGCGTTTGCCGTCGAACACCTTGATCTGCTCGGGATCGTCGGTCATCGCCGTCAGCCCTTGCAGACGCGCCAGCACGGTTTGCTCAAGGGTACTGATCTTGGCTTCGACAGTGCCGGCCTTGCCGGATTGGCCGAGGGTGACGTTGATCTGCACCAGATTGTTCAGGGTCTCCAGATCCCGGCGCAGGGTCAGGCTGCTGCCGAGCAGATCGAGACTTTGCAACTCGACGCGGGTGCCCTGAAATTCTCGATAGGAATCGCGCACCAGATAGAAATTGGTCACCAGCATCGGCACCAGGAACAGCACGCTGATCAAGCTGAACTTCATGCCGAAGCTCAGACGGTTCATCAGCGAGACGGCGGGATAGAGCAAGCTCTTCACTGGAAGTCTCCCTTGGTTTTTCTTGTTTTTATTGGCAGGCGCGGGGCGACAGCAGATAGCCACTATCGGGCGCCATCACTGTATAGCGCAAATCGGCGGGAGGTTTTGTAACTTAAGGTTAACGGTGCGAGGACAATACAAAACCATTGTGGCGAGGGGATTTATCCCCGATGGGGCGCGAAGCGGCCCCAATAGCTGAACAGGCGTTGTATCTGATAAATCGTGGAGGATGGTTTTGGGGCTGCTGCGCAGCCCATCGGGGATAAATCCCCTCGCCACAAAGGAGTTCGCTTTAGTTGGTTAGTGAATCAGGACTGTCCACATAGGAGTTCGCCCCAACTGGCTAGTGGATCAGAACAGTCCACAGGGCAAACCCGGCATACCACAGCACCGCCGCACGCAGCAGCAGTTCCCACAGGCTGTCGAGGGTGGTGATGCCTTCCGGCCCAACCACCGGCGGCGGGATCTCGCCCGCGACCAAACCGACCTTGTTGATCAGTTGTGCGGCGCTGATGTTCCAGTTCAGCAGCTCATGCAGCATGACCCGGCCAACCGCGACGAAGTTGCCGACCAAGGCAAAACTCGCCGCCAGCAGACGTACCGGCACCCAGTCGAAGGCGTGGCGCAGTTGCGCGGCACGTTCAACCAGTGCCGGGTTCTTGCCGTGCTCCTCGGCCAGCGCCAGCAAGCGATAGGCCAATGCGGCCACCGGACCGAGCAGGAAATACCAGAAAATCACTGCGAAGAAGCTTTGATAGGCCTCCCACAACAAATGCCCCTGCACGCGATCAAGCAATTGCTCGCCGCTGTCGGCGCAAATATTCAGATCGCGCTTGGCCACATGGGCCGCCGCCTGCAGGTCCTCACGGCGCCAGGCATCACGAAACGGGCCGAGGCCGCCGAGCAGATCGCCGCGCCCCAGACTGTAAATCACCACCAGCAAATGCACCGGCAACGCCAACAGGCCATAAGCCACCGGCTCCAGCACCACCAGCAACAGCGCCAACAATGCCACCGGCAACAGCACCAGAATCGTCAGCACCAGCCAGGGCTGTTTCGCCAGCCGCTGACTGCTTTCGAGTTTGTTCAGTTCGCGGATCCATCCGCCATCGCGTTGAAGCCGATGGCGCAGGGCCGAAAACTTCTCGATCCAGACCGCCAGCAGTAACACCAGAAAACTCATTGTCCTTCCTCTTGTGCCAGGGCTGCGCGGTAACGCGCCCAGTCGAATGCCGGGCCAGGATCGGTCTTACGCCCGGGTGCTATGTCGCTGTGCCCACAAATGCGGGCGCCGGTGATGGCCGGAAATGCTGCTTGCAACTGCTGGGTCAGCGTCGTCAACGCCTGATACTGCGCGTCGGTGAACGGTAGATCATCGGTGCCTTCGAGCTCGATGCCCACGGAAAAATCGTTACAGGTTTCGCGGCCGTCGAAAATCGACACCCCCGCATGCCACGCCCGCTCAAGACAGGAGACAAACTGGGTGACCTTGCCGTCACGTTCGATCAGAAAGTGCGCGGAGACGCGCAAGTCGGCGATCCCGGCAAAGTACGGATGTTCAGTGACATCCAGACGGTTCTGAAAAAATTCCTGCACCTTGCCCGTGGCGAACTGCGCCGGTGGCAGGCTGATGTTGTGGATGACCAACAGGGAGACTTCGCCCGCAGGGCGCTCATTGAAGTTGGGCGATGGGCAGACCTGCACCCCGTGACACCATCCGCTAGCGGGATCCAACTGCATACCGATTCCTTCAACGCCGACTGTGTTGGCGCCCAGTATGCCGTGATCGGCCCCCGGCGCGCGATCACTTGGCGCGATTGAGTCGCCGCAGATTGCCCAGCACTGACTCCAGCGCCCGGTCGAACAGCAAGGTATCGTCCAGCGCGCGCACTGCGCCGCGACGAAATTCCAGGGCGAGCCCGGTGCGACTGCGCTCGCGCACTTTCATCCCGGTGCGATCGACGAAGACGTATTTGCCCGTGGCCTCGATGATGGCAGCCAGTTTGCAGCGCAAGCTGTGTTCATCGTCTTCCTGAAACGCCACCCAACTGCCAAGGCGCAACTGATCGACCTGGCGCAGACCCGCGTCGTCATGGGGCAAACGGACCGAGGTCAGCTCCAGCGAGCCCTCGTCGGCGGCCTGCAAAACGATCTGCTGCGACACCTCGACCATCATCGCGGCCTGATCCGTCTCGGCAGAACGCTCCAGCACCCGCACATGCAGGGCTTCGAGTTCGCTGAAAAATTCGCTGGTTGCGAACGGATCGAACGCCGAACTGCTCAGGCCATCGCGCAGTGACTTGAGCAACCCCGGCACCAACGCCAGCAGGCGCAGGCTCGACTCGGCGTGGTCATGGCGCTGCACACTCCAGATCAGTTGTTCCATGGTCTGCACATCGGCCTGCCACTCGGCGGACTGATCGCCATGTTTGAGGCAGGTCAGCAGCAGCACTTTGCTCCAGGCATTCTGGACGAAGGTCACCACCGCTGGCGGCAGGACTTTACCCAGCAAGGCCTGATTCAACGCCTGCTCGACCCGGCGCCGGGCCAACTCGGTTTTTGCGCGTCCCTCTTCGGCATCGCGCAAACGCTGCTCAAGCAATTCACTGCGGCGGCGTTCATCGCTGGTGAATGCGAGGAAGTCGGCGAGCAACTCGGAAAAAATCGCCGGGTCATCGACAAAATCGGTCAGCAGGCGTTGCACCACTTGTTCGATGCGCACATACAAACTGTCGCGCGCCTCACTGTCGCAATCGCCCCAGCCCATGGCCGCGTCGGCAATTTCGTTGAGCAGGCGCCGCGCCGGATGACTGCTGCGGCTGAAAAAGCTTTTGTCGAGCACCGCGACCTTGAGCATCGGAATCTGCAAACGGGCGATCAGCGCCTTCAGCGAATCCGGCACGTTGCGATCGTCGAGAATGCAATCGAAGACCATGGCGATCAGGTTGATCACATCTTCATCTGCCCCGCCGACAATCCGCGACTTGCCGCTTCTGACGCTGACCCGCGTCAGCAGTTGTTCCAGCTGATTGCGCAGATCGAAGTCGTCCTGCGCGGCGAGTGCGGGCACGTATTGCTGCAAATGCGAAAGCAGACGCAGCAAATCGCGCGTGGTGATCGGTTGGGTGGCGCCACTTGGCTCCAGCGTCGGAGCAACGCTGCCGCGCACATGCAACAGCAACTCCTGCAGTGCGGCGAAGACCTCCTGCACGCTTTCGTCAGCGGGCGTCGGCTCGTGACTTTCTTCGCTGTAGACGCTGGCAGCCGCGCGATCAATGGCGCGCCGCGTCGGTGCTGGCTTCAACGCCGGAAGCACACCGGTGGCGAGCAGGAGCTGGTTGGCCTGCGCGTAAAGCTGTTCGGTGTCGGCGAGCACATAGCGCTCGAACAACTTGAGCAGGATCAGCTTGACCTTGATCTCCACGCCCAGATTGCGCCCGGCCTGCAAGAAGTACTCGCAGAGCATCGCCGGGCCGAGCGGGTTGTGCTGATCGTCGAGGGTATTGCCGAGCAAGGCGTTGAGCCGCGTGGTCAATTGATCGAGCGCGAAGCCGTCCCGCTTGAGCACACGACCGACCATGGTCTCGACCGCCACGCTGCGCTCCATGTCATCGGTGCGCGGCGCCGACTCTTCGAACATCAGCGTGCGCGGCAGCGCGTTGTGCGTGGAGTCGTATTGGGTGAGGCTGACGAAGGCCTCGAAAAACAGCTCGAGAAAGCCCCGCTCGATATTTTTGCGCTTGAGGCGCAGGTCGCGCATGGCCTCGAAAAAGATGTTCTGCTCGACATCATTCCGCGCACGATCAGCCATTTCAAACAGCGTGTCATCGGCGTTATCAAACAGCTCCTGCAATCCATGGCGCAGCTGCTGCGCGGCCTTGTCGCGAACCTGAAGCAGAATCACAGGCAGGCGGGCGAGCGGCGAGTGATTCGCCTGATCGGTAGCGGCCTTGTGCAAAGGCACTACTTTCCCGTCGTTGTGCATCCAAGCCTCCTGAAACGGTGATTCTTTTTGGCAGAAACATCGAGTGCGCTGCGGCAACACGATTCCCTGTGTAGGAGTGAGCCTGCTCGCGCTCACGATCGCGTCCTGTCTGTCAGCGCAGTAACGGTGGAACGAGCCTGATTGCAATCAGCCTCGCGCCTCTCGGCGTCATTCGGAAGATGCAGCCTTTACGTCAAAGCTATGACGTCAAATGCAAGGCGGATTATCTTGCAAAAGATGTCCCCGAATCTATAGCCGTCAGGGTTTCCCCTAGGTACCGGTACCTTGCACAGACCACGCTCGCCGGGTGTTTGCTCAAAGAAATTCGACCGGATGCAGTCAAGCACGCGAGTTCTCGCCTTGGGTTGGCCGATGCCATGCCCCTATAATCGAACCACTTTGTTTGTGGAGCCCGTTATGCCGAATCTACGTCTCGCCGATTTGACCGCCGAAATCGAAGCCAACGTGCGCCGTGCGTTACTCGAAGACGTCGGCAGCGGCGACATCACCGCGCAACTGATCCCGGCCGAACGCCTGGCCAAAGCCACCATCATCACTCGTGACGAAGCCGTCATCTGCGGCACCGCGTGGGTCGATGCGGTGTTCCGTCAGCTCGATCCGCGCGTCGCGGTGCATTGGCAAGTGGTCGATGGCGAGCGGGTCAAACCCAATCAGCCGCTGTTTCATCTGGAAGGCCCGGCGCGCTCGCTGCTGACCGGTGAGCGCAGTGCGCTGAACTTCCTGCAACTGCTGTCAGGTGTGGCCACGCGCGCGCAGTACCTCGCAGACTTCGTCGGCGCTACTGACGTCAAGCTGCTCGATACCCGTAAAACCCTGCCGGGCCTGCGCCTGGCGCAGAAATACGCAGTAACCTGCGGTGGCTGCCACAACCACCGCATCGGTCTGTACGACGCCTTCCTGATCAAGGAAAACCACATCGCAGCCAGCGGCGGCATCCCGCAAGCCATTGCCGCCGCGCACAAGATCGCGCCGGGCAAACCGGTGGAAATCGAAGTGGAAAGCCTGGAAGAACTGAAGGAAGCGCTGGCGGCCGGCGCCGACATCATCATGCTCGACGAACTGAGCCTGGATGACATGCGCGAAGCCGTGCGCCTGAACGGCGGCAAGGCGAAACTGGAGGCCAGTGGTGGCATCAACGAGAGCACGCTGTTGCCAATCGCTGAAACCGGGGTGGATTACATCTCGATCGGCGCGATGACCAAGGATGTCAAAGCCGTCGATCTGTCGATGCGCTTGAGCCTCTGAGGCTTCGCGCAATAAAAAACGCCAGCCCGGTTGAGGCTGGCGTTTTTGTTTCAGACCACCAGATTGTTCATCTCGCAGTACTCATCCCACTCGACACCCAGTACTTCGGCCGCCTCTTTGTGCAGCACGAGGCGCTGCGCCTCGAACTCCTCCGGCGTGCTCGTGTACTTGAGCGTCAGCTCCCACGGCTGCAGGCCCTGAGCTTCGGCTTCGTCTTCGAAGGCCCACTGAATCTGATCTTTTTGATCATCAGGACTCAGGTCCTTGATCTCGTCCTTCAGGTCCGGTACGTCCAGAATGTACTTTTCCAGCGCTTGTTCGTGACGTTGCTCTTGAGTTAGTTCGGTCATGGCGTTCTCGTTGATCGTAAGAATGGAGGATGGATCTGGATCATCAAGGATCTCTCTGACGCGGATTTGTCCGGCCTTCGGAACCATTCGGGATCATCTGAAAACTGCTAAGCGATGCTCATGCAGGCACCGAATATAGGACGTTTGCATGACGAATTACACGGCTCTTTACATCTCTCGCACAAAAAGTTGACCTGCGGAACATAAATGCACTTTTCCAGTCATAGCGATGTGCCAGTTCGGCACTCATCTTCGCTGTTCACAAGGAAAACCAGTGATGCGCAGCTTTTCAAAAATCTCTTCTGTTGTGTCCGCTACCACGCTGCTTGCCGTTCTGGCGCTTCCCGCCAGCGCGATGGCGGTTGAGCTGAGCTCCAGCAGCCCGTCCTACGGCGACAAGGTTTCGCTGATTCACAACGATTACGGCAAAGACGTAGTGATCAGAAGCGATATCAGCATCGATGAACTGAAAAAAATGCGTGACACGATCAGCGAGCAATCGCGCCAGATCGAAGACCTCAAGCGCAGCGGCGGTTCGAGCTCAAACTCCAGCAGCAGGGACATCGATGACCTGAAGAACAAGATCAAGGAACAGGATCGTGAGCTGGACACGCTCGGTCGTCAGGTCGAAGACCTCAAGCGCAACAGCGGTTCGAGCTCAAGCTCGAGCAGCAGCGAGATTTCCAATCTGAAACAGAAGATCAATGATCAGGATCGGGCCATGGATCAGCTCAAACGTACCGTCGAGGACCTGAGCCGCAAGGTGAAATAAAGAGGTTGGTGCCCGAGACAGGAATCGAACCTGCGACCTTCGCGTTACGAGTGCGCTGCTCTACCGGCTGAGCTACACGGGCGGTGGGCTAAACCTAGCACCGGTCGTGTGCTGCGGCAAATTTGTGGGTTGCCTGATGGTTATCTCTTGAAACTCCCATTTGTGGCGAGGGGATTTATCCCCGTTCGGCAGCGCAGCGGCCGTGAATCCAACACCTCGGTGTTTCAGGCAGTCCGCAGTGTCTGGTTTTACGACTGCTGCGCAGCCGAACGGGGATAAATCCCCTCGCCACAATTGCTTTATGCCAGACAAAAAAAATGCCCCGCCGTTTTCACGGCGGGGCATTTTCATTGCGCTAACGCCTTGGGGTAATTAAACGCCCGAAGCCTTTGCAGCTGCCACGTCTTTGATGGACAGCTTGATACGGCCGCGGTTGTCCACGTCCAGTACCAGCACTTCCACTTCCTGGCCTTCTTTCAGGATATCGGTCACTTTCTCTACGCGAGCGTCGCTCAGCATCGAGATGTGCACCAGACCGTCCTTGCCCGGCAGGATGTTGACGAATGCGCCGAAGTCGACGATGCGCTCAACCTTGCCCACGTAGATCTTGCCGATCTCGGCTTCAGCGGTGATGCCCAGAACGCGCTGACGTGCAGCTTCAGCAGCTTCCTTGGTTTCGCCGAAGATCTTGATCGAACCGTCGTCTTCGATGTCGATCGAAGCCTTGGTTTCTTCGCAGATCGCACGGATGGTCGCGCCACCTTTACCGATAACGTCACGGATCTTGTCGGTGTCGATTTTCATCGCGATCATGGTCGGAGCGTTGGCCGACAGTTCGGTACGCGACTGGCCGATGATCTGGTTCATCTGACCGAGGATGTTCAGGCGCGCTTCCAGGGCTTGGCCCAGAGCGATCTCCATGATTTCTTCGGTGATGCCTTTGATCTTGATGTCCATCTGCAGCGCAGTAACGCCTTTGGCGGTACCGGCTACTTTGAAGTCCATGTCGCCCAGGTGGTCTTCGTCACCGAGGATGTCGGTCAGGACGGCGAATTTCTCGCCTTCTTTAACCAGACCCATGGCGATACCGGCAACCGGCGCCTTCATCGGCACGCCAGCGTCCATCAAGGCCAGGGAAGCGCCGCAAACGGAAGCCATCGAGCTCGAACCGTTGGATTCGGTGATTTCCGAAACCACACGGATGGTGTACGGGAACACGTCAGCGGCTGGCAGCATGGCCGAAACCGAACGACGGGCCAGACGGCCGTGGCCGATTTCACGACGACCAGCGCCACCCATGCGACCACACTCGCCCACCGAGAACGGAGGGAAGTTGTAGTGCAGCATGAACGGGTCTTTTTTCTCGCCTTCCAGGGTGTCCAGCAGCTGTGCGTCACGGGCAGTGCCCAGAGTCGCGACTACCAGAGCCTGGGTTTCACCACGGGTGAACAGCGCCGAACCGTGAGTCTTCGGCAGAACGCCGACTTCGATGTTCAGCGGACGTACGGTTTTGGTGTCGCGACCGTCGATACGTGGCTTGCCGTTTACGATGTTTTCGCGAACGGTGCGGTATTCGATTTCGCCGAAAGCAGCTTTGACTTCGCTGGACGAAGGCTGGCCTTCTTCACCGGACAGCTTGGCAACCACCTGATCCTTCAGCTCACCCAGGCGAGCGTAACGGTCGGCCTTGATGGTGATGGTGTAAGCCTGGGAGATCGCGTCGCCGAACTCGGCACGGATAGCGCCCAGCAGTTCGGTGGCTTCTGGAGCAGGAGCCCAGTTCCAGGTTGGCTTGGCAGCTTCAGCGGCCAGTTCTTTGACGGCGTTGATCACCACCTGGAACTCGTCGTGAGCAAACAGTACCGCGCCCAGCATCTGGTCTTCGGTCAGCTCTTTGGCTTCCGATTCAACCATCAGGACGGCGTCGGAAGTACCGGCAACGACCATGTCCAGGCTCGAAGCAGCTTGTTGCTCGTAAGTCGGGTTCAGCAGGTAGCCGGTGCTTTCGTGGAAAGCAACGCGAGCAGCGCCGATCGGGCCGTCAAACGGGATGCCCGAGATAGCCAGGGCAGCCGAGGTACCGATCATCGCAGCGATGTCCGGATCGGTCTTCTTGCTGGTGGAAACGACGGTGCAGACAACCTGCACTTCGTTCATGAAGCCTTCTGGGAACAGCGGACGGATCGGACGGTCGATCAGTCGGGAAGTCAGGGTTTCTTTCTCGGAAGGACGGCCTTCACGCTTGAAGAAACCGCCAGGGATCTTACCGGCAGCGTAAGTCTTTTCCTGGTAGTGAACCGACAGAGGGAAGAAGCCCTTGCCTGGATCAGCTTGTTTTGCACCGACTACAGTCACCAATACGCTGACGTCGTCGTCAACGGTGACCAATACTGCGCCGGAGGCCTGACGGGCGATACGGCCAGTCTCGAGGGTAACGGTCGATTGACCGAACTGGAATTTTTTGATTACCGGGTTCACGGTGTCCTACCTTCTTTGTGGCTCTTGGGGGAACTGGTTTCTTGCGAATTCTTGGGCAATGTCGGGAATCGGCCCAACGCCTGTCCAGGGTAAAACGTGTATCCAGATAAAACTTGAGGCTGGGAGCCTGCAAGCCGCCGGCGGTAAACCGCAGACGTCCGACAGACAACCAACCTCATAGCGCAATCGCTGATTAGCGACGCAGACCCAGGCGACCGATCAGAGTCTGATAACGACCCAGATCCTTGCCTTTCAGGTAGTCCAGCAGCTTGCGACGCTGGTTTACCATGCGGATCAGACCACGACGGGAGTGGTGATCTTTACCGTTGGCCTTGAAGTGACCTTGCAGCTTGTTGATGTTGTGGGTCAGCAGTGCAACTTGCACCTCTGGCGAACCAGTGTCACCAACAGCTTGCTGGTAGTCAGCAACGATTTGAGCTTTTTCTTGAACGTCGAGAGCCATGAGGCAATCCTTTTATCAGGAAACTGTTTCAGGGAAACAGCTTCAACAGGCCAGGGACAAATCCCTGTATCTATAAATGAGTCGTGACCGTGCCTGTTAACAGCCACACTCGCCGACCTGCTGTGACACAGGCCGGTTCCGGTCATTCTGACCGAATCAAACGACGTGGCGCGATGCGCCCGTCTTCGCTCACTTCACCGATACCGATGAAGCGACCATTGTGATCCTGTACCCGCACCATGCCGAACTTCGGAGCATCCGGGGCACGTACCGGCTGGCCGTTGAGCCAGTAGAACGCGCTCGCTTCGGAGAAGTGCAGCAACGGCCAATCCTGCAGGCCGCTGTCCGATGGCATCAGGAAGCGATCCACCGCTTCGTTGCCGCCTTCGGCATGTACCGCTTCAAGCTCTTCGAGGGTCACGGTCTGCGCCAGGGTGAAAGGCCCGGCCTGGGTACGGCGCAATTCAGCGACGTACGCACCACAACCGAGTTGCTCACCGATATCCTCCACCAGGGTGCGAATATAGGTGCCTTTGCTGCAATCCACCGCAAGGCGCGCAGTATCACCTTCGAAGGCCAGTAATTCCAAGCGCGCAATAGTAACAGAACGCGGTTCACGCTCCACTACTTCGCCTGCACGAGCCAACTTGTACAGCGGCTGGCCATCACGCTTGAGTGCCGAGTACATCGGCGGTATCTGACTGATTTGCCCACGAAATTTCGGCAATGCCGCTTCGACATCGGCGCGACCAACGGTCACCGGGCGCTCCTGCAAAACCTCACCTTCGGCATCCGCCGTGGTGGTGGTCTTTCCCAGTTGCGCGAGGGTTTCATAAGCCTTGTCGGAATCGAGCAGGTATTGCGAGAACTTGGTCGCCTCGCCAAAGCACAGCGGCAAGACGCCAGTGGCCAGCGGATCGAGGCTGCCGGTGTGACCGGCCTTCTCGGCGTTGAGCAACCAGCGAACCTTCTGCAACGCGGCGTTGGAGGTGAACCCCAGCGGCTTGTCGAGCAGGATGATGCCGCTGACGTTACGACGGATACGTTTGACCTGAGCCACCGAATTACTCCTTGGTGTCTTCAGGTTCAGCAGCGACCGGATGCTGATTGTCTTCAGCCACCGCACGCTCGATCAGCGCCGACAAATGCGCACCACGAACGACGGATTCGTCGTAGTGGAAGTGCAGTTGCGGCACGCTGCGCAGCTTCATTTCGCGGGCCAGTTGCATACGCAGGAAACCTGCGGCGGAATTGAGCACCTTGATGCTTTGCGCGATGTCTTCAGCGTTGTCCTGCCCCATCACGGTGATGAAAATCTTTGCGTGACCGACGTCACGGCTGACTTCCACAGCGGTAATGGTGACCAGACCCACACGTGGATCTTTGACTTCACGACGGATCAGTTGGGCCAGCTCGCGCTGCATCTGATCGCCGATACGTTGGGTACGGCTGTATTCTTTTGCCATGATTTTGTTACCTGTTACTGCCAGGCGGTGAAACCCGCCAGGTCTGAAAGCGGCAAACGCCCGGCCTGACAAAAGCCAGACCGGGCGTTGCGTTTAGAGTCCGGGTGATGCGCCACACCCTTGAGTGCGGCCGACCATCACGGCTCCTGAAGTGCGCGAGTTAGAGGCTGCGAGCAACCTGAACCTTCTCGAAGACTTCGATCTTGTCGCCGACTTTGACGTCGTTGTAGCTCTTCACGCCGATACCGCATTCCATGCCGGCACGTACTTCGGAAGCGTCATCCTTGAAGCGGCGCAGGGATTCCAGCTCGCCTTCGAAGATAACGATGTCTTCACGCAGTACACGGATCGGACGGTTACGGTGCACAACACCTTCGATCACCATGCAACCAGCGATCGCGCCAAACTTCGGCGAACGGAACACGTCACGCACTTCGGCCACACCCAGGATGTTCTCGCGAACATCGCTGCCGAGCATGCCGGTCAGGGCTTTCTTGACGTCTTCGATGATGTCGTAGATCACGTTGTAGTAACGCATATCCAGACCTTCCTGCTCGACGATCTTGCGTGCGCCAGCATCGGCACGCACGTTGAAGCCGAACAGTACAGCGTTGGAAGCCAGTGCCAGGTTAGCGTCGGACTCGGTGATACCACCGACACCGCCGCCGACTACGCGCACTTGTACTTCGTCGTTGCCCAGGCCATTCAAGGCACCGTTCAACGCTTCCAGCGAACCACGGACGTCGGATTTGAGGACGATGTTGAGCGTCTTCTTCTCGGCCTGACCCATGTTTTCGAAGATATTTTCCAGCTTGCCGGCGTGAGCGCGAGCCAGTTTGACTTCGCGGAACTTGCCTTGACGGAACAGAGCCACTTCACGGGCCTTCTTCTCGTCAGCAACTACGCTCATCTCGTCGCCAGCGTCCGGGGTACCGTCCAGGCCGAGGATCTCGACGGGGATGGAAGGACCGGCTTCTTTGATTGGCTTGCCGTTCTCGTCGAGCATGGCGCGAACACGACCATAGTTCGAACCGACCAGGACCATGTCACCTTGGCGCAGGGTACCGTCTTGAACCAGAACGGTTGCAACCGGGCCACGACCTTTGTCGAGACGCGATTCAACCACAACACCACGGCCAGGAGCCGATGGAGTTGCCTTCAGTTCGAGAACTTCAGCTTGCAGCAGAACGGCTTCCAGCAGCTCGTCCACGCCAGTACCGACTTTCGCCGAAACCGGTACGAACGGCGTATCACCGCCCCACTCTTCAGACGTCACGCCGTGAACCGACAGTTCGCTACGGATGCGATCGAGATCGGCGCCCGGCTTGTCGATTTTGTTCACCGCTACAACCAGTGGAACGCCAGCCGCTACCGCGTGCTGAACAGCTTCAATGGTCTGCGGCATCACGCCGTCGTCCGCTGCAACTACCAGGATCACGATGTCAGTCGCCTTGGCACCACGAGCACGCATTGCGGTAAACGCAGCGTGACCCGGGGTGTCGAGGAAGGTGACCATGCCGCGTTCGGTTTCAACGTGGTATGCACCGATGTGCTGGGTGATACCACCGGCTTCGCCAGCAGCTACCTTGGCACGACGGATGTAGTCGAGCAGGGACGTTTTACCGTGGTCAACGTGGCCCATTACGGTCACGACTGGTGCACGGGAGAACGACTCACCTTCAAACTTCAGGGACTCGGCCAGGGAATCTTCCAGGGCGGTGTCGCTGACCAGGGTCACTTTGTGGCCCAGTTCTTCGGCTACCAGTTGAGCAGTTTCCTGATCAAGCACCTGGTTGATGGTCGCTGGAGTACCCAGTTTGAACATGAACTTGATGATTTCAGCAGCCTTGACCGACATCTGATTGGCGAGATCGCCAACAGTGATGGTCTCGCCGATCTGCACATCACGCACGACAGGGCCGGTTGGGCTCTGGAAACCGTGAGCGTTGCGCTTCTTCAGCTTGGCCTTGCCGCGACCACCACGACGGAAGCCATCGCTTTCTTCGTCGGTAGTGCGTGGCGCCACACGTGGAGCCGGCGCTTTTTCTTTGACCGAGGCGCGATGCGGAGCGTTTTTGCGCTCGCCATCACCGCCACCGCTGCGACGATTGTTATCGTCGGCACGTGGCTTGTCCGGACGGCGCTGTTCGTTCTGCTTGTTGCGAACTTCAGCAGACGGAGCTGGAGCAGCGGCAGCGACCGGTGCGCTTTCGCGTACAGGTTCTGCAGCGGCAACCGGCGCTGCAACGGCAGCGCTGTTAGCGTTCTGCGCAGCAGCAGGCTGGTTACGCGCTTCTACTTCGGCGCGTTGCTTGGCTTCTTCTTCAGCCTTCTGACGGGCAGCATTTTCTACTGCGCGACGCTCATCCAGTTCACGCTTGCGCTCGGCTTCGATTTCTTCCGGGCTGCGCTGTACGAAAACTTTCTTTTTGCGGACTTCAACGCTGATGCTCTTGCTGCCAGCAACACGCAGGGTGCTGGTGGTTTTACGCTGCAGCGTGATCTTGCGTGGTTCTTCCACTTTCGCCTTGTGGCTGCTTTTCAAGTGAGTCAGCAGGGACTGCTTCTCACTGTCAGTCACATTTTCTTCGGCGGCGGTGTGCGGCAGACCTGCCTCACGCATCTGCTGCAACAGGCGCTCTACCGGTGTTTTGACCTCATCGGCCAGTTGTTTCACCGTGACTTGCGTCATGCACTTCTCTCCTCAGGCCGCGCCTAATTACTCGAACCAGTGGGCTCGGGCGGCCATGATCAACTTGCCGGCACGATCATCGTCAATGCCGTCGATGTCGAGCAGGTCGTCAATAGACTGCTCGGCCAGGTCTTCGCGGGTAATTACGCCGCGCACCGCCAGTTCCATCGCCAAATCCTTGTCCATACCCTCAAGCGAGAGCAGGTCTTCGGCCGGATGGGCGTCTGCCAGCTTTTCCTCAGTAGCGATGGCTTTGGTCAACAAACGATCCTTGGCACGAGCGCGAAGCTCGTTGACGGTATCTTCGTCAAAGCCGTCGATGTTGAGCATTTCTTCCAACGGTACGTAGGCAATCTCTTCCAGGCTGGTGAAGCCTTCATCTACCAGCACCTGCGCCAGGTCTTCGTCGACTTCCAGCTCGTCGATGAAGTTGCGCAGGATGTCGCCGGTTTCTGCTTGCTGCTTAGCCTGGATGTCCGATTCGGTCATCACGTTCAGGGTCCAGCCAGTCAACTGGCTAGCCAGACGCACGTTCTGACCACCGCGACCGATGGCCTGAGCCAGATTGTCTGCGCCAACGGCGATGTCCATTGCATGGGCATCTTCGTCAACGATAATTGCCGCAACCTCGGCCGGGGACATGGCGTTGATTACGAACTGAGCCGGGTTGTCGTCCCAAAGAACGATATCAACACGCTCACCGCCCAACTCACCCGACACTGCCTGGACGCGCGAACCGCGCATACCGATGCAAGCACCTTGTGGGTCAATGCGCTTGTCCTTGGAGCGGACGGCGATCTTGGCACGCGAACCCGGATCGCGGGACGCAGCCATGACTTCGATCAGGCCTTCAGCAATTTCCGGCACTTCGATGCGGAACAGCTCGATCAGCATTTCCGGCGCGGTACGCGACAGGATCAGCTGCGGGCCGCGGTTCTCGGTGCGGATTTCCTTGAGCAGCGCACGCAAACGCACGCCAACACGGAAAGTTTCGCGAGAAATGATGTCTTCACGGGCCAGCAACGCTTCAGCGTTGTTACCCAGATCGACGATCACGTTGTCGCGGGTGACCTTTTTCACGGTGCCGGAGATAATTTCTCCCAGGCGCTCGCGATAAGCATCGACCACTTGAGCGCGCTCGGCTTCACGCACTTTCTGCACGATGACCTGCTTGGCAGTCTGTGCAGCAATGCGGCCGAACTCGATGGATTCGATCTTTTCTTCAACGACGTCGCCAACGTTGGCACCCGGATGCGTTTCGGCAACCTTGCTCGGCCAGGTTTCGATGGCCGGATCGTCGAGATCATTCTCTTCAACGACCGTCCAGCGACGGAAAGTTTCGTATGCCCCGGTGTGGCGGTTAATTTCCACACGCAGGTCAACTTCGTCTTCAAAACGCTTTTTGGTAGCAGTGGCCAAAGCCAGCTCCAGCGCTTCAAAAATTACGCTTGCCGGTACGCCCTTTTCATTGGATACCGACTCAACAACCAGCAGTACTTCTTTGCTCATCGTACGCCTCGCCTTTCGCAAGCCATTGGATCCGCGGGATCCGCGTCTCAGTCAAAACTGGGAATAATGTTGGCCTTGTCGATCATATCGATCGGCAACAGGAATTCATGGTCGTCTACCTGCACCACGACATCCTGTTCTTCTACACCGCGCAGAAGGCCCTGAAAGTTGCGTCGACCTTCGAAAGGCGAGCGCAGCTTGATCTTCACTTGTTCACCGACAAACTGGGCGAACTGCTCAATAGTGAACAGTGGGCGCTCCATGCCAGGCGAGGAAACTTCAAGGGTGTATTCAACGGTGATTGGATCTTCAACATCCAGGACACCACTGATCTGACGGCTGACAATGGCGCAATCGTCCACCAGCACGCCACCCTCTTTATCGATATAAACGCGCAACATCGAGTGACGACCCTGAGCCGAAAACTCGATACCCCAGCATTCATAGCCCAGGGCCACGACCACCGGGGCCAGCAAGGCCTGCAACTCTTCTAGCTTGCTCGACACCTGAACCCCCTAGTGCATGATATGTGCATGCTTTGCAAAATAAAAAAATGGGCGAAACGCCCATCCTTGAAACGCCGTCGAACAGCGGCGTTGAAAGTGTCCAGCTAACAAAAAGCCCCTTAAAAGGGGCTCCTTAAACTGGTTGCGGGGGCCGGATTTGAACCGACGACCTTCGGGTTATGAGCCCGACGAGCTACCAGACTGCTCCACCCCGCGACAAAGCTGGGGCGGAAGTATACGACCGATCCCTTATAGGGTCAATGTAACCTTCCACCTGCAAGAAAGCCCGCAACAGCGGGCTCTCCTGACTAATTGGTACCGAGAAGGGGACTCGAACCCCTACACCCTATGGGCACAACCACCTCAAGGTTGCGTGTCTACCAATTCCACCACCTCGGCAAAACTACGTTTGAAACCCTTCTTACTTCTGCTCTTGAGCTGGAGGTACGTCAGTCGCTGGAGTAGCCGACTTTTGCTCTTGAAGCACCGGGACATCATCAGAAGCCGGTTGTTGTTGCTTAGGTACTTCCAACACTGCTGGGTTTGGGAGACCTGCTTGAGTCAGCTGGTGAGCCTTCTCTTTAGCAAAGTAACCTAACCCCAAGCTGGTTATGAAGAAACCGGCGGCAAGTATAGCAGTAAACTTACTAAGAAAGGTAGAGGAACCTTGGCTTCCGAACACAGTATTTGAAGCACCTGCTCCGAAAGACGCGCCAGCGTCCGCACCCTTACCCTGCTGCAGCAAAACCAGAGCAACTACGCCCAATGCACCCAGCAGATGAAAAACGACTACGACTGTTTCCAGCATTTTTTCAGTTTCCCGCGGCGCGACAGATCGCACCGAACTCATCTGCATTCAGGGAAGCTCCACCAATGAGCCCCCCATCGATATCCGGCATGCCGAACAGTTCGACCGCATTGGCCGCCTTCACGCTGCCGCCGTATAGAAGCCGCACACCTCGTGCGACTTCAGAATTCTCTGCCGCCAGCTGCTCGCGAATGGCTTTATGCACATCCTGAGCTTGCTGCGGCGTTGCAGTCAGTCCGGTACCAATAGCCCAGACCGGCTCGTAAGCGATGACTGCCTTGGCAAAAGCACCTACACCCAGCTCCTCGATGATGCTGCCCAGCTGACGCCCGACAACCTCAAGAGTTTTTCCAGCTTCGCGCTGTTCAAGGGTTTCCCCTACACACAACACCGGAATCAAGCCACATGCCTGTGCAGCTGCGAACTTGCGATTCAGCATCCCGTCTCGCTCACCCATAATCTGGCGGCGTTCGGAGTGCCCGACAAGCACAAGGGAACAACCTGCATCCACCAACTGACTCGGTGCAATCTCACCGGTCAATGCACCTTGCATGGATTCCACCGCAGAATTCTGCGCACCGACCGAAATCGATTTACCTTTCAAGCCATCAACCACTTGGTTGATATACAAGCAAGGCGGGAATACCGCGACATCAACACCGCTTGGCAAGGCCAGATGACGAAGGCCGTTGATCAGCTCAGCGACGCTGGCGCGGGTACCGTGCATCTTCCAGTTACCAGCTACCATAGGGCGACGCATGCTGTACCTCGTCGGTCAAAGTGGGCGCAGATGTTACCCAACACAATCATGCCTTGCAAGCCGTATCAGGCAGAAACTTCAGTTACCAGTTTTGCCAGTTCTTCGGCATAGCCGCGAACCTGCGCTTCGTCCTCGCCTTCGACCATTACACGCACCAGAGGCTCTGTGCCGGACTTGCGCAAAAGAACACGACCGCGACCCGCCATTGCCTGAGTGACTCGCGCACTGGCTTCCTTGACAGCCGGATGCTCCAGCGGGCTATTGCCACCAGCAAAACGTACGTTGATCAGCACCTGAGGGCACTTGCGCAGCGCCTGACGCGATTGCGCCAAACCTTCATTGCGAGTCTTCAGCGCCATCAACACCTGCAACGCGGCGATGATCGCATCACCGGTAGTGGTGTGGTTGAAGCAAACGATATGCCCCGAATTCTCACCGCCGACCAGCCAATTACGCTCAAGCAACTCCGCGATCACATAACGGTCGCCGACGTTGGCACGAATGAACGGAATCGAAAGATCCGCCAGCGCCAACTCCAGGCCGAGGTTACTCATCAGGGTGCCAACCACGCCGCCCTGCAGCTTACCGCGCTCATGCAGATCGCGAGCGATGATGAACAACAACTCGTCTCCATCAACAATGGCGCCAGTGTGATCGACCATGAGAACCCGATCGCCATCGCCGTCAAAGGCGATCCCCAGATCAGCGTGCTCTGCGAGTACAGCCGCCTGCAACTGGCCCATGTGGGTCGAGCCGCAGTTATCGTTGATGTTCAGCCCATTGGGCTGGGCAGACAAGACGACAACTTCTGCGCCCAACTCCCGGAAGACGCTTGGCGCCACCTTGTAGGTTGCACCATGCGCGCAATCGATAACGATCTTGAGCCCGGAAAAGCTGGTGCCGGTTGGCACGCTGCTCTTGCAGAACTCGATGTAGCGACCCGAGGCATCGTTGATGCGCGACACTTTGCCGATTTTGCTCGACTCAACCACCGTCATCGGCGCATCCAGCAACTCTTCGATCATCAGTTCCAGCTCATCCGGCAACTTGGTACCTTTGCCGGAGAAGAATTTGATGCCGTTATCGTCGTGCGGATTGTGTGAAGCACTGATAACGATCCCTGCTTCCGCCTGGAAAGTTCGCGACAGATAGGCAATGGCCGGCGTCGGCATCGGCCCCAGCAACATCACATCGGCACCCGCCGAGGTCAGCCCCGCCTCAAGTGCAGACTCGAACATGTAGCCGGAAATTCGCGTGTCCTTGCCGACAAGCACCTTGCAGGCGCCCATCTTGCGAAACGCCATGCCTGCGGCCCAACCGAGCTTGAGCATGAAGTCAGGAGTAATCGGGTATACACCGACGCGACCACGAATGCCGTCGGTACCAAAGTATTTTTTGCTCATAAGTGCTCCATCATTCTTATTCGGCTGATTCCACGGCCGCGATCATTCGCACCACGTCTACCGTCTGCGCAACATCATGGACGCGCAATATACGCGCGCCTTTGACAGATGCCAGCGCTGCCAGGGCCAGGCCACCGAAAAGGCGCTCGCCAACCGGGCGATTCAGGGCATGCCCGATCATACTTTTTCGCGAAACGCCGACCAGCAAAGGTCGACCGAACGCATGCAGGGCTTCCATATGCTTGAACAAGCTGAGATTGTGCTGCAGGGTTTTGGCGAAGCCGAAACCGGGGTCGAGAATGATGCGCTCAGCAGGAATACCCGCCAGTGCACACGCCGACATCCGCTCTGCGAGAAACTCGCCCACTTCCCGGGTGACATCCTCATACTGCGGATTGTCCTGCATGTCGCCGGGCTCACCCAGCATATGCATCAGGCAAACCGGCAAACCTGTAGCCGCCGCCGCATCCAGCGCACCATCACGCTGCAACGACCGCACATCATTGATCAAACCAGCGCCCAGCCGCGCGGTTTCGCGCATCACGGCAGGCGTCGAAGTATCAACCGAGATAATGACGTCGAGCTCGCGATTGATCAGCTCGACGATGGGCGCAACGCGCTCCAGCTCTTCGAGCGGCGATACCGCCCGCGCGCCAGGCCGGGTCGACTCGCCACCCACATCAATCAGCGTGGCACCGGCCGCAACCATGGCTTCGGCATGGCGCAACGCCGCATCGAGCTGGCTGTATTTGCCGCCATCAGAGAAGGAATCGGGAGTGACATTGAGAATGCCCATGACATGCGTCTGGGCCAAATCAAGAACCCGGTTGCCGCAAGGCAACCGGGTCAGGGACTGAACAGAAGTCATTTCAAACCTTAAACGTCAGCAGCCGGACCGCCAATCGGTGTTTGCGGACGCTCGTCCTGAACCACAGGTGGCGGTGGCGTACCAGTGCCACCCGACCAATCGCGCGGTTCGCGAGGCGTACGACCGGCCATGATGTCGTCGATCTGCTCGGCATCGATCGTCTCGTACTTCATCAGGGCGTCAGCCATTGCATCGAGCTTGTCGCGGTTATCCGTAAGGATCTGCTTGGCGGTGCCATAACACTGGTCAATGATGCTGCGTACTTCGGAGTCGATCAGCTTGGCTGTCTCACCCGAGAAGCTGGCAGCCTGACCACCACCGCCACGACCGAGGAATACTTCACCCTCTTCTTCGGCGTACATCAATGGACCGAGTTTTTCCGACAGGCCCCACTTGGTCACCATGTTCCGTGCAATCTGACTGGCACGCATGATGTCGTTGGAAGCACCGGTGGTCACACCGTCGAAACCCAGGGTCATTTCTTCAGCGATACGACCGCCGTACAGCGAGCAGATCTGACTGATCAGAGCGCGCTTGGACAAGCTGTAGCGATCTTCTTCCGGCAGGAACATGGTCACACCCAAAGCACGACCGCGCGGGATGATCGACACTTTGTAAACCGGATCATGCTCAGGCACGACGCGACCCACGATGGCGTGGCCAGCTTCGTGATAAGCAGTGTTCTGCTTTTCCTTCTCGGACATGACCATCGATTTGCGCTCGGCGCCCATCATGATCTTGTCTTTCGCCAGTTCGAATTCTTTCATTTCAACGATGCGCTTGCCGCTGCGTGCAGCGAACAGCGACGCTTCGTTGACCAAGTTAGCCAGGTCAGCACCGGAGAAACCCGGAGTACCACGCGCGATCACGGCCGGAGCAACGTCGTCACCCATTGGCACTTTGCGCATGTGAACCTTGAGAATCTGCTCGCGACCACGGATATCCGGCAGCCCCACCACAACCTGACGGTCGAAACGGCCCGGACGCAACAGCGCAGGGTCGAGTACGTCAGGACGGTTGGTTGCAGCGATAACAATGATGCCGTCATTCATCTCGAAGCCGTCCATCTCAACCAGCAACTGGTTGAGGGTCTGCTCACGCTCGTCGTGACCGCCACCCATGCCGGCGCCACGGTGGCGACCGACGGCGTCGATTTCGTCGATGAAGATGATGCAAGGCGCGTGCTTCTTCGCCTGCTCGAACATGTCACGAACACGGCTAGCACCCACGCCGACGAACATTTCGACGAAATCGGAACCGGAAATGGTGAAGAACGGCACTTTTGCTTCGCCGGCAATTGCCTTGGCGAGCAAGGTTTTACCGGTACCCGGAGGACCGACCATCAGTACGCCGCGTGGAATACGACCGCCCAGACGCTGGAACTTGCCCGGATCACGGAGGAATTCAACCAGCTCGCCGACCTCTTCCTTGGCTTCGTCGCAACCGGCAACGTCAGCCAATGTGGTTTTCACCTGATCTTCGGAGAGCAGGCGCGCCTTGCTCTTGCCAAAGCTCATCGGCCCGCCCTTGCCGCCTGCACCACCCTGCATCTGGCGCATGAAGAACATGAACA
This sequence comes from Pseudomonas sp. SM4, assembly GCF_051913165.1. Classification (NCBI taxonomy): domain Bacteria; kingdom Pseudomonadati; phylum Pseudomonadota; class Gammaproteobacteria; order Pseudomonadales; family Pseudomonadaceae; genus Pseudomonas; species Pseudomonas sp. SM4. The sequence continues at coordinate 95,643 of NZ_JBODOE010000001.1, read as the reverse complement.
CTGCGATGATCACCAGGATCGGGAAGCTGGCCACCAGAAGCTGGGTCCAGATGCTTTGCTGCTCAGGCTGCTTGCCTTCGACCACAACGTGGTTGTCGACCAGATCGCCGATCAGGCCATTGTCCTGGATTGCCGGACGAATGGTCTTGAAGCTGTCGCCGTCGTTACGCTTACCGGTAATCACATAGCCATCAACGGCTACGCGCTCGACCTTGCCATCCTTGACCTGCTGGATGAAGTCGGAATAGTTGAGGGTCTGCGGCTCGTTAGGGCTGGAGAAGTTGTTCATCACCGTCACCAGGACAGCCGCGATGATCAACCACAGGATCAGATTCTTTGCCATATCGTTCAATTAACTACCCTCTGAAGCAAGCTCCGCTACTGGCGCGCGCTTCGCATGATATTCACCGGCCTAACTTACTACATTACCTACAGCTCTGGCAGGCGCCGTCTGTAACCCTTTGTGAAACACTTTCTACACAATATTCGTTAATGCTGGCCGGGCGAAATACTAAAAACCTATCACCCTGCCAAAAAAACTCGTTTTATTCACTACGACCGCGGTAGCCCCAAGCCAGCATGTATTGCTCGCGGGAGGAGCCACGAGAGGAGTCCGGCTTGATCATCTGGATCTTGTCGAACTTCTTGCGAGCGTCCTTCAGGTAAACATCAAACCCTTCACCCTGAAAAATCTTGATCACAAAATTACCACCCGGCTTGAGGATACGCTCCGCCAAATCAAGTGCCAGCTCGCAAAGGAACATGGCTTTCGGCATATCCACTTCAGGCGTACCACTCATATTGGGGGCCATATCGGAAATCACAAGGTCCACCTGCGAATTACCCACAGCCTCCAGGATCTGAGCGAGCACCGCGTCTTCAGTGAAGTCACCCTGGATGAAGGTCACGTCAGGGATGCTGTCCATCTCCAGAATATCCGAAGCGATCAAGCGCCCCTGACCGCCGATCAGACGACTGGTGACCTGCGACCAGCCGCCGGGCGCGGCGCCCAGGTCGACAACGCTCATGCCCGGACGGATCAGTTTGTATTTCTCCTGGACTTCCAGAAGCTTGTAACTCGCACGCGAGCGGTAGCCATCCTTCTGCGCTTGCTTCACATAGGGATCGTTGACATGTCTTTTCAGCCAACCAAGGCTTGTCTTGGAACGCGCCATTGGGCACCTCAGTGATTAGGGTCGTGATTAATTGGGCGGATCCACGAACCCTCGGGTAAAATGGCCGCCATTTTACAGAATCCAGACGAAAGGGTCAGATTATGCCGCTCACTCCAGAGCAGAAGAAACAGTACAAATCCATTGGTCACCACCTGAAACCGGTTTTGACGGTGGCTGACAACGGTTTGACTGAAGGTGTGCTAGCCGAACTTGAACGCGCTTTGGCGGATCACGAGCTGATCAAAATCAAGCTCAACATCCTCGATCGCGAATCGCGCCTGGCGCACATTGCAGAACTGTGCAAGGCCGGCAAAGCGGATCTGGTACAGGTCATCGGTAAGATGGCACTGGTTTACCGCAAGAACTTCAGCGTCAACAAGCAGCTGTCGAACGTTCATCGCTTCAAGTGATGAAAAGGGTCAAGGGTGTGCTTCGCGCACCCTGCCACTCCATCCCGGCACCGGCTGCATCACCAGCACCAGCCCGGAAAAGCCCAGCACCAGATAACTGAACACCTGCCAGCGCTGCGCATCCGGCCAGCCGACACGCACTGCGACAAACATCGCACACGCATACAACGCCATCAGCAGCACCTGCCCGCGAAAATCTCGCCATAGACTGGCAAGGCCCTCGGCCTGTATCAGCACCAAAGCCTGAAAAACCACACAAGCGGCAGCGAATCCCACCACCAGCACTTCAAACATGCTTGAGATTTCATCGATCAACAGCGGCGCCAACTCAATCTGAACCAGCACCGGCTGCAAACCGAGATGAACCAACCATAGACCGCCGACCCACAACATCTGGGTCAGCTGCCAAAGCATGGCGCCCGCATGCAGCGGGCGCCTTCTTTCAGATGTGACGGACTTCGACAATCTCGTACTCGATCACGCCACTTGGCGTTTTCACGGCGACTACATCGCCCTCTTCCTTGCCGATCAAGGCACGGGCCAAAGGCGAGCCGACGGAAATCTTGCCGAGTTTGAAGTCAGCCTCATCCTCACCCACGATGTGGTAAGTGACGCTTTCATCAGTCTCGACATTGGCGATTTCGACGGTAGTGCCGAAAATCACCTTGCCAGTATGAGGAATGGTCGTGACGTCAATGATGACCTGATTCTGAATCCGGCCTTCGATGTCACGAATCCGCGCCTCGACCATGCCCTGCTGTTCGCGCGCGGCATGGTATTCGGCGTTTTCTTTCAAGTCACCCAACTCGCGGGCCGTACCGATGTCCTGGCTGAGCTTCGGACGAACGACCTTGGTCAGGTGAGTGTGTTCTTCTTCCAGGGCTTTAGCGCCCTGGACGGTCATTGGGTATTTGATCATGCCTTCAATCCTGCGTGTAGATCCTGCAAGCGGCGCACGGTTTTTTCCGGACCGAACTTCAGCGCTTCACAGATAGCTTCGCCAGCAGCAATGGTGGTGGTGCAGTAAATCTTGTGCTGCAAGGCATTACGACGAATGGAGTACGAATCAGCGATCGACTGACGACCTTCGGTGGTGTTGATGATCAGGGTGACTTCGTCATTCTTGATCATGTCGACCACGTGCGGACGACCCTCGGTCACCTTGTTCACACGGCGCACTTTCAGGCCTGCGGCTTCGATCAGCTTGGCAGTCCCGGCGGTGGCAACCACTTCGAAACCCAAGTTGATCAGATCACGGGCCACGCCTGCAACCAGTGGCTTGTCGTCGTCACGTACGCTGATGAACGCAGTACCGCCGGTCGGCAGCACTTCGCTGGCGCCCATCTGGGCTTTGGCGAATGCTTCACCAAAGGTGTCACCCACACCCATCACTTCACCGGTCGACTTCATCTCTGGGCCGAGGATCGGGTCAACGCCAGGGAATTTGGCGAACGGGAAGACCGCCTCTTTCACGCTGTAGAAGTTCGGGATGATTTCTTTGGTGAAGCCAATTTCTTTCAGGGTTTTACCAGCCATCACGCGGGCAGCGATCATGGCCAGGGAAACACCGATGCACTTCGATACGAACGGTACGGTACGCGAAGCGCGCGGGTTGACTTCAATGACGTAGATGTCTTCGCCTTGCAGCGCCAACTGTACGTTCATCAGACCGACAACACCCAGCTCCAGGGCCATTTTCTTGACCTGTTCGCGCATCTCGTCCTGGATATGCACAGGCAGCGAGTAAGGCGGCAGCGAGCACGCGGAGTCACCGGAGTGAACGCCAGCCTGCTCGATGTGCTGCATGATTGCGCCGATGACAACGTCTTTGCCGTCGCAGACCGCGTCCACGTCCATTTCGATGGCGCAGTTGAGGAAGTGGTCGAGCAGCACCGGGCTGTCGTTGGACACTTTCACCGCATCACGCAGGTAGCGCTTGAGCTCCTCTTCTTCGTAAACGATTTCCATCGCGCGGCCACCCAGTACATAGGATGGGCGTACGACCAACGGATAACCGATCTTGCTGGCGGCACGAATTGCTTCGTCTTCGCTGCGTACGGTGGCGTTTGGCGGCTGACGCAGGTTCAGGCGCTCAACCATTTGCTGGAAACGCTCACGGTCTTCGGCACGGTCGATCGCGTCCGGACTGGTGCCGATGATTGGCACGCCGGCGGCTTCCAGAGCGCGAGCCAGTTTCAGCGGAGTCTGGCCGCCGTACTGAACGATCACGCCTTTTGGCTTCTCGACGCGGCAGATTTCCAGCACGTCTTCGAGGGTTACCGATTCGAAGTACAGACGGTCGGAGGTGTCGTAGTCAGTGGAAACAGTTTCCGGGTTGCAGTTGACCATGATGGTTTCGTAGCCGTCTTCGCGCAGTGCGAGGGCAGCGTGAACGCAGCAGTAGTCGAACTCGATACCTTGGCCGATACGGTTCGGGCCACCGCCCAGAATCATGATCTTGTCGCGACCCGAGGGCGCGGCTTCGCACTCTTCTTCGTAAGTCGAATAGAGGTAAGCGGTGTCGGTGGCGAACTCGGCGGCGCAGGTGTCAACGCGCTTGTAGACCGGGAACACTTCCAGCTTATGACGGTGAGTCCGCAGGTTCTTCTCGGTCACACCCAGCAGCTTGGCCAGACGCTGATCGGAGAAGCCTTTGCGCTTGAGCTTGTACATCACGTCGCGGTCGATCGCGGACAGACCGAGGGTCTTGACCTTCTCTTCGTCCTTGATCAGATCTTCGATCTGTACCAGGAACCAAGGGTCGATCATGTTCATCGCGAAGATTTCTTCGACGGTCATGCCGGCGCGGAAAGCGTCTGCCACGTACCAGATGCGCTCGGCGCCCGGCACGGTCAGTTCACGCTTGAGCACGCTCATGCTTTCCGGGTTGCTCAGGTCGAGTTTCTCGTCCAGACCGCAAACGCCAACTTCCAGGCCGCGCAGAGCTTTCTGCAGAGATTCCTGGAAGGTACGGCCGATGGCCATGACTTCACCGACCGACTTCATCTGAGTGGTCAGACGTGCGTCAGCCTTGGCGAATTTCTCGAAGGCGAAGCGTGGCAACTTGGTCACTACGTAGTCGATCGACGGTTCGAAGGACGCCGGGGTTTTGCCGCCAGTGATGTCGTTCGACAGTTCGTCGAGGGTGTAGCCCACAGCAAGTTTGGCCGCAACTTTGGCGATCGGGAAACCGGTGGCTTTCGAAGCCAGCGCCGAGGAACGCGATACGCGCGGGTTCATTTCGATCACGACCATACGGCCAGTGTCCGGGCAGATACCGAATTGAACGTTGGAACCGCCAGTCTCGACGCCGATCTCGCGCAGCACCGCCAAGGAGGCATTACGCAGGATCTGGTATTCCTTGTCGGTCAGGGTCTGTGCAGGAGCCACGGTGATCGAGTCACCGGTGTGCACGCCCATCGGGTCGAAGTTTTCGATCGAGCAGACGATGATGCAGTTGTCCTTTTTGTCGCGGACAACTTCCATTTCATATTCTTTCCAGCCGATCAGCGATTCGTCGATCAGCAGCTCTTTGGTCGGCGACAGGTCGAGACCGCGGGCGCAGATTTCTTCGAACTCTTCACGGTTGTACGCGATGCCACCACCGGTGCCGCCCATGGTGAAGGACGGACGGATGATGCACGGGAAGCCGAGGGTTTCGAGAACCGCGTTGGCTTCTTCCATGCTGTGGGCGATACCGGAGCGCGGGCACGCCAGGCCGATGGATTTCATCGCCTTGTCGAAACGCGAACGGTCTTCAGCCTTGTCGATGGTGTCGGCGTTGGCGCCGATCATTTCTACGCCGAACTTCTCCAGAATGCCTTCGCGCTCCAGGTCCAGGGCGCAGTTCAGAGCGGTCTGGCCGCCCATGGTTGGCAGCACCGCATCCGGACGCTCTTTTTCGATGATCTTGGCAACGGTCTGCCACTTGATCGGCTCGATGTACGTGGCGTCAGCCATGTCCGGGTCGGTCATGATGGTGGCTGGGTTGGAGTTCACCAGGATGACGCGGTAGCCCTCTTCGCGCAGGGCTTTACAGGCCTGGGCGCCGGAGTAGTCGAATTCGCAGGCCTGGCCGATAACGATCGGGCCAGCGCCGAGAATCAGGATGCTTTTAATGTCTGTACGTTTTGGCATGGGTTTGTCACTCAAATCCGCAGGTCAGTCGGCAAGCCGTCTTGATCGATTTCTGAAGTCCCGAGGGGGCCACCGCTGTCGGGGCCGCCCTCGAGGGGCTTCTCTCTACAGTCTCAAGGCGAACGCTTAGCGTCGCTTGGCCATCTCGTTGATGAAGCGGTCGAACAGTGGCGCGACATCGTTCGGGCCCGGGCTCGCTTCAGGGTGACCCTGGAAGCTGAACGCACTCTTGTCGGTGCGCTCGATGCCTTGCAGGGTGCCGTCGAACAGCGATTTGTGAATCGCACGAACGTTGGCTGGCAGGGTTTCTTCGTCCACCGCGAAACCGTGGTTCTGGCTGGTGATCATCACAACGCCAGTGTCCAGATCCTGCACCGGGTGGTTGGCACCGTGGTGGCCATGGCCCATTTTCAGGGTCTTGGCGCCTGAGGCCAGAGCCAGCAGTTGATGACCGAGGCAGATGCCGAACACCGGAATCTCGGTTTCCAGGACTTCCTTGATCGCCTTGATCGCGTAGTCGCATGGCTCCGGATCACCAGGGCCGTTGGACAGGAACACGCCGTCCGGCTTCAGTGCCAGTACGTCGGCAGCTGGAGTCTGAGCAGGCACCACGGTGACACGGCAGCCGCGCTCGACCAGCATGCGCAGGATGTTGACCTTGACGCCGTAGTCGTAGGCAACCACGTGGTAAGGCAGCTCGGAAGCGTCGATGGTCGCGTGGCTGTCGGTCTTCAGATCCCAGACAGTCGAGCGCCATTCGTATTGCTTCTTGGTGCTGACGACTTTCGCCAGATCCATGCCCTTCAGGCCCGGGAAGCCTTGCGCAGCAGCGATTGCAGCCTCTTCGGAGATGTTGTCGCCGGCCATGATGCAGCCGTTCTGAGCGCCTTTTTCACGCAGGATGCGGGTCAGGCGACGGGTGTCGATACCGGCGATGGCCACAACGTTGTTGGCTTTCAGGTAGTCGGACAGAGACATCGTGTTACGCCAGTTGCTCGCTACCAGCGGCAGGTCACGGATGACCAGGCCAGCGGACCATACGCGGTCGGACTCGGCATCTTCCGGCGTGGTGCCGGTGTTGCCGATGTGCGGGTAAGTCAGGGTAACGATCTGTTGGGCGTAGGAAGGATCGGTAAGGATTTCCTGATAGCCGGTCATTGCGGTGTTGAACACCACCTCACCAACGGTTTGACCGTCGGCACCAATGGCTTCGCCGCGAAAAATGCTGCCATCAGCAAGGGCAAGTATGGCTGGCTTAGTCAAGAAGACCTCCCGTAAATAACGCATGAAAGGGCGATCGCAGGTTGTAAAAAAGCGGAGTGACGTATGGACACGTCACCCCGCTTCTTCACTGAATTATTCTGCGCGCTTTTAGTGGACACACTAAAGCTGTAGCTTACAGAAAAAGGCTTTTTTGGTCCACCGCTAAAGAGCCTAAAAGGCCGAAGAATGCGACAGGACGTCGCCAGGCGGAGAAAAACCAGCGCAAACAGGGCGTTTGCGCCGGATTCAAACGATCAATCAACGCAGGTCGAGCACGTCTTGCATGTCGTACAGACCCGGCTCGCGACCATCCAGCCACAGCGCAGCACGCACCGCACCCTTGGCGAACGTCATGCGGCTCGACGCCTTGTGCGTGATCTCCAGACGCTCACCTTCGCAGGCAAACAGCACGGTGTGATCACCCACCACATCACCACCACGCACGGTAGCGAAGCCGATGGTTTCGCGCTCACGAGCGCCGGTATGACCCTCGCGACCGTAAACCGCAACTTTCTGCAGATCACGATCCAGCGCACTGGCAATCACTTCACCCATGCGCAACGCCGTACCCGACGGCGCATCGATCTTGTGACGGTGATGAGCCTCGATGATTTCGATGTCGGCCTCATCACCCAACACCCGCGCCGCCATGTCGAGCAGCTTCAGCGACAGATTGACGCCGACGCTGAAGTTGGCCGCGAAGACGATCGGAATATCCTTGCCCGCCTCGACCAGCAACTGCTTTTGCGCCGCATCCAGCCCAGTGGTGCCGATGACCATGGCCTTGCCTGCCTTGCGGCAGAACGCCAGATTTTTCAGCATCACTTCCGGCAGCGTGAAGTCGATCAATACGTCGAACTCTTCAGCCACAGCCTCGATATGACCGGACAGCGGCACGCCGATACGACCCAGCGACGCCAACTCACCGGCATCGACGCCGATCAGCGTGCTGCCGGGACGAACCACCGCAGCGGTCAGCCCGGTCAGCGGTGCGCGCTGCTGCACGGCTTCGACCAGAATCTTGCCCATGCGCCCGGCGGCGCCCATCACAGCTATACGTCGCATGCCGACTCCTTACAGATCGCCGAAGAAGCGCTTCACACCGTCAAACCAACCGGTGGTTTTCGGCGAATGGCTGTTGTCGTCCGCCAGCGAGCCGCGGAACTCTTCCAGCAGTTCGCGCTGGCGACGATTCAGGTTGACCGGCGTTTCCACCGCAACACGGCACATCAAGTCGCCCGCACCGCCGCCACGCACCGGCGCAACACCTTTGCCACGGACACGGAATTGCTTGCCGGTCTGCGTGCCTTCAGGGATTTTCAGTTTGACGCGACCGTCGAGGGTCGGGATTTCCAGCTCGCCACCCAGCGCTGCGTCGACGAAGCTGATCGGCACTTCGCAGAACAGATGCTTGCCGTCACGCTGGAAGATGTCGTGCTCGCGCACGTTGATGACCACGTACAGGTCGCCCGTCGGGCCGCCCTGCGTACCCGCTTCGCCTTCGCCGGACAGACGAATGCGGTCGCCGGTATCGACGCCGGCCGGTACTTTGACCGACAGGGTTTTGTACTCTTCAACGCGACCGTCACCGTGGCAGGAATCGCACGGATCGGAAATGATCTTGCCCTGGCCATGGCAGCGCGGGCAGGTCTGCTGCACCGAGAAGAAGCCTTGCTGCATGCGCACCTGACCGATGCCGCCACAGGTCGGGCACGTCGATGGCGAGGAGCCTTTCTTGGCACCCGAACCGTCGCACGGCTGGCAATTGACCAGTGTCGGAACGCGGATATTCACCGACGTGCCGCGCACCGCTTCTTCCAGATTCAGCTCCAGGGTGTAGCGCAGATCGCTGCCACGCTGAGCGCCGCCACGGCCACCGCCGCGACCGCCACCGAAGAAATCACTGAAGACATCGCCAAAGATGTCAGAGAAGTTCTGACCGCCGAAACCGGCACCGCCGCCACCCATACTTGGGTCAACGCCGGCATGACCGTACTGGTCGTAAGCCGCACGCTTGCTGGAATCGGACAGCACTTCATAGGCCTCGTTGGCCTCTTTGAACAGTTCTTCCGACGCTTTGTCATCGGGATTACGGTCCGGGTGGTGCTTCATCGCGAGACGGCGGTAGGCCTTCTTCAGGTCTGCATCGCTTGAGCCACGCTCAACACCCAACACTTCGTAATAGTCACGCTTTGCCATAAGTCTTCTGCACTCTTGAGGACGTCCGGCAAACCCCTCCTGAGGATCGCCAAACTCGTTGAGCCCCAATACAGGCCCGGACCCAACTCACGTCAATTCAACGATCCTGGTCTTTGTTTCTTGCGGTACTTTCGGCGTGAAAAGCAGGAGCATCTTCAGCTATACCGCCAGCATCCGAACGTTGTCGCATGCTGTAAAAATTCGCGTATTCCAGATACGCCAACGCGGGAGCTAGCTCCCGCGCGGCGACATCCTACCAGTCACTGCCCGAAGGCAGTCAACCGGCCGACCAACAACTTACTTGTGGTCTTTGACTTCTTCGAACTCTGCATCGACAACGTCGTCAGCCTTCTCAGCCGATTCGCCTTGCGGGGCTGCGCCATCAGCTGGCTGCGCCTGTTCGGCATACATCTTCTGAGCAACCGGAGCGGAGACTTTCGACAGCTCTTCAACCTTCGCTTCGATAGCAGCCTTGTCGTCGCCTTTGACAGCGGCTTCCAGTGCAACCACAGCAGCTTCGATCGCAGTCTTCTCTTCAGCGGTGACCTTGTCGCCCGCGTCGGAGATCATTTTGCGAGTCGAGTGAACCAGTGCGTCGCCCTGGTTACGGGCAGCGGCCAGCTCTTCGAACTTGCGGTCTTCCTCAGCGTTGGCTTCGGCGTCACGCACCATGCGCTCGATTTCTTCGTCGGACAGACCGGAGTTGGCCTTGATCACGATCGACTGAGTCTTGCCGGTAGCCTTGTCTTTCGCGCCAACGTGCAGGATGCCGTTAGCGTCGATGTCGAAGGTCACTTCGATCTGCGGCACGCCACGTGGAGCTGGTGGAATGTCGGCCAGGTCGAACTTGCCCAGGGACTTGTTCTGAGTGGCTTGCTTACGCTCGCCCTGCAGCACGTGAATGGTCACAGCGCCCTGGTTGTCGTCGGCAGTCGAGAACACTTGCGATTTCTTGGTAGGAATCGTGGTGTTTTTCTCGATCAGCGCGGTCATCACGCCACCCATGGTTTCGATACCCAGGGTCAGCGGGCTGACGTCGAGCAGCAGAACGTCTTTCACGTCACCGGCCAGAACAGCACCCTGAATCGCGGCACCCATGGCAACCGCTTCGTCCGGGTTAACGTCTTTACGAGCTTCTTTACCGAAGAAATCAGTAACCAGCTTCTGTACCAGCGGCATACGGGTCTGACCACCGACCAGAATCACGTCGTTGATCGCGCCAACGTCCAGACCGGCGTCTTTCATGGCGATGCGGCAAGGCTCGATGGTGCGTTGAACCAGGTCTTCAACCAGCGCTTCGAGCTTGGCGCGCGAGATCTTCACGTTCAAGTGCTTAGGACCGGTCGCGTCTGCAGTGATGTACGGCAGGTTGACGTCGGTCGACTGAGCGGAAGACAGCTCGATCTTGGCTTTCTCAGCGGCTTCTTTCAGGCGCTGCATGGCCAGCGGGTCACCTTTGAGGTTCATGCCGCTTTCTTTCTTGAATTCGTCAACGAGGTAGTCGATCAGACGAATGTCAAAGTCTTCACCGCCGAGGAACGTGTCACCGTTGGTGGCCAACACTTCGAACTGGTGCTCGCCATCAACTTCAGCGATCTCGATCACGGAAACGTCGAACGTACCGCCACCCAGGTCATAAACGATCACGGTGTGATCGCCCTTGGCCTTGTCCATACCGTAAGCCAGAGCGGCTGCGGTTGGTTCGTTGATGATACGTTTTACGTCCAGACCGGCGATGCGGCCGGCGTCTTTGGTCGCCTGACGCTGGCTGTCGTTGAAGTAGGCCGGAACGGTGATCACCGCTTCGGTCACTGGCTCGCCGAGGTAGTCTTCGGCGGTCTTCTTCATTTTCTTCAGAATTTCAGCCGAGATTTGTGGCGGCGCCATTTTCTGGCCGTTCACTTCAACCCAAGCGTCGTTGTTGTCAGCCTTGACGATCTTGTAAGGGACCATCTGGATGTCTTTCTGCACAACTTCTTCGTCGAAACGACGACCGATCAGACGCTTTACTGCGTACAGAGTGTTGTGCGGGTTGGTCACAGCCTGACGCTTGGCCGACTGACCTACCAGAATTTCGCCATCGTTGGCGTAAGCGATGATCGACGGCGTGGTACGCGCGCCTTCAGCGTTTTCAATAACTTTTGCTTTGCCGTTTTCCAGCACGGAGACGCAGGAGTTGGTGGTCCCCAGGTCGATACCGATAATTTTGCCCATGTTAACTCTCCCGAAACTTTGGATTTGGATGCCGCAGCAGTGGTGGCTGACTGCGGTAGCACTTAAACGCTTGACTTCTAAATGGGGGCCTTGCGGCTAATTTCAAGCCTTCTCGTCAATCGAAGGCGAAATTGGCGCAGGCGCCTTGCTGACCACAACCATGGCCGGGCGCAACAGGCGACCGTTGAGCTGGTAGCCTTTCTGAAACACCTTCAGAACGCTGTTCGGTTCTACGTCGGCGCTTTCTTGTGCAGCCATCGCCTGATGGTAAACAGCGTTGAACGGTTCGCCATGCGGATCGATCGCTTCAAGCTGATAACGCTTGAGGGTGTCGTGGAACATTTTCAGCGTCAGCTCGATGCCTTCGCGCATCGGACGGATGTTTTCGTCGTCCGGGCTCGACAGCTCAAGGCCCCGTTCCAGGCTGTCGACGATTGGCAACAAGTCGCCGGCGAATTTCTCCAGGGCGAATTTGTGCGCCTTCTCGACGTCCAGTTCGGCACGGCGGCGGACGTTCTGCAGATCGGCAGCTACGCGCAGAGATTGATCTTGCGCTGCGGCCAATTGCTCTTCGAGCACTTGCACACGGGTCGCCAGGTCATCACTCGAACCTTCCGGCGCCTGAGGGGCATCTGGGTTTTGCGTATCTACTGTCTGTTCATCAGCCATAGAATTCTCCTTTCAATTTCGTCCGCGAGCCTGACTCGCGCTTCTGTCCCGATATATGGGGCCGCAAAATCAGGCTTCAAGGGCCTTCACGCATTAACCCTACAAAAAAGTGCCGCATTTTCATTCCCTGATGCACTAAGAAGTTTTGCGGTTCAAGCAAATCGAGCTAAGCGAGGGCATTGTCAGGCCGAAACAAAACACTGTATAAATAACCAGACCTAAAGCCTGGGAGCGGCCTTTATGCTGGTGCACCTGTCCGTACATAACTACGCCATCGTCGAACATCTCGATCTCGAACTTGATCGCGGGATGAGCGTGATCACAGGGGAAACCGGTGCCGGCAAGTCGATCATGCTCGACGCCCTCGGCCTGACCCTGGGCGATCGCGCCGACAGCGGCGTGGTTCGCCCGGGCGCCGACAAGGCCGACATCCTTGCAACTTTCGATCTGGTCGACATCCCTGAAGCCAGCGCCTGGCTGGCCGAGCGCGATCTGGACATCGAAGGCCCATGCATCCTGCGCCGGGTCATCACCAGCGAAGGCCGTTCGCGCGGCTACATCAACGGCACGCCCTGCCCGCTTGGCGATCTCAAAGCGTTGGGCGAGTTGCTGATCGATATCCACAGCCAACACGAACACCAGTCACTGCTGAAAACCGATACCCATCGCCGCCTGCTCGACGAATACGCCGGCGCGACCGATCTGGCCCGGCAAGTGCAGCTTGCAGCCCAACGCTGGCGCCAGACTCGTCAGGAACTGGAGCGTCTCTCCAATTCCGGCGACGAACAGCGCGCCCGCCATCAATTGCTCAGCTATCAGCTCGAAGAACTGGAAAACCTCGGCCTCGGCGATAACGAGCTTGAGCAACTGGAGCAGGAACACAAAAACCTGACCAACGCCGAAACCTTGTTGGGCATCTGCCGACAAGTGGTCGAACAATGCAGCGAAAGTGACTCCGGCAATGTCCTGAACGCGCTGACCGCCAGCCTTAATCGACTGTCGAGCGTAAATAATTCCGTCGGTGCATTGGGCGAAGCCAGCAGCCTGCTCACCAGCGCACAAATCCAGGTCGAAGAAGCGGTCGGCGAACTCAACCGCTTCCTCGACAACTTCGATGCCGATCCGGCACGCCTGCAATATCTCGAAGAACGTCTCGACGCTATTTATACGCTGGCGCGCAAACACCGAATCCAGCCAACCGAAGTCGCGGAAATGCAGCAGAAGCTGCTGGATGAAATCGAAACCCTTAACGCCAACGATGAATCCATCGAGCGCTTGGGTGAGGAACTGGCGTCCTACGCTCGTCATTATCAGGAGAAGGCCCGCGAGCTGAGCGATTTGCGCCATCAGGCGGCGGGCAGTCTTGCCAGTGCAGTGGAGCAGGAGATTCAGCGCCTGGGCATGCCCGGCGGGCGATTTACCATTGAACTGCGCGCCAACAGCAGTGACGAACTGCTGCCGAATGGGCTGGAACAGGTTGAATTGCTGGTCAGCGCCAACCCAGGTCAACCGCTTAAAGCACTGGCGAAAGTGGCATCGGGAGGCGAGCTGTCACGGATCAGTCTGGCGATTCAGGTGATAACGGCGCAGACATCGCGCGTGCCTACGCTGGTCTTCGACGAAGTGGACGTGGGGATTGGTGGCCCGACCGCTGAAATTGTCGGTCAACTGCTACGTCGCCTGGGTGATCGCGGCCAGGTTCTGACGGTGACGCACTTGCCGCAAGTGGCGGCGCAGGGGCATCAGCATCTGTTCGTGCACAAAGTCCGTGGCGAACAGGCAACTCACACGGCCGTATCCAAGCTCAGCAAGAACGACCGTATAGAAGAGGTGGCGCGCATGCTCGGCGGCATCGATCTGACCAAGGAATCCCTGGCTCACGCGAAAAAAATGGTTGTCACCGCGAAAGTTTAAGATTCAGAAACAATAGAAAGCACGAAGGCGACCCTTGGGTCGCCTTCGCTCGTTTCGCGAACCTGAAATTCGCGTGACATGCTTACTTTTTCTTGCGGACGTACAGCACCAGGTTGTGATCAACCATCTCAAAGCCATGCTTCTCGACGATCGACTTCTGAAGTTTTTCGATTTCTTCGTCGAAGAACTCGATCACTTCACCGGTTTCCACGTTGACCATATGGTCGTGGTGGCCACCGTCAGCCAGTTCGAATACCGCGTGGCCGCCGTCGAAGTTGTGACGGACCACGAGGCCAGCTGCTTCGAACTGGGTCAGAACACGGTAAACCGTGGCCAGACCGACGTCCTCGCCAGCTTCCATCAACGCCTTGTAGACGTCTTCGGCACTCATGTGACGCTGCTCGGTAGAGTCGAGCATTTGCAGGATCTTGACCCGTGGCAGGGTCACTTTGAGGCCGGCTTTGCGTAGTTCGCTATTTTCAACCATGGTCAGCTTTCTCGCGATGCTGCTTCGCAGCTTCTCTTAATGCGGGTATGATCGGCGTTTACGTTGTCCCAGCCAAGATAGTGGAAGTCGCCCACCGATGCAAAACACCAAGCTCTTGCTAACCAGTTTCACCTTTGTGGGACTGCTCGCACTCGCCGGTTGTTCATTCCCCGGGGTTTACAAAATCGACATCCAGCAGGGCAATGTCGTCACGCAGGACATGATAGACCAGTTACGCCCGGGAATGACCCGGCCGCAAGTACGGTTTATCATGGGTAACCCTCTGCTTGCCGACACGTTCCATGCCGATCGCTGGGATTATCTGTACAGCCTGCAACCGGGTGGCGGTGAACGCCAACAGGAACGCGTCAGCGTTATTTTTAACTCAAACGACCAGCTTGTCAGCCTGTCCGGTGACTTTATGCCGGGCGTCAGCCGTGATGAAGCCATTCTCGGCAAGGACAGTGGCACTTCTGTGACCGCTCCTGCTGAAAACGCCGAGAAGCCAGCACCGGAAAAACCGGTCAAGCCAGGTTCCTTGCTGGATCAGATCCAGAAGGATGTCGATGGTGTGGAAACCGTTCCGGTTCCAACACCAGAGCCGCTGGACACCTCGCCGCAGTAATTGGCGAGGCAATAAAAAACCCGGAAATTCCGGGTTTTTTATTGCCTGGCGTTTAATACTCTTAAAGATTCCGGGCTTTAGCCTCGGCCGCTTTGGCCGCGCGCAGGCGCCGAACCTCTTTCGGATCGGCGAGTAACGGGCGGTAGATCTCGATGCGATCCCCCGCCCGAATCACCTGTGAATCCGGATCAGCAACCACTTTGCCGAAAATACCCAACGGGCATTGCGCCAGATCCAGCTCGGGAAACTTTACGCCAATCCCCGATGCAACGACTGCCGCCCGAACTGTCGCGCCCTCTGCCACGCTGACCGAGCGCAAAACCTGACGATCAACCGCGGCATACACCACTTCTATCTCGATCACCGGCTTAACCATGCATCTGCTTGGCACGCTGGCAGAACGCATCCACCAGCGTATTGGCGGCCTGATTGAACAGCGGCCCCAATGTGGCACGCACCAGCGGCCCGGCGTAATCGAACGACAAGTCCAGGCTGATCTTGCAGGCTTTTTCGTTCAACACCTTGAACACCCAGACGCCGTGCAGTTGATTGAAAGGCCCCTCTTCTAGGTTCATCTCGATCGACTGCCCTGGCACCAACGTATTGCGCGTGACGAAATGCTGGCTGAGCCCGCCCTTCGCCACCCCCACGCTGGCGCGCATGTGCTCGGGCGAGCTTTCCAGCACCTCGGCGGCCGAGCACCACGGCAGAAACTCCGGGTAACGCGCCACGTCGTTGACCAGGTCATAGAGGAATTGCGCCGGGTACGGCAGCAGTGCTGATCGTTGAATATGTGTCGTCATGTAAGCGTTACTTCCAGAGCTGAGCGGCAAACACTACAACAATGCCGATAGGCGCCACGTAGCGCATCAAGAACAAAGACAGGGCAAACAGTGCCGGGTTGCGGATCGACAATTCGTCACGCACCGCCTCACGCCCCATCACCCATCCGGCGAACAATACAAAACACAGGCCACCGAGCGGCAACATGATCCGCGAGGTGAAGAAATCGATCACGCCGAAGAAGTCCAGACCGCTCTGCGCACCCCATTGGTAGAGGTGGAACGCTCCGCCTTCGTTCACGAAAAATTTGGCTTCCTTCCAGATATTGAAGGAGAACACTGTACCCAGACCGACGAACCAGCAGATGAACGCCAACCAGAACGTCACCCAGGCGCGGCTGACTTTCGTGCGCTCAACCAGATAGGCAACCATCGGCTCCAGCAGGGAAATCGCCGAACTCCAGGCTGCAATCGCCACCAGCACAAAGAACACCACGCCCATTAACTGACCGAACGCCACATTACCAAACGCAAATGGCAGGCTGACGAACATCAGGCCAGGTCCTTCGCTAGGATTCAGGCCTCCGGCAAACACGATCGGGAACAACGCCAGACCGGCGACCAGCGAAACAAAGGTATCGAGCAGCGCCACGCCGACAACGGTGCCGGACAGCGAAGCGTTTTTTGGCATGTAAGCGCCGTAGATCATGATCGAACCGACGCCGACGCTCAGCGAGAAGAACGCGTGCCCCATCGCCGGCAGCAAGCCGTCGAGGACTTTTTCCGGGTGGAAGTCGAACATGAAATGCACGCCTTCCATGAAATGCCCGGTGGTCATGCTGTAGCCCAGCAGTACCAGCACCATCACGAACAACAGCGGCATCATGATGCGCAAGCTGCGCTCAAGCCCGGCAACCACGCCTTTGGCGATCACATACGCTGACAGCAGCATAAAAATCGTGTGCCAAAGTGTCAGGCGCCATGGATTGGAGATGACATTGCCGAAATAAGCGCCGACCTGCTCGGCTGTCGCGCCCTGGAAGTCACCGCGCCCCATATCGACGATGTAGTCCAGCGACCAGCCGCCGACCACGCTATAGAAAGACAGGATCAACAATGCCGTGATCATCCCGGCAAATGCGCCCCACGACCACTTGCCCGAGTGCCCGGCTTCCAGCGCCAGCACCTTCAAGGCGTTCGCCGGACTTTGCCGGGCGCGCCGGCCGATCAGGGTTTCAGCGAGCATGACGGGGATGCCGATCAGCGCGATGCACGCCAGAAACATCAGTACAAATGCACCGCCGCCGTAGACCCCGACCATGTACGGGAACTTCCAGATACTACCCAGTCCCACGGCCGAACCGGTCGCGGCGAGTATGAATACCCAGCGGCTAGCCCAACTGCCGTGGACAGAAACCTTGTCTGTCGACATCGTTTATCACGCCCAAGCGTTAGAAAAAGAGGCCGCATTGTCCGGGATTCACTCAACCTGCTCAAGCACGCAGCATCACCGTAGCCGACAGCCGTTTATCTCCATATAATGCCGCCCCTATGGCTAAACAGAAGAAACACCCAACAGGGACCATCGCGCAGAACAAAAAGGCGCGACACGATTACTTCATCGAACATAAGTTCGAGGCTGGTCTGGTCCTGGCCGGCTGGGAAGTAAAAAGTCTGCGGGCAAGCAAGCTACAGCTGGTCGACAGCTATGTCCTGCTCAAGGATGGCGAAGCGTGGCTGCTCGGCAGCCACATCACGCCTCTGATGACCGCAAGCACCCACGTCATCGCCGACCCGGTGCGCACGCGCAAATTGCTGCTCAACCGCCGCGAGCTGGAAAAGCTTGCAGCGATGGTGCAGCAAAAGGGTTACGCCTGCGTCTGCCTGTCCTGGTACTGGAGCAAGCACATGGTCAAGTGCGAGATCGCTCTGGGCAAGGGCAAGAAGGAATACGACAAGCGTGACACCGAGCGCGAGCGCGACGCCGGTCGCGAACTGCAGCGCGCGGTGCGCAACAAGGGCAAAGAAGACTAGTCTTCGCCTTTGAAAGCAAAGATCGCAGCCTTCGGCAGCTCCTACAGGGAAATACATATTCTTGTGTAGGAGCTGCCGCAGGCTGCGATCTTTTGCTTTGAAAAAATCACATCCCCTTGCGCCGCTCCGCCCGAGCCATGCGCTGAACTTCCTGCCGCACCTCTTCCAGCACTTCTTGCACATACAAAATATGTCGACTGGAGACTTCGCGCGCCTGCTCCGCACGTCCTTCAATAATCGCCAGATACAATTCCCGGTGCTGGGTGATCAGCATGTCGCGGGTTTCCGCGCGCTGCTTGTACATGCCGCCAATGTTGGTCACCACGTTGCGCTTGAGCAGATCGAACAGCCCACGGATGGTGTGCAGCAACACCGCGTTATGACTCGCTTCGGCAATTGCCAGGTGGAATTTCGCATCCGCCGCGCCCTCCTCCGCCCGACCGACCTCGTCGTGACGCGAATAGCAGTCCTGCAGTTCTTCAAAGGCTGCGGTCAACCGCTCACGATCGACATCCGTCGCGCGCAATGCGGCGTAATAGGCGCACGATGCCTCCAGAGTATGCCGAAACTCCAGTAGATCGCGCTGCGCTTCGGGGTTGCTTTCGAGCAGCTGCAGCAGCGGATCACTGAACGTCGAGCCCAGGCTTTCGACAACATAGTTGCCACCGCCCTGACGGCTGACCAGCAGACCTTTCGCTGCCAGCTTCTGAATCGCCTCTCGCAACGACGGCCGTGATACGCCGAATTGTTCTGCCAGCGTGCGCTCCGCCGGAAGCCGCTCACCGGACTTCAGCGTGCCCTCAAGGATCATCCCCTCGAGTCGCTCGACAATATCGTCAGACAAACGGCGCTGACGTATCTGATCAAACCCCATAACTCATTTCTCCACGATCCCGACCGCTCGCCGGGCTCTCTATTCTGGCCTATTGGCGCCTCGCCGACACCTACCGGACGCCACTTGCCGAAACCGGATCAGATGCGATCTGCACCGCTGATTCGACAAAAGTTTTAGGGCGACAAATTGACACACCGACATCAAGGCTTTTACCCTAGCCAATAGCGATTGTAAATTGGTCTTACCAATTATCCAAGAACGCTGACAGTGCCTGACCAACAACAATTAGGGGCCACCCCATATGCAAACCTGGCAACAGCTCTATAGCCCGCTCGGCAGTCTCGGCGTGTCCGCACTCGCGGCCGTCATTCCCATCGTGTTCTTTTTTCTCGCCCTGGCGGTGTTCCGCCTCAAAGGCCATGTGGCCGGCAGCATCACCCTCGCCCTGTCGATTGCCGTGGCGATCTTCGCGTTCCAGATGCCGGTCGACATGGCCTTCGCCGCCGCCGGTTACGGGTTCGCCTACGGTCTGTGGCCGATTGCCTGGATCATTGTCGCCGCAGTATTCCTCTACAAACTGACGGTCAAAAGTGGTCAGTTCGAGGTCATTCGCAGTTCGGTGTTATCGATTACTGACGACCAGCGCCTGCAAGTGCTGCTGATCGGTTTTTGCTTCGGCGCGTTCCTGGAAGGTGCTGCCGGTTTCGGCGCGCCAGTGGCAATTACCGCCGCACTTCTCGTCGGCCTGGGCTTCAACCCGCTGTACGCCGCCGGCCTGTGCCTGATCGCCAACACCGCACCGGTGGCGTTCGGCGCACTGGGGATTCCGATCATCGTCGCAGGCCAAGTCACCGGCATCGACGCCTTCAAGATCGGCGCCATGACCGGCCGCCAACTACCGCTGCTGTCGTTGTTCGTGCCGTTCTGGTTGATTTTCATGATGGATGGTCTGCGCGGCGTGCGTGAAACCTGGCCGGCCGCACTGGTTGCCGGCTTGAGTTTCGCCATCACTCAGTACTTCACGTCCAACTTCATCGGCCCGGAATTGCCGGACATCACCTCGGCGCTGGCCAGCCTGGTCTCGCTTACCCTGTTCCTGAAAATCTGGCAGCCAAAACGCACCGCCGGCGCGCAAATCGCTGGCGCCACGTCGAGCGCAGCGATTACCGCCAGCGTCGGCGGTTTCGGCCAGAAACGCACCACTGTGGCTTCGCCTTACAGCCTCGGGGAAATTTTCAAGGCCTGGTCGCCGTTCCTGATCCTCACCGTGCTGGTAACCATCTGGACGCTGAAACCTTTCAAGGCGATGTTCGCCGCGGGCGGCTCGATGTACAGCTGGGTGTTCAACTTCGCGATTCCACACCTTGATCAACTGGTGATTAAAACTGCACCGATTGTTGCTGCTCCGACCGCCATCCCTGCGGTGTTCAAACTCGATCCGATTTCCGCGACCGGCACGGCGATTTTCTTCTCCGCACTGATCTCGATGCTGGTGCTGAGGATCAATTTCAAAATTGGTATTACCACTTTGAAAGAAACCTTCTACGAACTGCGCTGGCCAATTCTGTCCATCGGCATGGTGTTGGCATTTGCCTTCGTCACCAACTATTCCGGCATGTCGTCGACCTTGGCACTGGTGCTGGCCGGTACGGGCGCGGCGTTTCCGTTCTTCTCGCCGTTTCTCGGCTGGCTGGGCGTGTTCCTCACCGGTTCCGATACGTCATCCAACGCGCTGTTCAGTTCGCTGCAAGCGACCACGGCACACCAGATCGGCGTCAACGACACCCTGCTGGTCGCAGCGAATACCAGCGGCGGCGTGACCGGCAAGATGATCTCGCCACAATCGATCGCCGTGGCCTGCGCCGCGACCGGCCTGGTGGGCAAAGAATCGGATCTGTTCCGCTTCACCCTCAAGCACAGCCTATTCTTTGCAACGATTGTCGGTCTGATCACTCTGGCTCAGGCCTACTGGTTGACCGGCATGCTGGTGCATTAAACCGATAAGAAATAGAGAAAAAACCGACGCCGGTTCGTGATGCCGGCGTCAGCAATTCACCACCCGGTCTGTAAGGCTGCTGAAAGCAACGTTCTCTATATTCAGCAGCCGCAACAGACGGATAACCGGGCCCACCCGGAGACACGCCTGATGAGCGAGCTTTTTTACAACGCTGTGCCGAACGCGACCCGCGTGGCACCGCCACTGCCCGAACCTCGGCAATACCCCAGCGAAAAACCATCGCGGGTGTACCTGTTCGGCACGTGCGTGGTCGACCTGTTCTACCCCGAGGCCGGGATGGACGCGATCCACTTGCTGGAGCGCGAAGGGATCCGGGTCGAGTACCCGCAAGGGCAGAGCTGCTGCGGCCAACCGGCCTACACCTCGGGTTACACCGAGCAGGCACGGACGGTAGCGCGCTCGCAACTGGCGCTGTTTGCCGGCGATTATCCGGTGGTGGTGCCGTCAGGTTCCTGCGCCGGCATGCTGCGCGAACATTACGCCGACTTGTTCAAGGACGAGCCGGACACGTTGAAACAGGTTCAGGCCCTCGCGGCCCGCACCTACGAACTGGCCGAGTTCCTGTTGTTTGTCTGCAAGGTGCAGCTCAAGGACAGCGGCGAACCGGTCAAAGTCGCCCTGCACACTTCGTGTTCGGCACGCCGCGAAATGAACACCCACCTGCACGGCCGCGAGTTGTTGGCGCAGTTGAGCAACGTGGAACGGGTCAACCATGACCACGAAAGCGAATGCTGTGGCTTCGGCGGAACATTCAGCGTCCGTATGCCAGACATTTCCGGCGCGATGGTGGCTGACAAGACCCGTTCGCTGAAGGAATCCGGCGCGCATCAGGTCTTGAGCGCCGATTGTGGCTGTTTGATGAACATCAACGGCGCATTGGAGAAACAAAAAGAAACGCTACGCGGGCAACATCTCGCCAGCTTTCTGTGGCAACGAACCGGAGGTGCGCAATGAGCACTTCCGCGATTATCCCTACGGTCGCCGTAGAAGAAGATTTCCGCACCCGGGCGCACAACGCCTTGGGTGATCAGCAGTTGCGGAACAACTTCCGTACTGCGATGGATTCATTGATGACCAAACGGGCAGCTGCTTTCAGCGATGCCCACGAAAGAGAACACTTGCGTGCTCTGGGCAACTCGATCAGAGCCCGCGCGCTCTCCAAGTTGCCCGAGCTGCTCGAGCAACTGGAAACAAACCTGACCCGCAACGGTGTGACAGTGCACTGGGCGGAAACGGTGGACGAGGCCAATGGCATCGTCTTATCGATCATCCGCGCTCACGAGGCGCGGCAAGTGATCAAGGGCAAATCGATGGTCAGCGAAGAGATGGAGATGAACCATTTCCTCGAGGCTCAAGGCATTGAATGCCTGGAGTCCGACATGGGGGAATACATCGTCCAGCTCGACCACGAGAAGCCTTCACACATCATTATGCCGGCGATCCACAAGAATGCCGGTCAGGTCGCGTCCTTGTTCCACGACAAACTTGGCGTGGAATACACCAAGGACGTTGACCAACTCATTCAAATCGGTCGCAAAGTATTGCGGCAGAAATTCTTCGAAGCGGACATCGGCGTCTCCGGTGTCAACTTCGCCGTGGCAGAAACCGGCACCCTGCTGCTGGTGGAAAACGAAGGCAACGGTCGCATGACCACCACCGTGCCGCCGGTGCACATCGCCGTCACCGGCATCGAAAAAGTCGTGGAAAACCTGCGCGACGTGGTGCCGTTATTGTCCCTGCTGACCCGCTCGGCACTCGGCCAACCAATCACGACCTACGTCAACATGATCTCCGGCCCGCGCAAGGAGCACGAACTCGACGGACCGCAGGAAGTGCATCTGGTACTGCTCGACAACGGTCGCAGCCAGGCCTTTGCCGACAGTGAATTGCGCCAGACCTTGAACTGCATCCGCTGCGGCGCCTGCATGAACCATTGCCCGGTATACACCCGCGTCGGTGGTCACACTTATGGCGAGGTGTATCCGGGGCCGATTGGCAAAATCATCACGCCGCACATGGTCGGTCTGGCAAAAGTCCCGGATCACCCGAGCGCGTCATCGCTGTGCGGCGCCTGCGGCGAAGTGTGCCCGGTAAAAATTCCTATTCCGGCGATCCTGCGGCGCCTGCGCGAAGAAAACGTCAAAGCCCCCGACAGCCCGCACCAAGTGATGCGCGGTCAGGGCAGCAAATATTCGCGCAAGGAACGCTTTATCTGGAACGCCTGGGCCAGGCTCAATAGCTCGCCAACCTTGTATCGATTGTTCGGATTCTTCGCCACGCGCCTGCGGGCACTGACGCCAAGCAACGTCGGCCCGTGGACGCAAAATCACAGCGCGCCAAAACCCGCCGCCCGCTCACTGCACGACATGGCCCGCGAGCATCTGGCCAAACAGGGAGATCGCTGATGAGCGCCAAAGAAAATATCCTCGGCAAACTGCGCAAAAGTCTGACGGGCGCCACGCCGATTGCCGACGACTTCGATGTCGATCTGGTGACGCGGCCTTACACCTACACTGCCGAACAACGCATCCCACAACTGCGCAAATTGATGGAAGCGGTGCACACCGAAATCCACCTGACCTCCGGCGAAGAATGGCCGGCGCTTCTCGCGCAATTGCTGCGCGATCGTCAGTTGCCGAGCCTGTTGATCGCGCCGACTACTGGCCACGGGCAGAAAATCGCACAGCACTGGGCGAACAATCCTGATCTGCCGACGCTGAAATCCTACGATCGGCCGATGGAAGAATGGAAAGCCGAGCTGTTCAACGACACCCCGGCCAGCCTCACCGGCACCCTCGGTGCCATCGCCGCCACCGGCAGCCTGATCATGTGGCCAACCCGCGAAGAACCACGGCTAATGAGTCTGGTGCCGCCGGTGCATTTCGCGCTGCTCAAGGCCAGCGAAATCCGCGACAACTTTTATCAGGTTCAACAGGAATTCGAATGGGCCCAAGGCATGCCGACCAATGCGTTGCTGGTGTCCGGCCCTTCAAAAACCGCCGACATTGAACAAGTCTTGGCCTACGGCGCTCATGGCCCGAAAGACCTCGTGGTGCTGATTCTGGAGGACCAATGACGCTGCCAGTGAATTTCCTGCGTGATGCGCAGCAACTGATTCCGGCCGAGCGCCGTTTTGATGATCCGTTATCGACGCTGGCCTTCGGCACTGATGCGAGTTTTTATCGGCTGATTCCGCAGTTGGTGATCCGCGTTGAATCTGAAGACGAAGTGGTTGCGCTGCTGAAACTGGCTCAACGTGACCACGTCCCGGTGACGTTCCGTGCGGCGGGTACCAGCCTGTCAGGTCAGGCAATCAGCGACTCGGTGCTGATTGTGCTTGGGGATAACTGGAACGCTCGCGAGATTCGTGGCCAAGGTACGCAAATCCGCCTGCAACCGGGCGTGATCGGTGCGCAAGCCAACGCGTGGCTGGCGCCGTTCGGGCGCAAGATCGGCCCGGATCCGGCGTCGATCAACGCCTGCAAAATCGGCGGCATCGTTGCCAACAACGCCAGCGGCATGTGTTGCGGCACTGCGCAAAACACTTATCACACGCTGGCCGGGATTCGTCTGGTGCTGGCCGATGGCACGCGCCTGGATACTGAAGACGCGACGAGTGTTGCGGCATTTCACGCCAGCCACGGCGAACTGCTCGAACGCTTGGCGACTTTAGGCCGAGAGACCCGCGCCAACGCCGAACTGGCTGCACGAATCCGCCACAAATACCGTCTGAAAAATACCACCGGCCTGTCACTCAACGCCCTGGTGGATTTCGATGAGCCTGTGGATATCTTGAGCCACCTGCTGGTCGGCTCCGAAGGCACGCTCGGCTTCATCAGCGCGGTAACTTACGACACGGTGATTGATCACCCGAACAAAGCCTCGGCGCTGATCGTCTTCCCGGATGTGGAAACCTGCTGCAACGCGGTTACCGTGCTGAAAAGCCAACCAGTGTCCGCCGTAGAACTGCTGGATCGCCGCAGTCTGCGCTCGGTGCAAGACAAACCGGGTATGCCCGCTTTCGTACAACAGCTGTCGAACAATGCCTGCGCATTGCTCATCGAATCCCGCGCCGCGTCTTCCACTTTGTTGCAGGAACAACTGGCGCAGATCATGGCCTCGCTCAGTGGTTTCCCAGTGGAGAAGCAGGTCGACTTCAGCGAAGACCCTGCCGAAAACGCCAAGCTTTGGGCGATCCGCAAGGACACCTTCCCCGCCGTTGGCGCCGTGCGCAAAACCGGCACCACGGTGATAATCGAAGACGTGACCTTCCCGGTCGAGCAATTGGCGATTGGCGTAAATCGCTTGATCGAACTGTTCGAAAAACATTCCTACGACGAAGCGATCCTTTTCGGACATGCACTGGAAGGCAATCTGCATTTTGTCTTCACCCAAGGCTTCAACAACCCGGAAGAAGTCGCACGCTATCAAGCGTTCATGGACGACGTCGCGCAACTGGTGGCGGTGGAATTCGGCGGCTCGCTGAAAGCTGAACACGGCACCGGGCGCAACATGGCGCCGTTCGTGGAACTGGAATGGGGCAGCGACGCCTATCAACTGATGTGGCAGCTCAAACGTCTGCTCGACCCGAATGGCATTCTCAATCCGGACGTGGTGCTCAGCGAAGATCCACAGATCCATCTCAAACATCTGAAACCGCTGCCGGCGGCCGACGAGATTGTCGATAAGTGCATCGAGTGCGGCTTCTGCGAACCGGTTTGCCCGTCGAAGGGCCTGACCCTGAGCCCGCGTCAGCGCATCGTGATCTGGCGCGATATTCAGGCGAAAAAACGTGCCGGCGTCGACACCACCGAACTGGAAAAAGCCTACGAATACCAAGGCATCGAAACCTGCGCCGCCACCGGTCTCTGCGCACAACGTTGTCCTGTAGGCATCAACACCGGCGAGCTGGTGAAAAAGCTCCGTGGCCGACACGCAACGCATCAGAAAACCGCTGACTGGATTGAAGGAAATTTCGCCAAGACTCTGCAGGGCGCACGCTTCACTCTGCACGTGGCTAACGGTGCGCGGATGATGCTCGGCGCGCCGCGTCTGGCGAAACTTTCGGCAACACTGACACGCTTGTCCAAAGGCCAGGTGCCGCTGTGGACAAATGCGATGCCTCAGCCGGAGAAAGCCATTCGCTTCAGCCCGAGCGTGTCAGACGAACGCCCGCGTGTGGTGTATCTGGCCGCGTGTGTATCACGGGTCATGGGGCCGGCGGCGGGGGATAAAGAGCAGATGTCGCTCTACGACAAAACCCGTGGCCTGCTGGAAAAGGCCGGTTACCAAGTGGTCTTCCCGGACAATCAGGACAACCTCTGCTGCGGTCAGCCCTTCGCCTCAAAAGGCTACGCCGAGCAAGCCGAACACAAGCGGCAGGAGTTGATCAGCGCTTTGCTCCACGCCAGTCGCGGCGGTCTCGATCCGATCTACTGCGACACCAGTCCGTGCACCTTGCGGCTGGTGCAGGACGTAGGAGAAACCCGTCTGGATCTGTACGACCCGGTGCGTTTCATCCGTACGCACCTTCTCGATCGACTCGACTTCACTCCGCAAGACGCACCGATTGCCGTGCACGTAACCTGCAGCACTCAGCACTTGGGCGAAAGCCAGGCGTTGATCGATCTGGCGCGCAAGTGCAGCAAAACCGTGGTGATCCCGGAAGGTATTCATTGCTGCGGATTTGCCGGTGACAAGGGTTTCACCACGCCGGAGTTGAACAGCCATTCACTGCGCACCTTGAAGGACGCGGTGGAGCATTGCAGCGAAGGTATTTCCACCAGCCGCACCTGCGAAATCGGCCTGACGCAACACGGCGGAATCGACTATCACGGCCTGGTTTATCTGGTTGATCGAGTCACTCAGGCGAAGGCCAACTGAAGAAAATCAGAACCCTTGCGCAAGACCGCAGTCCACAGAACAGGCCCCGAACACTCGGGGCCGTTCCTTCTTTCGGTGACCGGCGCTCAGGGTCAGCGAAGTCTGGATCCCTCAGCGCAAGGAGATACCCATGAAACGTTCTGTATTGCTTGGTCTGTTCGTGACTGCCTCGATGATGGCCTCCACTTCGTTTGCCGCCGACAAGCCCACCAGCCTCTGCGAAGCCAATCTGCAGACGATCAACAACGCGAAATCGCAATATCAGACCTCGCCCGATCTGAATGCACGAGTCTCAGCCAGTGTGCAAAAGGCCCAGGATCTCAAGTCCCAAGGCAAGATCGACGATTGCCTGGCGGAAACCCAGCGCACCATTCTGGAAATCCAGAACGCCTCGGGCGACACCAAGAAGTGATCTCGGCGAGATGGCGTTTTCATACTAAATGTAAAAAAAACCGAATTCCTGCTTAGCGTGGCGGTCGATTGAACAGGCACTACACTAACGTGGCCTGTCATGACCTCGGCATCGCCGCCAGACCGTCCGGCAGCACCGAGCCCCCATCGTTCAAGGAGATACCCATGAAGCATTCTGCAATTGCTGGATTGTTCATCGCTGGTGCACTTCTGGCGTCGCCGGTGTTTGCGGCGGATAAAGACCTGTGTGCCGGGAATCTTCAAGTTATCAAAGACTTTATCACCAGCTCGCCTTCGATTCCGGAGACCTCGCTGGAGAACGTCAAGACCGCGCACGAAGACGCCACCAAGGCGCAGGCTGCCGGGAATGACAAGGAATGCGTCGAAATCACCAGCGGCATGATCACGAAAATGCAGATCCGCAATCCAACGCGTAACTGACACACCCGGAAGCCAACCTTCGGGTTGGCCTTCCCGGCCGATTGACGTACACTGCACAGGCTTGTTGCTCAAACAGATGTACTGAGCAATGAGTTCGGGGCCGTTTAGGATTCGACGCCGGTTGCGAAACTTTAGGTGCATGCCGACTTGGTAACAGAAGTCGTAAATCCACTGTTGCAACTACTTATAGTTGCCAATGACGAAAACTACGGCCAGGAATTCGCTCTCGCTGCGTAAGCAGCCTTAGCCCTGAGCTTCTGGTACCTTCGGGTCCAGCAATCACCAGGGGATGTCTGTAAACCCAAAGTGATTGTCATATAGAACAGAATCGCCGTGCAGTACGTTGTGGACGAAGCGGCTAAAACTTACACAACTCGCCCAAAGCACCCTGCCCTTCGGGTCGCTGAGGGTTAACTTAATAGAAACGGCTACGCATGTAGTACCGACAGCGGAGTACTGGCGGACGGGGGTTCAAATCCCCCCGGCTCCACCAACCCAACGAAAAAGCCCGCCCAGTGCGGGCTTTTTCGTATCTGGGATTTGGATAACGCGCCTCAAAAGCCACCGACCGCATCCATCCTGCACCGACCTGCTACCGAGAAATTCTCCTCAGCCCTTCAGGCCCATCAATCAATGCCGATGCCGATGATGCACATCCGGAAAATGCGCATGGCTATGACGGATCGGCGCGTGCGAATGCGCGTGGCTATGCGGCTCCAAACCGTCCCACTCAAACGCATGTTCATGCTGATGATGTTCATCATGCACATGGCGATGTTGGTGCTCGAGCGGTTCATGCTGGTGTTCGTGGGCATGGTGCTCCCTCAGGTGAATCCACACACCAAGGGCCATCAACGCCGCAGCGATCGAAAACATCACCGAGACCGACTCACCCAGTATCAGAATCGAGATGACTGCCCCCAGAAATGGCGCCGTTGAAAAATACGCGCCAGTACGCGCGCTGCCGAGTCCGCGAAGCGCGAGTACGAACAGTACCAGGCTGACGCCGTAGCCGAGAAAGCCCACCAGCAGGATTGAGATCAGTGGGCCGGTGGTGGGCAATTGTGTGCCGATGGCCATGGCCAGTGAGCAATTGACCATGCCGGCCGCCAAGCCTTTGCTGCCGGCGATAAACAGCGCGTCCGAGGCCGAGACTTTGCGCGTCAGGTTGTTATCGATTGCCCAACACAGGCAGGCGAAAGCTACGGCCAGAGGGCCGATCCAGTCCTGAGTCGTAACCGCCTCTTGCGGCCAGGACAGAACAACGCCGCCCAAGACGATTGCGATCATGCCGATCACAATGCGCCGGTCTGCATTCTCTTTGAAGACGATCCACGCCAGCAGCGCCGTCAGCACTGACTCAAGATTGAGCATCAGCGAGGCGGTCGCCCCCGCCGTTCGAGTCAGACCGAACATCAGCGCCACGGGCGCCAGCACACCGCCAAAGACGATCGCACCGATCAACCAAGGCCATTCGCCGACGGCGAGTGCTGGCGCGCGCCAGCCTTTATCGCGAACAAACCGCACAATCGTCAGGCCCACACCGCTGCCGAGATAGAGCAGGCCGGCCAACAGAATGGGCGGAGCATTCATGCCCAAGAGCTTGGCCAATGGCGTGCTCGCGCCAAACAACGCCGCGGCGGCCAATGCGTAGAGCACATTCATGTTCATGATGAGATCGCCCTGTCAGACCCGAGGTGCATGCGCCGGATGGTAGCTTTACTGGCGTAGGAATTATGTGAAGACCGCTTCTTCATCGGATCGCTGGAAAGGCTTGAACATCCGCCTGCGGGAAAACCCCTTCAAGTACACGCTCAAATCCAGCAACATTTAATCCGCATCGCAGCCCGGCGAGCGCTCGTTACTGGCTCTATGCTGCAAACATCAAAGAGCAATGAGGCTGAACATGAAAACCTGGATCGCCGCCGTCATGGTGGCAATGATTTCGCTGTGCGCCCACGCGGCGGACACTCCCGCTCCACGGGTAGAACCCATCGCTTTCAAGGCTGGTGTCGGCAGTGTTGTGATTAAACAGTCGATCAAGGGCAATCAAACGGCGGAGTACACGTTCAACGCCAGGGCCGGGCAGGTTCTGACGGTCGATTTCAAACCGTCGAAAACCTCCGCCTACTTCAACATCAATGCCAAAGGCGCAGATTCGGCGTTGTTCAACGGTTCGATCATGGGGAATCACTTCCTCGGCCCATTGCCCGCCGACGGCGAATACACGGTGCAGGTCTATCTGATGCGCAATGCGGCGCGGCGTGCTGAAGTGGCCAATTACGCGCTGTCGGTAAGCCTTGCCAAAGGTGATGCGGCAGACGCAAAAACCAAGCGCTGAATTCATTCCGAGGCCGCGTCGCCGGGCAGTTGCGGCGGCAGAGCAGATGAATTTTTCTTCACAGCTCCTTCACAACCAAACCTGTACAGTCCACTCGCTCATTCAAGAAACTACGGTTCGCCCGCGCTCCTGCGGGCTTTTTTTTGCCTGTCGTTTGGCGTCGAAGCGATACACGTAGGTGTCCTGCACGCCATGGCGGGGTGAGCGGCGGGCTCGCGGGTGAACTCTGACCCGCGCAAAACCCGCCGCTTCGGCCAGTCGCTGGCTACGCGTGTTTGCCGACGAGGTGGTCAGGTAAAACGTTGAATCAGGCAAGCGCTTCACCAATTGAGTGAGGGCGGCGCACAGGTAACCCTTGCCCGAATACTCGGTGTTGGCCCAGTAACCGACAACAAAGCGCTGGCGCGGACGCGGTTTCAAGCCGATGCAGCCGAGAATGGATTGCCCGTCCGCACTGATGATGAACAACCGGCGCTCACCGGTTTCACTGCTGAAGTCATCACGGGCACGCGATAACGATTCCAGCGCCTGCGCCTCAGTGGTGTGCGGTCGGGCCCAGGCGAGAAATTCTGCGTGCTGTGGATAACTGGCGTTCAGCGCTTGCTGGAACGCCTTGCTCATCGCCGGATCCGGCGATCGTAACGTCAGCGACTCGGTACCGACAGTAAACGCAAACTCCATGCCCCACTCCCTGAACATCGCCCAAACCTCTCATGTAGGAGCTGCCGAAGGCTGCGATCTTTCGATTGTAAACAAGATCAACAGATCGCAGCCTTCGGCAGCTCCTACAGAGCATCATCGTTATTTGTATGTGCCGCGGGTGGCCAGATTTTATAGAGCGGTTTGTATTTTCCGCCGCGTCGGTCAATTCTGTCCTTTGATACCCCTGACCGGAGCGCCCGATGCCGCTGCTGACCCTGCCCTGCCAACGCCTGACGCTGGCGATTCTTGCCTCGGATCAGGCCGCGCTGGAAAGTGATTTCTACAAGCGCAACCTGCGCCACCTCGCGCCCTGGTCGCCGATCCGCACCACGGAGTATTTCTCCACCGAACAGATTCGTCGACGTTTGGACATCCAGGCCAGTGCTTTCGAGGCAGGACTGGCCATGCACTTCGCCCTGCTGACGCCGGACGGTGAGCAAATGATCGGCGCGTGCAATTTCAGCGGGATTATTCGCGGGGCGTTTCAGGCGTGTTATCTGGGTTATCACATCGACGAAGCCCATCAGGGCCAAGGCTTGATGCAGGAAGCGCTGGAGGCCGGCATCGGCTACATGTTCGACAGCCAGAATCTGCACCGGATCATGGCCAACTACATTCCCGGCAACGACCGCAGTGCGCGCTTGCTTGAGCGCCTGGGTTTCGAGCGTGAAGGTTATGCCAAAGCGTATCTGAACATTGCCGGACGCTGGCAGGATCACGTGCTGACGGCGTTGGTCAATCCGCTGTTCGAAACGCCGGAAAAGCGTTGGTCGCGGCAACTGGGTTGAGCTTCACGATTTGTTCAGCAATGGCGACGTATGCTCAAGGTTCTCGCCCCTTCCGGTAGCCTGAAAGCCATGTCGCGTGCCGCCACTTCGCTGTTTCTGCTTGCCGCCCTGCTGTTCTTTTTCGCCTTGGGCAATCACCAGTTGCAAGGCTCTACCGAGGCCCGCGTCGCCGGGATCGCGATGGAGATGCACCTGGACAACGACTGGGTAACGCCGCGTCTGTTCGGCGAGCCTTTTCTGGAAAAACCCCCGTTGAGTCTGTGGCTCGACGCCGGCGCCATGCGCGTGTTTGGCGTTTCACCCTGGGCGGTGCGACTGGCGTCGGCGGTGGCCGGACTGCTCAGCGTGATGCTGTTGTTCGGCATGTTGCGGCGTTTCGGGCGGCCTAACATCGTTGCGTGGACAACAGGGATGCTGTTGGCGACCATGGCCAGTTATTGGAGCAACGTGCGTGGGGTCGGCGAGGATGCGCTGCTCGCTCTCGGTGTGACGGCGGCGTTGCTGGCGTTTTTCCAGGCGCAGCGCGCATCCTCTACGAGCAACTCGCTGCTGTTTGTCGGCGGGATCGCCATTGCGACCTTGAGTAAAGGCGTGCTGGGCCTGGCGATGCCGGGGGTGGTGATTTTTGCTTATCTGCTGGCCGACAATCTGCTCGACAAGCGTCTGAAAGTCGCTGACTGGCTGTGGCCAGGATTACTGACTCTGGTCGGGCTGATTCCGCTGATGATCTGGCTCGCAGTGCTCTATCAACATGGCGGCGCGCAAGCGGTGAAGGAGGTGTTGCTGACCAACAGCGTCGGACGGTTCAGCGGATCGTTCGTCGAGGCCGGGCATTACGAGCCGTTCTACTACTACTTGGCGAAACTGCCGGAAGCGTTTTTGCCGTGGAATATTCTGGTGTATCTGGGGCTGTGGCATTTCCGCAAAGAGTTGAAGGCCAACCGGTATCTGCTGTTTTTCAGCCTGTGGATCGTCGCGCAATTCGTGATGCTGACATTGGCTTCGAGCAAGCGCACGGTGTACCTGATGTCGATGACCCCGGCGGCAGCGGTGATTGCGGCCGAGTTTGCGGGGGTGTTGTTCGACAAGCTGAAAGCGTACGAATCCGCCCAGGGTTTTGTCAGCCGAATCGCGAGGCATCGTCAGGCACTGGCCGCTGCTGTCCTTACCGTAGTGATCGGCAGCTATCTCGCTGCCGCACAGTGGACGTTGCCGAA
This sequence comes from Pseudomonas sp. SM4, assembly GCF_051913165.1. NCBI lineage: Bacteria > Pseudomonadati > Pseudomonadota > Gammaproteobacteria > Pseudomonadales > Pseudomonadaceae > Pseudomonas > Pseudomonas sp. SM4. Next base: position 63,099 of record NZ_JBODOE010000001.1, on the reverse strand, counting down.
CGCCGATAAACACCTGTCGTTCCTGCCGCTGACCGAACACATTCAAGCGTTGCAAGCGGACGGTCATCAGGTTGCGTTGTTTCAAGCCAATGAACGGGTGGGCGGTGCGAGTGTGTTCTATACGCAGAGCGTGCTTAAAGGTCTGGATACAGAGGCGCAGTTGCGGGACTTTCTCGCTGCGGCAGCCACCAATGTGGCGGTGATCTCGGCGGACACCGAGCCTGCCGCACCGCTGAAAGTGTTGAAGACCATGATGGTCGGGCGTCAGGCTTACTACTTCGTCAGCGACTGAAGCAGACTGAATACAACCTTTGTGGCGAGGGGATTTATCCCCGATGGGGTGCGCAGCGCCCCCTCTTTTGATTCAAAAGAAAGGACTGCTGCGCAGTCCATCGGGGATAAATCCCCTGGCCACAGGGTTATTCGTTGCTCAAGGGAGTTGCCAAGTTGCTGGCGGGCACTCGCTGTTGATGCTTTTCCAACACCGGCCGCTCCAGCCGCGCCCGCCCATAAAACGCCAACGCCGTCAGCAAACACGCCAACCAAACGAAGATTCCCGCCCAGAACGTGTGGGACATGTAGTGCCAGCCTTGCAGAACCCGCGTCGTGCCATACACAAAACCAAGCAACAACGAACCCCACAGAATCGCGCTGGAAAACCGCCACTGATAGCGCCGTGCGACGAAGTACAGCGCCAGCATGGTGAAACCGCCCGACGCATGTCCGCCCGGCCAGCAGCGCCCCTCGCCTGCTTCATGGAACAGCTGAAAATTGTTGTACCACTCAACGTGAGCCATTTTCCCACCGTACAGCGTGGTTTCGATCGGGCAGTAAACGCTGGTGTGCGCCTTGAGGAAATGAATCACGCCGGTGCAAACGGCAAACGCCACAACGACGAAGAAAAAATCCCTACGGTGATCGGCGGCAAATCGCAGCAGCGGAGCAACTTTACTTCGCTCAAGAAAGGCCCCGAGTCGCGGGCGCTTTTGCGGAGTGACCAACGGCCAGACCACCGACAACATCGCGCCGATCAGGGCGATTTCCGCCGTCCAGTTCGGAATGATCCGCGCCCACTTGTGAGTCAGTTTTTCAAAGAAATGAATCTTGTCGAGCGGGAAGGTTTGGGTCAGCGGATCGAACAGCAGATTGCTGAAAGCGATGTCGATGTTGGTCATGTCGAACATCAGGAACACCAACGCTGCGCAGGCCAGCGGGATGCCGAAGTTGTAAGCGTAAAAACGAGTATTCATTCGGTAGTCACCGTGTGCCAGTCAGAGGCTTCAATGAAGCCGAGCATTTTCGGAGCCGCCGGGCTGGCAGCAGAAACAAACAGTGACGAGCCATAGCCGGGATCGGACGCCGGCACTTTCAGGTCTTTTTCGATTTGCGCCATGCATTCGCTGTGGGTCACCAGAATCAGATTACGACCCGATACTTTGTGCGCGAGCGCCTCTTGCAACATGCGGCCCTTGCAACTGATCAACCAGTCTTCGCCCACTGCGGCGCGGTTGAACATGTACCCGGCGGTCTGCACGGTGCGCACCATTGGGCTGTTATAGATGTCGGCATTGTTCAGCCCCAGTTGCTCGTACTGCGCACCGACCGCGACCGCGACACTGCGCGAGCGGTCGGTGATGCCGTCATTGCCACTCAGGCACGCCGCTTTGGAGTGATCGCAGCGCTCGACGTGGCGCACCAGCACGATCATCTCGCCCTTTTCCCAGCCAGTCACCAACGCCTGGGCCCCGGCCACATTGCCATGCGCCAGATCAGGGATCGCCGCCGGGGCGAGCAACCACAACGTCAGTGGGATCACTAGCACCAAAGCGGCCAATACCACCCAGGTGTTGCGAAAACGCGCCAGAGCGCTCAGATCGATCGAGCATTTGACGCCGAACAGACTCAGTCTCAATTCCACAAAAAGCCGCCTCGCCAGCCTGCATCACTTGTCATTCGATGCAGCGAAGGTACAGAGGCGGGCGTCGGCAGCCGGTGAAACCCATGTGAAAAAAGTCTTGGGCTGGTCTGTTACAAATTCTGTCCGACAAAAACCTTTCAGCTCTCGCATTTGCGGCCGATAAAGACCTGCTAACACCCTTGCTGGCTCAAAAAAACAACAATCTTCCAGCCTAACTGACGACTAAGAAACCTTACGTTTCTGGAGGATTTTTGATGAATAGCTGGTTCGGCAACATCAGCGTGAACATGAAACTGGGCCTGGGCTTCGGCCTTGTGCTGGCCCTGACCTGCGTGCTGGCCCTGACAGGCTGGACCAGCCTCGGTGGCCTGATCGACCGTAGCAACTGGATGAGCGACATCACCCAGCTCAACGCCGGTCTGACCAAACTGCGCGTGGTGCGCCTGCAATACATGCTGACCAATGGCGATGAAACCGCCGCGCAGAACGTGCAGACCACCCTTGAAGGTTTCGCCGCGCAACAGCAAAAGCTGATCAACAGCTTCAAGAGCCCGGAAAACGTCAAACTGCTCAAGGAGCAGGCAGCGACCATCGCTGAATACCAGACCTCGCTGAACAAAATGCGCAATTCGTATCGCACCGGCAACAGCGCGCGCGACACCATGAATACCAATGCTCAGACCGCCTACAACCTGATCGAATCGATCAGCAAAAGCGTGCAGCAAATGGACATGAGCGAACAGCGTTTCGCCCAGTTCCAGGCGATCACCACGGCCAAGGAAGCGTTCATCCTCGCGCGCTATGAAGTGCGCGGCTACACCGCGACCACCAATGCCGAAACCGAGCAGAAAGCAGTCGGCCAAGTCGACGTGGCAATCGCCAGCCTCAAGCAACTGAATGTGCATTTCGCTGACTCTCAGCAGGACGCTCTGCGCCAGTTAGAGACAGCGCTGGGCAACTACCGCAGCGCGTTGATGGCGTATAAAAACGCCAACTCCGAAGCCGTGCAGGCCCGCAAGGAAATGACTGATCAGGGCGCCACCATCGTGACCCTGAGCGAGCAGCTGTACCAGATCCAGCTCGACCGTCGTGACATCGAGAGCGCCCAGGCGCGCACCTTCCAGCTGATCAGCACCTTGCTGGCGTTGTTGGTTGGCGTGATCGCTGCGGTGATCATCACCCGTCAGATCACCCGTCCGCTGCAAGAAACCCTGGCCGTGGTCGAGCGCATCGCCAGCGGCGACCTGACCCAAAATGTCACCGTCACCCGCCGCGACGAACTCGGTGTGCTGCAACAAGGCATCGCGCGCATGGGCGTGACTTTGCGCGACTTGATCAGCGGCATCCGCGACGGCGTCACCCAGATCGCCAGCGCCGCCGAAGAGTTGTCCGCCGTCACCGAGCAAACCAGCGCCGGTGTGAACAGCCAGAAAATCGAGACCGATCAGGTCGCCACCGCGATGCACGAAATGACTGCCACCGTGCAGGAAGTCGCGCGCAACGCCGAAGAAGCCTCGCAAGCGGCTGCCGCCGCTGACGGCGAAGCCCGTGAAGGCGACAAAGTGGTCAACGAAGCCATCGCTCAGATCGAACGTCTGGCCAGCGAAGTGGTGCGTTCGACCGAAGCCATGAGCGTACTGCAACAGGAAAGCGACAAGATCGGCAGCGTCATGGACGTGATCAAGGCCGTTGCCGAACAGACCAACCTGCTGGCCCTCAACGCAGCGATCGAAGCAGCGCGCGCCGGTGAAGCCGGTCGTGGTTTTGCCGTGGTTGCCGACGAAGTGCGTGGCCTGGCCCAGCGTACGCAGAAATCCACCGAAGAAATCGAAGGGCTGGTCGCCGGTCTGCAGAACGGCACCCAGCAGGTTTCGGCGGTGATGAGCAACAGCCGCGCACTGACCGACAGCAGCGTCGCCCTGACCCGCAAGGCCGGTGCATCGCTGGAAAACATCACCCGCACGGTGTCGAATATTCAGTCGATGAACCAGCAGATCGCCGCGGCGGCTGAACAGCAAAGTGCAGTGGCTGAAGAGATCAGCCGCAGCATCATCAACGTACGCGACGTGTCGGAACAGACCGCAGCGGCGAGTGATGAGACGGCGGCGTCGAGTGTTGAACTGGCACGTTTGGGTGGTCAGTTGCAGCAGATGGTCAGCCACTTCCGCGTTTGATCCTCATACAGCGCTAAAGCAAAAAACCAATCGCGGGCAAGCCCGCTCCCACAGGTTTTTCAGTCGTTCACAGATGTTGTGTGCGACTCATAACCTGTGGGAGCGGGCTTGCCCGCGATTGCGTCAGGCCTGTCACCGCTTCACGTCAAACCACACCGTGCATAAAAAACTCGACCGGCACTTTAAAGAACTCGGCGAATCCCTTTATCTGGGCAACGGTCATTTTTCGCTTGTTATTCAATATCTCTGAAACAGCACTCTGAGTTGCGATCTCAGACAAGTCCTTCTGTTTGACGCCTCTTTCCGACAGCAGAAACGTCAGCGCTTCAGATTGGGACGAATAAGCAATCAACACCGTTTCACTCTCGTACTCATAAACCCGATCAGCCACAAACTCCGCAAACCGTGCAGCAGCATGATCCTCGGTGTTTGCGTGGGAATAAAGCTCATCAATCAGGGCCATTCGCACTTGCAGATCGTCATCATTTTTTATCGGATCATGGCAGGCAGACAACAACTTGGACAAAGTCGCTAGCTGATCGCCCAGTCCCTCAAGCATGGGTGAAATATCGGCTATGAAGGAATCCAGTCCTGTCGCTTCGACTTTATTACGCTTCATTGAGATCACCTGTATTTTCGTTAAACATAAATAGCGTATTTCATTCTGGCCAACTACTTGACATCACCCTTCCACCATTTGTCATATCCGGGATGGGGAAGAATGTCCTTGATATAGAGAGTGCCAGTCTTCGTATTGATCCACGTAATGACACGGCACTCGTTTTTCTTGATATCAAAAACGTAAATATCAAGCGGGCCTTTCTTGCTCGTCAGCCTCAGCTTCGAGTGAGGGATATGATCGACGTTCCAACCTGAGGCGCTGGTCCAGTCTTGACGAAGCTTCTCAAATGACTCGAAACGCAGCGATGCTCTGTCGAAGATGGTTAGCCACAAGGTGAGAGGATCTCTCCACTGGCCATGAGTCTCAATGGCCCGCGCAACCGCCGCTTTTGTGATCACTCTCATACAATTTTCGGTTCTGGTATCCCTACATGCGGAAAAATTATCTCAAATACAGATATCTTTAAAGCAGATATTTTTAGCTCAACAGAACAAACCCGAAGCCAAATGTATCAGTGGCTTCGGGCTTTTTCTGTCAGCGGTGGACTTAGACTTCAGTCATTACCGCGTCCCACGCTGCCGCAACGCCGACGGCATGAAATACGCATCCTCCGGCACCGGTTGTGCAAAATCGACAGTCTCCGCTTCCTCGTTATCAAGGTTCTGCACATAGTAACGACGCGCCTGCAGATCATGGAAAACGTCCAGCGCACTCCACGTGGTCGGCAGGTCGTAGAAGTTTTTCAGGTAGGCCATCGACACGCGCCACAGCTCCCCTCGCCCGTCGTATTGATCGACCAGTGCCGCGCCCCAGCTGTCTTCATCGAGAAACAGCACGCGTTTCGAGTAGATATGCCGCGAGCCCGGTTTCAGGTTGCCTTCCACCACCCAGACCCGGTGCAGTTCGTAGCGGGTGTATTGCGGGTTTAGGTGGCCCGGGGTGAGCAGTTGCGCGTATTTCACGTCGGGGCTGCCGACTTTGTAATTATTGTAGGGAATGTAGATTTCCTGTTTGCCCTTGAGCTTCCACTCGTAGCGATCCGGCGAGCCGTTGAACAGGTCGGTGTCGTCGGCGGTGCGCAGGCCATCGGAGGAGGCGATCGGCGTGTCGTACGCAAGGTTCGGTGCGCGGCGCACGCGGCGTTGGCCGGCGTCGTAGATCCAGGCCTGGCGTGCGTCCTTGAGCTGGTCGAGGGTTTCGTGCACGAGGGCGGCGCCACCGGCCAGTCGCGCCGGGCTTTTCACGAAGGCGAGGTAGTAGAACAGGATGTTTTTCAGATCGGCGAACTGGCCGTTCGGGCGGTAGTAGTTGAACAGCGCTTCCTGCTGTGACGTCACCAGCGCGAAGCTGCCGTTACGTTGCACTGGCGCTTCGGAAGCGCGGCGCACGACGTAGATGCCGCGATAGCGGGTGATGTGGTTCCACAGCACTTCAACGCCGTCCTTTGGCACCGGGAATGGCACGCCACCGTAGGCATCGGAGAAGCCGCTGCCGCCTTCGAGCAGCTTGGCCGAGGTGGCGTTTTTCAGGGTGTTGTCGTACAGCCATTGCGGTGCCGAACCGGAGCGACGGGACGGATAGATCGGCATCTGGAAGGTGTCGGGGTAGCTGTTGAACAGGGCGATCTGGCCGGGCGTGAGGTGCGCTTTGTACTGGTCGAGATTGGCTTTGGTGATGGTGAACAGCGGTTTGTCGGCGGCGTACGGGTCGGGGTGATGCTGGCCGGGTTTGTAGCCGGCGGGCGCCTGAGTGATGCCGCCAGTCCAGGCCGGGATGGTGCCAGCGGCGTTGCCGGCCCGCTCGGCGCCCATGGGGGTCAGGGTGGTTTTCAGTTGCTCGGCTTGTTGTGGGGTAATGGCGGCGAAAACGCTGCCGGCGGCCAGACCTAGAACAAGCCCGAGCGAAGCCTTAGTCAATCGTGAGTTGTGAAACATGATCAATCTCCGAAATGGGAGTGAGGTCTGCAATGCCCGCAGCTCCCCTGTAGGAGTGAGCCTGCTCGCGATAGCGGTGTATCAGGCAAAAACTACTGCGACTGAAAGTCCGCCATCGCGAGCAGGCTCACTCCTACAAGGGGTGCGTCGGTATTCTGGGTATCAAAGGAAATACTTGAGGTTGAACCCGACGTTGTCGCGGTCGCGGATGCCGTTGTTTTGTCCGCCGCCGTAGAACTCGGTGTATTGCAGTTCGGCTTCGAGCTTGTTCTGGTAGTTGGCCTTGATCCCCAGCGTGTAGGCCTTGCGACCTTCGATGGTGTTGCCGGCCTGGTAGCTGTTGCCCTTGAAGTCATCCTTGTAAACCACGTAAGGCGAGACGTTGACCCCGGCGTACACGTCGTTCCACGTGCCGTTGAGCATCGCCGTGTAGCTGTAGGAATCACGGTTGACCTGATCGTCGCGATCACCACCGGACACATAGGAATAGTTACCGGTACCCGCGTAATAACGCGTGCTGCCGTCATAAGCGGTGTATTGCAGGCTGCTGCCGCGCAGGTGTTCGGAGGCCAGTTCGAAGATGCCGAACAGCGAGTCGAACGAAGCCGTCGGGCCGAAGTTGTAAATGGTGCCCAGCGAGGTGTTGAACGCTTCGACGCGCTCGGCGTTGTTGATCTCGCTGTTGAGATTGACCATCTGCCCGCCGACGTTGATCGACCGGCCCGTCACCGCCACAGCCGCACCGTTGGCCAGGTCGCCGATCAAATCGTTGGTCGCCGCGACGCCGATCGGCAGATTCGGCCGATAAGCGATTTCACCGAACACCGAGGCCTCGCCCAGCGTGGTGTTGAAGCTGAAACCGTACATGCGAATGTCTTCGGCATAGCGACGATGCGCCTGAATGTTGCCCATCACATCAGCCGTGGCCAGACCGTTGGCGAGCGCTCCCGCCTGATCGCCCGCAACACCGGCCAACAGGTTGGTCAGGGCGTTCATGTCGATGCCGTTGTAGCCGCCCAGATCTGCCGCAATGGTCGGTTCCTTGGCGTGGTAATTGACCATGTACAAACCGAACTCGGTGCTGTTGAGCTGCTCGGCGATGTAACGAAAGGCGAAGCCGAACTGGCCATCGTTGCGCGCGTTGTAGTCCTTGCCGACCGACGCCACCTTCAGCGTGTTGCCGTAAGCTGGGGTCACGCCGTTGGCGTACAGGCCAGTGGTCTGCAAAACCGGACTGAGCAACGGGTTGTTGCCCAACGCGCTGTACAGACCGATGACATTGCCAAACCCCGGCACCGGCGTGTCGAGCGCGGTGCCGCTGAAGTTGTTGTAACCGGTGTTGCCGCCGTCGGCGAACAGGTCGGTTTGCGAGTAGAAGGTGCCGACCGGATCGATGCGGGTTTCCTTCCAGTTGGTCTGGTAGAAACTCTCCATCGTCAGCGAATCGGTGAGGCCGACGTTGAAGCTCAGCGCCTCCACCGGCACCAACACTTCCTTCACTTCCGCGCCGGGCAGTCGGTACTTGGCCGCGTCCACCGGGTTGGTGGTGTTGATCCCTCCGCGATAGAAAATCCCCTCGCCCCAATTGAACACCTGCCGGCCGACACGCGCGGTCACCGGCATCTGCGCAACGTCCCAACTGCCATGCACGTAGGCGTCGAGCATCTCGATGCGGCTGCCGGCGATGTCACGGGTCTGGCCGGTGAAGTGGTCGTCCTGCGGGTAGCTCTGGCTCGGTTGCGAGGGGCTGTTGTTGTCGTAGTAATTGTTGCGTTTGTCCATCAGTTGCGTGTCGTAGAACGCGGTGCCGCGCATGAACACGCCGTAGTTCTGGTAGTTGGCCTCAAGCTCGGAGGTGATCTTGTACACCTCGGAAACCAGCCCGGTGTCGAAGTTGCGATTGCCGTCGTTGGTGTTGACGTCGTCGTTGGTTTTATCGCGGCCCTGCACCCGCCACAAACGGCCATAGGACAAAGTCGTGTCGAACGAGCCGGTGACCTGTTTGTCGAGCACGCTGAATTCCACCGCGTGTGCGCCATCGACTGCGCACAGTTGCAGCAGCCCGGCCAGGCCGACACCGGGGAGCGCGGCGCCCGTCAGGCGCAATCGAGTGTTGATCATGTGTTCCTCCTTCCCTGTTTTTTTATTTTTTTTTGTCCTGCCGCGAGGGCTAGGGCGCCAATCCCGCGCTGACGTAGATCCGGCTGTGCGCGCCGAAATGCCCCAGCAGCTTGAACAGTTGCTGGTTGAGAGCCGGGTGGTCGAAATTTTCCCGTTGCAGCTGATTGCCGCTGCTGAAATCGCTGGTCGCTGGCGCCGTTTCCAGCCACTGGCCGATCGCTTCGTCGAAGGCGGCGGAATCATCGACCGACTCGGCGCTGACCACTTCGCGCAGGTAGTCGACCGAGTACGGCGGATAGCTTTTGTCTCGGGCGACATCGGCGTAAGCGTCGAGCATCGGATGCGGCTGGCCGGCGCGCAGCAAACGGCGCAGCCACGTCGATTGGTACTTCTCCACTTCCATGTGCCGCGTGGCGACGCGCTCGATCGAGGCCTGTTTGTCCTCCGCGAATCCGGCGATGGCCTTACCTTCCAGCAGCAGCAGACTGGCGAGGTCGACTCCCGGCAATGGCTTGGCGTGATAGGGCTGGGTCAGGTCCTGAATGTGGTGCAGGCCCCAGCCGAGAAAGCGATAGCCCCAGTACCGATGACCGCTGGCAAACGCCAGGCGCGCCAGCCCCATGTATTGATACGCGCGCCAGTCCGGCCAACTGCGTTCAAGGAAACCGGCAGCCGCGTAAACCACCGCACTCTCATGGAAGAAGCCCATGTGAAACGGTGCCTGCGAGCTGTACTGGAAACGCGCATCGCCGAACGGCTGCGGGCCGAAGCCATAGACCGCGCCGACTGCACCGGGGTTGTCGCTGAACAGGTTGATGTCGTGACCGTAATCCGGCTCATCAGCGGCGCTGGCCAGCACCGCAAGCGGCGCGACTTTTTCGCGGTCGGCGACAACGATGAAGCGCTCGCGACTCCACGGTGAGAGGGTTTGCTCGACCATGACTTGATTGGCCTGCAAATGCTCGCGCTCGGCCAGGTCTTTGCCGGGCAATGGCTGGATGACCATCGCCAGGTAAATCTCGGGATTGATGCGCAATGCCGTGAGGAAGTCGTGGCGCAGATTGTCACTCGGCGTGGCGGGTAATTTCAGCGCGTCGGGGCGTGGCGGGTATTGAGCGAAGTGTTCGCGGGCGAAGGTTTCCTGCTCATCCAGCAATGTGCTGACGGCTTGGTATTGCTGCGTGAGGAAGTTTTCCAGCGGCTCGACTTCGACGGTCGGCGCATCGCGCAACCCCGGCAGATCCTGCAACGCCAGGTAGCTGCCCACCGTATGGTTCGACCAGCCCCAAGCACTTGGGGCCGTTGCACAAAGCAGCAACAGGAGGAATGTCAGCTTCATTGCCGGGTTCTTATTGGAGGTGCCGTGGGGAATGAGCCTAACAACCGCCCCCGCCGCTGACACTGTCCGATCTCACCAGAAAAAGTCTCCGATGGCGCCAATTCAAATCTCAACACGATCCCTGTAGGAGCTGCCGCAGGCTGCGATCTTTTGACGTTGATCTTGAAAAACAAGATCAAAAGATCGCAGCCTTCGGCAGCTCCTACAGGGGGAATTGTGGTGTGCTTTTCAGGCGGGGTAGCCGGTGATTTTGCGGATGCTCTGGTAGTGCGGTTTGAGCTGGCGGTACGCCATTTCAGATCACGATACGATTTATGTAGGAGCTGCCGCAGGCTGCGATCTTTTGACGTTGATCTTGAAAAACAAGGTCAACAGATCGCAGCCTTCGGCAGCTCCTACAGGGGGATTTGTGGCGTTCTTTCAGGCGGGGTAGCCGGTGATTTTGCGGATGCTCTGGTACAGCGGTTTGAGCTGGCGGTACGCCATTTCAGGTGACGATACGATCCCTGTAGAAGCTGCCGAAGGCTGCTCCTACAGGGGAATTGTGGTGTGCTTTTCAGGCGGGGTAGCCGGTGATTTTGCGGATGCTTTGGTAGAGCGGTTTGAGCTGGCGGTACATGCGCAGGTAGACCTCTTTGTACAGTTGCTCGTAAATTTTCTGCGCATCGGGTTGTGGGGTGAAGACCTCGCCGACGCGGGTCATCGCGGCGATTGCAGTTGGGAAATCTGCGTGCAATCCGAGCCCCACCGCACAGCAGATCGCCGCCCCCAAGCCAGATGCTTCGTACACATGCGGACGCTCCGCCGGCAGGCCGAAAATATTCGCCGTAAGCTGCATCGCCGCATCACTCTGCGAACCGCCACCGGCCACGCGCAGGCGCTTCACCGAAACCTTCGAACGCCGCTCGATATTCTCCATGCCTTGGCGCAAGGCATACGCCAGCCCCTCAAGAATCGCCCGGTAAATATGCGCGCGGGTGTGCACATCGCCGAAGCCGATCATCGCGCCTTTCGCTTCCACGCCGGGCTCGCGAATCCCCGGCGACCAATACGGTTGCAGCATCAAACCCATCGAGCCTGGCGGCACTGCATCGACCAGCGCATCGAACAACTGCTCCGGCTCGATGCCCTGCTCTTTGGCCTGCTGCATCTCGCGCAAGCCGAACTCGTTCTTGAACCAGCTGACCATCCAGTAACCGCGATAAATCATCACCTCGCAGTTGAACTGATCGGGCACCGCTGACGGATACGGCGGAATCAACGGGACGATTTCCAGATAGCGCGAACGGGTGCTGGTGATCGTCGCCGTGGTGCCGTAAGACAGGCACACCGTGCCCGCGTCGACCACGCCGGCACCGACCACTTCACAAGCCTTGTCGGCGCCCGCCGCAATCAGCGGCAAGCCTTCGGGAATGCCGGTGTGGCGAGCCGCTTCAGCGGTGATGTAGCCGAGGGTTTCACCGGGTTTGTACAGGGTCGGCAATTGCTCGGGACGTACCGCCAACGCCTGCCATTTCCAGTCTCTCGGCGCGGCCCATTTCAGGCGTTTGAAATCGAACGGCAGATAGCCGACGCAGCAACCCACCGAGTCGACAAAGCGCCCGCACAGTCGATGCGTGAGAAACCCCGACAGCAGCAAAAACTTGTCGGTCGCCGCCCACACCTCTGGCTGATGCTGCGCAATCCAGTTCGCCTCAGCCTGGGCACGAAAATAATCCACCGTACCCTGCGCGCCGACCAGTTTGAACAGCCAGCCCCACGGCCCTTTGATCCCGCCCTCGACTTCACTCTGGCGCTGATCAAGCCACAAAATCGCCGGGCGCAGCGGTTTGCCCTCGGCATCAACATTGATCACCGTGCCGCGCTGGGTGGTCAGGGAAACGCCAGCAATCTGCGAACGATCAATGCCGGTTTGCGCCCAGACTTGCTGACACGCCTCGCCGAGTTTGGCCCAGTAATACTCCGGATCCTGCTCGGCCCAACCCGGTTGCGTCGAGTAATACGCCTGCAATTCAACCTTGCCTTTACCGAGCAGATTGCCCTGCAGATCGAAGAGCAACGCGCGCACGCTCTGGGTTCCGTTGTCGATCGCCAGCAGGTAACGCTTGTTCGGGTGGTTATCCATGGAGCTCTCTTCAAGGGGCATCAAGGCGTGGCATCCGGCAGACCGTGATGGCGTTGCCACAACGCCTGATAACGCTGCACTTCCTGTTGCCAGTATTCGTCGCTCCAACCGAGTCGTGGCTGGCAGATTTGGCGGATGGCGGTGAAATAGTCTTCGCCACCGTGAGGCAGCAACAGGCCGAGACGCGTGCGGCGCAACAGCAGATCGTCGAGGTGCAGAACCATTTCCGCTTCGCAGGCGAAGGCCAGTTCCGCCCACAAGGTGTCCGTGGCGCCGACCGTTTCGTGGCCGATGTCTTTGATCATCTGCGCCAGCTTCGGCAGGTTGCGGCCATGCCGTCCGGCCAAGCGTCGCCATTGATGGTTGCTCAACTCTGGAATCGGCAGCGCAGGAACGGCGGCAAACACCGGCGCGGCATCATCGACGAAGGCACGTTCGATCATCGCCGCGCAGGCCTTGAGCACTTCGATGGCTTGCGGGCGGAACGTGGTCAGTTTGCCGCCGGCCAGCGTCACGCAACCGGGCTCCTGCCACAGCACATGTTCACGGGTTTCGTTCGAGGGTTTGTCCTGATGCGCACCTGCGCTGCCGACCACCGGACGTACGCCCGACCATGTCGACAGCACGTCATTCGCCGTCACTTCAGCACCGGGAAATTGCTGTGTGCAGGCAGCCAGCAGATAGTCGAGTTCTTCGCCGCTGATGCTCGCGCTGTGATCGAGATCTTCGCTATGATCGAGATCCGTGGTGCCGACCACCGTCGCGCCTTCCCAAGGAAAAACGAACACCGGACGCCGGTCGCGTTCATGCAGAAACGTGAACGCCTGCGCCACTGGCAAACGCCAGTTCGGCAGCAATAAATGACTGCCGCGCAACGGCCGCAATTGCCGTGGCGCCTCAGTCGGCCGCAAGCGTTCAGCCCAGGCGCCGGTGGCCACGGCGATCACGCCACAGCGTAATTGCAGGGTCGCGCCGGCCTCGCAGTCTTCGATCTGAACGCCGCACACTCGCCCGTTTTCTCGCAGCAAATGCTCGACGCGAACGCTATTGACCACGACCGCGCCATCCGCCCGCGCCTCGCTCAATACGCGCATTACCAGTCGCGCGTCATCCGTCAGCGCATCGACAAAACTGGTGCCGCCTAGCAAGTTATTTTCCTTCACGCCCGGCGCCAGATATCGGAGCTGTTGTGCATCATGAAAACGATGGCTGCGCCTTCCGGCCAAAGCATCGTAAACACTCAACAAACCACCCAACACCCGAGGCCCGGGAAAGCCGCCGCGATAGTGCGGCATCATGAAACTCATCGGCTCGACCAGCCCCGGCGCTTCGTCGAGCAAGCGCTGACGTTCGCGCACCGAATCGCGGGTCAGGCGCCATTGACCCTTGGCGATGTAACGCAAGCCGCCATGGACCATTTTCGACGATCGGCTGGAGGTGCCCCAGGCAAAGTCGCGCTGTTCCAGCAACAGGCAGCGCCAGCCTCGGCGTGCTGCTTCACGCAGGATGCCGGCGCCGCTGATGCCGCCACCAATGACGATCAGATCCCAGGTTTCATCCGCCAGTGTTGGCAGAATCTGCTGGCGCCATGCGGCGTTCCAGTCATGACTCATGGCCGTCACTCCGGCAACAGCGTGCCGGGGTTGAGGCGCCCGGCCGGATCGAAGTGTTTACTCAGCGCCTGCAAGGTATCCATCGCCAGTGCGCCCTTCTCACGCAACAGGTACGGCGCGTGATCTTTGCCGACGCCGTGCTGATGGCTGATGGTGCCGTGGTTGTCGACAATGGTCTGGCTGGCCGCGTGTTTTAGCGCTTTCCAGCGCGCGAGTGTCGCCGGATAGTCTGCGGCCGGACGAAACACGTAAGTGGTGTAGATGCTCGAACCTTCGCCGTAGACGTGGGACAAGTGGGTGAACACATGCACGCGCTCGCCCTCGGCGGCCAAGGCCTCGCGCAGGCTGTTTTCGATGAGGTTGAGCAGGTTGTCGACATTGCTCCAGTCGGTGGCGGTTTCGAGGGTGTCGACCACGTAACCGGCGTTCCACAGGTTCTCGCGCAGGTAAGGGAAACGGAAGCGGTTCTGCGCCCATTTCTTGCCGAGCAAAGTGCCGGTGAACACGCCACCGAACGCCTTCAGATGCTGCCGCGCCTGGGTCAGCGACAGCGCGTTTTGCCGACGATTGCCGGTGACGCCGAAGGTCAGCAGGCATTTGCCCTCTGCCGCCCCCCTTAGCTTCAGATACTTTTCCAGCCAGGCGATTTGTTGCGGATGACCGGCCAGCGCCAGTTGCGTTTCGGTTTCCACGGCGTTGGATAAACGCAGCATCGACAGCGGCACGCGTGCCTGGGCCAATTGGCGGATGGCTTGCAGGGCCTTGGTCCAAGAGGGCAGAAACACGCCGTAGAAACGTTCATCGGCGGGCAGCGCGCTGACCCGCACTTTGACCTCGGAAATGATCCCGAAACGGCCCTCGCAACCGAGCACCACTTCGCGCAGATCAGGCCCCGCCGCCGAAGCCGGGAAAGTTGGAATTTCCAAACGCCCGGCGAACGTTTCCAAAGTGCCGCCAGCAAACAACTGCTCGATCCGGCCATAGCGCAACGACTGCTGACCGCTGGAACGACTGGCAACCCAACCACCCAACGTCGACAACTCCCACGACTGCGGAAAGTGCCCCAGCGTATAGCCCCGCGCACGCAACTGACTTTCCACCTGCGGCCCGCTCGCACCGGGGCCGAACGTCGCCAGCAGGCTCTGCTCGTCGAGGTCGATCAGGCGATTCATCCGCGCCAGCGAAACCGTCACCACTGGCCGCGCTGAATCCGGCGGATTAATGTGCCCGGCCACCGAAGTACCGCCGCCATAAGGGATCAGGCACAAGTCCTGTTCGTGAGCGAGCGCCAGCAATTGGCGAATATGTTCAGCGGTCTCGGGAAACGCCACCGCATCGGGATAATTGTCCAGCGCACCTTCGCGCAACGCCAGCCAGTCCGGCAGGCTCTGGCCCCGCGCATGCAGCAAACGATCATGAGCATCGACGCTGTACAACGTGTGCGCCTGCAACCGCGAACTCGGCACACGCGCCAATGCCGCTTCAAGGGTCGCATCGGGCAGCGCGCGCCCCTCGCCCAGTCGCTCATGAAGAAACTCCGCGCCCTGGGCCGGCAGTTCGACCACCGTGGTTGCATCTCCCCAGCCGTTCCAGCGTCGCATGCGTGTGTCCTTTTTTGCCGTCAGATCAGTGATATTTCAGGCCCCCATACTAGCCAGCGGCCGCAAAGTGTCACGGTCGCATCCGGCCAGTTCGTGTAGCCAATTGAGTCAAACGTCGCGCAAGCGTCAGCCATTTACTTTAGTCGGGGTTTCAAATTACCTTTCAGGCATTCATCCGCCCACGCGGCCGTCGATCAAAGGAAGGGATCATGCAATCGCTCGGCTTCACCTCAGTTCCGCCACTGCTCAAATACCTGCGCCATGCCGAACAACTGGGCATGGCCGTCGAACCAGCGTTGGCGGCGGCGGGATTGCAGGCGCAGCAGTTGAGCGACAACACCCTGCGCTTGCCCGGTGAGGCGCATGAACGCTTGCTGGATTATTTCTGCGAGCATTCGGGGGATCCGTTGTTCGGGCTCAACGCGGCGAATTTCGTCCTGCCCAATTCGTGGAGCGTGCTCGGTTACATCACCATGAACTGCGCGACGTTGGGCGATGCGATGAGCCGGATCATGCCGTTCGAAAAACTGGTCGGCGACATGGGCGTGAGTCGTGCCGAGGTGCTGGATGGCCACGTGCATCTGATCTGGACGTGCCGTTATCAGCGCCCACGGATTCGCCGGCATCTGGTGGAGAACGTGCTCGGCTCATGGCTGCAATATGCACGCTGGATCGCCGACACGCAGATGTCGCCGGCCGCTGTCTGGCTCGAACATGCGTGCCCGGCCGAGGCGACGCCTGCGCAGTACGAGGCGTTTTTCGATTGCCCGGTGCTGTTTGATCAACCGTACTCGGCGCTGGTTGTGCCGCTGGCGTATTTGCAGTTGCCGCTGCGTCAGGCCGATGCGCAGTTACTGCGCACACTGGAGGAACATGCGCTGGGGTTGATGGCAACGCTGGAGGATGCGTCGCTGGAGCAGCAGGTGAAGAACATTCTGCGGCAGTTGCTCAAGGAAGGCTTGCCGCGCAAGGAACAGGTGGCCGAGCATCTGGCGGTGTCGGTGCGTACGTTACAGCGCCAGTTACATCAGGCGGGGACGTCGTATCAGCAGATTCTCGATGATTTGCGCCAGGAGCTGGCGGAGCATTACTTGCTCAACAGTACGTTGCCGATTCAGGACATTGCGCAGTATCTGGGGTTTACCGAACCGAGATCGTTCCACCGCACGTTCAAGAGCCGACGCGGGATGCCGCCGGGGGAGTTTCGGCAGATGCATCGGGGGTGAATGAGCCGGCGTCATCGCTGGCAAGCCAGCTCCCACAGGTTCAGCGGTGATCACAAATTTTATGCACGACACAAAACACTGTGGGAGCTGGCTTGCCAGCGATGGCGTCAGTTGCAGCCCACAATTCCTACAAGCAAATCTTCGATACCTGAGCGCATTAAACATCCTGCAGCGCAGCTGTTTAAGGACACCCGGCGTTACGCGAAACAGCCCACAAATCCTTGCGCCATAACCTACGCCTACGCCAGAATCCGCCGGCTTGTGCGCCCTGAGCATGCTGCGTAACTTGATTGCGTCACTGATTTCCAGTGATCGGGTTTAGTAGCCCGGAATATTTGGGGCGTATAGCTCATCAAGCAATCGGGTCTTGCCTGAACGTTATGGTGGCTGTGCGTAGGGCGCCCTCGGGCGCGCCGGTTTCCCAGATCCCCGGTCTACTAACCTGCGCATAGCTGCCTCCACTTCTTTTAGTAGAGAAGCGGTGGCCAGCTTAATTTGAGGATCTGGTTAATGTTCAAAGTTACGCCAAACCCGCCGGCCACCGACCCGGCATCCCCCTACGAATCCCCCGATTCGAAGAAATTCCACGAAGCCGCCGAGCGCGCGCTCGACCACTACCTCGGTCCGACGAACGCCGACCTCATGGCCACGCCCTACTCGCCCAACACGCTGTACATGGCCAACCCCGCGGCGAACACCGAATCCCTGCTGACCGACGCCAGCGAAACCCTTGGCTCGGCCACCGTCATGCTCAACAACCATGCCGCGCAGGTTGAAGGCACCCATCGCAAGACTTTGCAGGGCATTGCGCAAGTGGTGATGGTGGCGGAAATGGCGGTCAATCGCGTGCTGGACCAATTAGTACCAACCGAATAACGACAGCCCTGTAGGAGCAAAGCTTGCTCGCGAATGCGCCATGGCATTCAGCATCTGTGCTGACTGAACCCATGCTTTCGCGAGCAAGCTTTGCGCCTGCGTTTTTTACGAGCTGATTGCGTTGGTGAAGACCAACCGATTGCCGAACGGATCGGCGATGGTCATGTCCTGGCTGCCCCACGGCATCGCCTGAATCTGCGGATGCGAGAACTTGTAGTCCTTGGCCAGCAGTTGCTGCTGAAACACCTCCAGCTCATCCGTCTCAATACGCAGTGCCGAACCCGGGCTCACATCGCCGTGATGCTCGGACAGATGCAGCACGCACTCACCGCGAGACACCTGCAGATACAACGGGAAATTCGCTTCGAAACGGTGCTGCCAGTCGATTTTGAAGCCGAGGAAGTCGACGTAGAATTCAACGGCTTTGGCTTCATCGAAGATCCGCAGGATCGGGGTGGTTTTGCCGAAGCTCATGGGGTGCTCCCTGACTGGTTGGCCCGACAGTGTAGTTGGGCTGGATGTCAGCACTTCGGCTTGGTGTCGACAATCTTTAATTGCACAGTGCCACTATGAGATGTGGATCAAAAATATCGCAGCCTTCGGCAGCTCCTACAGGGGGGATTTCGACTGATGAAATCCTTTGCGTAAATCACCTTCGCGCGCCAGAAACCGCCCTTCCCTGCGCCCGTTCGCCTGCCCGTCGCGGTAACTCAACACGCCATTGATCCAAACCCCGTCAATACCCTGCGCCGCTCTTTGCGGATCGTTGAAATCGGCGACATCCCGCACCGTCGCCGGATCGAACAACACCAGATCCGCCCAATAGCCTTCACGAATCTCGCCGCGCTCCTTCAAACCAAACCGTGCCGCCGACAAACCGGTCATCTTGTGTACGGCGGTGTGCAGCGGAAACAGGCCGACGTCGCGACTGAAATGGCCCAACACCCGTGGGAACGCGCCCCACAAACGCGGATGCGGGAACGGGTCTTCCGGCAGTCCATCAGAGCCGACCATCGAAAGCGGATGCGCGAGGATTCTTCGTACATCCGCCTCGTCCATGCCGTAGTACACCGCACCCGCCGGTTGCAGGCGTTTGGCGGCGTCGAGCAGCGGCAGATTCCATTCGGCGGCGATGTCGATCAAGTCGCGACCGCTGACTTCCGGATGCGGCGTCGACCAGGTGATGGTGATGCGATGCGCATCGGTAACTTGCTTCAAATCCAGCGTCGAAGAGCTCGCCGCATACGGATAGCAATCGCAGCCGACCGGATGGGTTTTCGCGGCTTCTTCCAATGATGCGAGCAGCTCGGGACTGCGCCCCCAGTTACCCACGCCGGCGCATTTGAGGTGGGAAATGATCACCGGCGATTTGGCGTGACGACCGATCTGAAACGCCTCGTCCATCGCCTCCAGAACCGGGGCGAACTCGCTACGCAAATGCGTGGTGTACACCGCGCCGAATGCCGTGAGTTCTTCAGTCAATTGCATGACTTCATCGGTGGAGGCGTTGTAAGCGCTGGCGTAGGCCAGACCTGTGGATAAACCTAACGCACCATCCTCAAGGCTTTCACGCAATTGCTCGCGCATCGCGGCGATTTCATCCGGGGTCGCGGTGCGCAACAGGTCATCCAGATGATTGCTGCGCAGCGCCGTGTGGCCGATCAGTGCGGCGACGTTCAGCGTGGTGTTCGCCGCTTCGACTGCCGCGCGGTAATCGCTGAAACGGGGATAAACGAACGCCGCCGCGGTGCCGAGCAGGTTCATCGGGTCCGGCGGATTGCCCTGCAGCGTCACCGGCGAAGCGCTGATCCCGCAGTTGCCGACAATCACTGTGGTCACGCCCTGGCTGAGTTTTGGCAGCATCTCTGGCTGACGAATCACTACCGTGTCGTCATGGGTGTGCACGTCGATAAAACCCGGCGCCAGCACGCGGCCGGCGGCGTCGATTTCTTCGGTCGCCGTGGCCTCGGACAAATCGCCGATGCGCTCGATACGGCCATCGCGGATTGCCACGTCGGCCTGGTAGCCGGGCGTGTTGCTGCCGTCGATGATCAAGGCGTTGCGAATCAGGGTGTCGTACAACATGTCAGTCTCCCAGCGGCAGGTGATCGTCGCCGCCACGGTATTCGTCGAGGGCCAGTTTGATCCGCCGCAGACGTTCTTGATTGTCTTCAGGATTGGCCAGCGCCAGCTCGGTCGCGAGCACGTCGATGGCGAGCAGCATGCCGTAGCGCGCCGCCGTCGGTTTGTAGATGAACGAGGTTTCCGCACCTTGCAGCGGCAGGACGATGTCGGCCAGTTCCGCCAGCGGCGAGTCAGCGCGGGTGATGGCGAGAATGCGCGCGCCGTAGTTGCGCGCCAGTTCCACCGTTTCCAAAAGCTCCGGGGTGATGCCGGTCAGCGAGCAGACGATGAGCACTTGCTCGGCGTTGAGGCTGGCGGCGGTGACGCGCATCATCACCGCGTCATGACACACCGCAATCGGATAGCCGAGGCGCACCAGCCGTACCTGCAATTCATCACTGCACAGCGTCGAGCAACCGCCCATGCCGAAGGCGTGAATCATCCGTGCCTGGCCGAGCAGTTTCACTGCATCGGCGAAGCGTGATTCATCGAATCCGGCCAGATGCTGGCGCAGCGTGGTTTCGATGTCGCCGACGATCTGGCCGTAGAACGCCGACTGTTCAGGCGTGCCCGCCGGGTCGAGAAAACGGCTGCCAACCCCGCTGGCCTGGGCCAGTTGCAGGCGCAGATCACGCAGGTCGCGGCAACCGACCGTGCGGGCAAAACGCGACAGCGTGGCGGTGCTGACTTCGGCGCGTTGCGCGAGGTCTTCGAGGCTGGCGCTGGCGGCGAAACCGACATCGTCGAGCATCAGCCGGGCGATACGGCCTTCGCCGGCGCTGAAGGAATCCTGACGGGCGCGAATCTGGTAGAGGATGTCCATGGTCGGCGGGCTCCGGTTACAGCAGGTAAGAAAGGCCGACGGTCAGGCCGAACGCGACTACCGAGATCAGCGTCTCAAGCACGGTCCAGGTCTTGAACGTCTGCGCGACCGTCATGTTGAAGTATTCCTTGATCAACCAGAAGCCGCCGTCGTTGACGTGGGAAAAGATAACCGACCCGGCGCCGGTCGCCAGCACCAACAGCTCAGGGTGTGGATAACCCAGACCAATGGCCACCGGCGCGACCACGCCGGACGCGGTGGTCATGGCCACGGTCGCCGAGCCTGTAGCGATGCGCATCAGCGCTGCAAAAAGCCAGCCCATGATCAGCGGCGACAGGTGGAATTCGTGAGCGAGGCCGACGATCTGATCGGTGACGCCCGCGTCGACCAGAATGCGGTTCAAACCGCCGCCAGCGCCGACCAGCAAAGTGATACTGGCCGTTGGCGCGAGGCATTCGTTGGTGAACTTGAGGATCGATTCACGGCTGAAACCCTGAGCGATACCCAGCGTCCAGAAACTCAGTAAAGTCGCTAGCAACAGCGCGATCACCGAGTTGCCGATGAACAGTAGGAACTGGTTGAAACCGCTGCCCGGCGTGGAAATCAGGTTGGCCCAACCGCCGATCAGCATCAACACCACCGGCAACAGAATGGTCGCCATGGTGATGCCGAAACCCGGCAGCTTGTCGCGCGGTTCGCGGTCGAGGAATTGTTTTTCCAGCGGGTTATCCGCCGGCAAGTTAATGCGCGGCACGATGAATTTGGCGTACAGCGGGCCGGCGATAATCGCCGTCGGAATGCCGATGGCGATCGCATACAGCAAGGTTTGCCCGACCGACGCCTGATAAGCCTGCACAGCGAGCATCGCCGCCGGGTGCGGCGGGACCAGCGCATGCACCACCGACAGGCCGGCGACCATCGGCAAACCGACCATCAGAATCGACACACCCACGCGGCGCGCCACGGTGAACGCAATCGGCACCAGCAAGACAAAACCGACCTCGAAGAACAGCGGCAGCCCGACCAGAAACGCGATGCAGACCATTGCCCAGTGCGCGTTCTTTTCACCGAATTTATCGATCAACGTGCGCGCCAACTGCTCGGCACCGCCGGACTCGGCCATCATCTTGCCAAGCATCGTCCCCAGCGCCACCACCAGCGCAATATGCCCCAGCGTCTTGCCCACCCCGGCCTCATACGCCCCGACAACCCCGGAGGCCGGCATCCCGGCCACCAGCGCCAGGCCGATGGAAATCAGGGTGATGACGATGAACGGATTGAGCCGGTAACGGGCGATCAGAACGATCAAAGCGATGATGGCGACGGCGGCATACACCAGCAGCCAATAGCCGAAGGAAGGCGTCATGCGGTACTCCTCGAAAGGGTCACGTTCGAATGGGTTGTGAAACTCATAAATCATTTCGAGATCGAAATTTCAAACCGCATGAAAGTAATTTTCGTGGAGAGGCAAGGGATGTCGTAAATGGATATGTTTTGTCGTGATTAATGAAAATCCACTCAGCGAATTTTCATGTCCACACAAGACCTGTAGGAGCTGAGCTTGCTCGCGAAGACGGTGTCACATCCAAAATCACTGCCGACTGACACGGCGCTTTCGCGAGCAAGCTTTGCTCCTACAGTTTGAGCGCATTGCGTCAGACAGAACGCGGATAACCTGTGGGAGCTGGCTTGCCAGCGATGACGGCTGCACATTCAACTTAGATGCTGACTGGTGAACCGCTATCGCTGGCAAGCCAGCTCCCACAGGTTCGCGTCCAGCCTTACGTTGTGTTTCTCTAAGCCAGCCAAGCGCTATACTCGCCTTACAAATTCCGTAGAGTCCCCGCCATGACCTCCGCACGTCGCACCAGAAAAAAACTGACAGCCGATACTCTGATCCGCGCAATCGCCAGCTCGACAGCCATAGAGACGGGCCAAAGTGTCGAGGCAATTGAGCGCAAACTCAAAGTCAGATCCAGTAAGTTTCTAAATTTGTCCCTGGCCAAGTAGCGTCGACTTCAAGTCCACAATGCCTGCCGAACCCAATACTCCATGGGTTCGTAGTTGCAGTTCAGCCCCTGACTGATTGCTGCAAAATAAGCCTCTTTGTTTCGTTCCCAACTGCTGTAATCCAGCGGCACGTAGCCCGCCTGCACGGCCATGACGTCCGCCAATAATCGCGACAAGCGTCCATTACCTGTACCTGCTGAACTGGCGACGTTCAGAGCACCATAGGTCTGAGGCAATACAAGCGCAAAGCCTGAAACGAAAACGGCTGCCCGATGGCAGCCGTTCTGAAGGGTGATAGCAAAGCCCGGCGGGGCTCAAACACCCATCACACCATTTCGTTACGAATCCATTCAACCACTGACGTGCGTTTCGGCGTCCAGCCCAGCAGTTCGCGCGCATGTTTGCCGCGCACTCGGCTGTTGGAGCCGAGGCCGTAGTTGGCCATTTCGTAGCCCCATTCGGCTTCGGCGTCTTTCAATGGCCAGTCTTGCGGTTGGCCCAGGTTCAGCGCTTGGGCCATGGCGGTGGTCATGTCGATGAACGACGCTTCGCCGCTTTCGACGAAGTAGAACGTGCCCGGGACGTTTTTGGTCAGCGCCAGCAGGTAGAGGGCGACGACGTCTTCGATGTGCACGTTGGACCAGATGTTCTGGCCTGTGCCGACGTGGCGCACCACGCCGCTTTTGCGCGCTTGCTTGAGCAATCGCGGCAGTTGCACGCTGTCGCGATTGACGCCCAGGCTGTGGCCGTAGATCAGCGTGTTGCAGATGACGGCGGAATTCACGCCATCCTTTGCCGCGGCGAGGATCAGGTTGTCGATGGCCACGCGTGCGGCCTTGTCGACGGTCGGCTCCGGCAGGTTGTCTTCAAAGTAGATGACGTCGCTGGATTTACCGCCCGACGCGTCACCGACGATGCTCGAACCGCTGGTGTGCAGAAAGACTTTGTTGGTACCGCGCAAAGCATCGAGCAAGGCTTCGACGGCGCCGCGATGGTCGCTGCTGGCGGCGTTGATGACGGCGTCAGCGGCGCTGGCCTGTTCGGCGAGCAGTGCTTTGTCATCCAGCGTGCCGATAACCGCGGTGATGCCCAACGCTTTCAGCTCGGCAGCCTGTTCGGTGCTGCGCACGAGCCCGGTGACGTTATGCCCGGCCTGAACCAGACCGGTAGCGATCGAGCCGCCGATAAAACCGGCAGCGCCGGTGATGAATACGTTCATGGAGAAACTCCCTGCGTGAGTAAGTGATGGGACGAGTATCGGCCCGTGAGCCGGAGGGAAAAACCCGCCCTCGGCCAATTCACTCTTGCGTAGAGGTCACGAATCAGCCCTTGAAATCGGCGCTGGCGTAGGCGGCGAGTTTGCTCTGAATGAAGTCGAGGAAGCACTGAATGCGCAACGCCAATTGCGAGTTACGGTAGTACACCGCGTTGATCGGCTGGCGATAACCGCTGTTGAATTCGCCGAGCAGGACTTTCAAACGGCCGGCGCGGATGTCGTCGATGGTCATGAAGTGCGACAGGCAAGCAATGCCCTGCCCTTCCAGCGCCAGATGCCGCACGGTCTCGCCGCTGGAAGCGCTGATCGCCGGGGTGATCGGCCAGCGGTCACCGTGCACGTAACGCAGCGGCCATTGGTTGAGGCCTTCGTTCTGAGTGAAGCCGAGCAAGGTGTGCTCGCTCAGATCGGCGACTTGCTGTGGCGCGCCATGTTTTTCCAGATACGCAGGGCTGGCGACGATCAGCAGCGGACTGCAACCGAGCGAACGCGCGTGCAGCGTCGAATCGGCGAGGGTGCCGATGCGGATGGCGATGTCGGTGCTTTGTTCCAACAGGTCAATGATCAGGTCATTGCTGTTGAGTTCGAGCTGGATGTCCGGGTAGAGCCGGCGAAATTCGTCGATGTAGGGGACCACCGCGTGGAGCATGAACGGCGACGCGGCGTTGATACGCAGACGCCCGGACGGGGTCTGCTGGCGCGAGGACAGGCGTTCTTCGAGTTGATCCATCTGATCAAGAATCAGCTTGGCGTGTTCGAAGAAGTACTTGCCCTCCTCGGTCAGATCCATGCGCCGCGTGGTGCGGTTGATCAGCGTGGTGTCGAGTTTGGCTTCCAGCTTCGACAGCGTGCGGCTGACGGCCGACGGCGTCTGGCCGACTTGCTCGGCGGCGGCGGAGATGGAACCGCACTCGATCACACAGACGAAAATCTGCAACTCATCGGATCTGGCTTTCACGGGTGTCCCTTAGGATGGTCATCACCCCTGTATTGTGGTGAAGGAATGGCTTGAGCGGGTGGGGAATTTTCTGTTCACAGAGATCTACTTGTGGCGAGGGGATTTATCCCCGATGGACTGCGCAGCAGGCCCGCTCTGTTTCAGGATCAAGCGCGGGGCCGCTGCGCGACCCATCGGGGATAAATCCCCTCGCCACAATAAATCCCATCACCACAGATAAATCCCCTCAACAATAAATCCCACCACAGGTACATCCCCTCAACAATAAATCTCTTCACCACAATAAAACCCATAACCCCAGATTAATCCCCTGGGCACAGGTGGCAGCCTCAAGCCTTAAGGCCAAACACCTCGGTCAGATGCTGCTCATAACGCGCCACATCACCCTCGATGTTCGGGCGTTTCATTACGTCCACGCACAAGAACGTCGGCAATGCGGTCATGCCCAGAAACTCATTGGCCTTGTGGAACGGGAAGTACACCGCATCAACACCTTTGGCCTCGAAGAAATCTGTCGGGTCATCGAACGCTTGCTGCGGTGCGTTCCAGGTCAGCGACAGCATGTATTGCTTGCCCTGAATCAGACCGCCGCTGCCGTACTTCTGCGAGGCGTCGGAGCGGGTGCGGCCATCGCTGGCGTAGAGGCTGCCATGGCCTTCGGTGAAGACTTCGTCGAGGTACTTTTTCACCGTCCACGGCGCGCCCATCCACCAGCCCGGCATCTGATAAATGATCACGTCGGCCCAGAGGAATTTGGCCACTTCTTCCGCGACGTCGTAACCCTCGTCGATGAAAGTGGTTTTAACGTCGAGCCCGCCACGATCCAGCACGCCCAGCGCAGCTTCGTGCAGGGTGGCGTTGTAGCGACCGTCGGAGTGGGCGAATTTTTTACCGCCATTGAGCAACAGCACTTTTTTCATGACAAAACCTCGGCGCAGCCATTGGGCTGGAGTGAGAAGGGAAACTGGAATGGCGGCAGATTAACCGTCCGCCTCGCGCGGAATAAGCCGTGATTACGCAAAATACATTTGACTGAAAAGCACGAATCGAATGCCGATTATTGCCATAGCATGCGCGGCCATCTGCATTTGAGGAGGTATTTGAGATGAGTGAACGCCAGGGTTTCATCCTGCACGCCAAGACCCGCCCGGAAAAATCCGCGGCCTTCGAGGCGCTGTTTCGCGCCTATGTTGAACCAAGCCGCGCCGAGCTTGGTTGCATCGAATACCACATGCTGCGCGACAAGGAAGATCCGTCGCTGTTTATCTTTTACGAGATCTGGGAGAGCCAGGCGCACCTGGATGTGCACTCGAACCTGCCGCACATGAAGGCATTTTTTGCAGAGCGTATGGACTATCTGGAGCGCGATTTCGATATCCGCGCCATCGACATGCTCAGCGCAGCCTCGGCTAACCGCTGATCAACAAATGGGCGCCGAGCGCGCCCAGTCCAATGAAGAACACGCGCTTGAACAACACAGCGCTGATGCGTTGCCGCAGCCATTGGCCGAGCAACATGCCCAGCACCGCCGGAATCAGCGCCAGCAACGAAGCGCTCAATTCACCGCCGCCGAGTGCGCCACGCCAGAGCAGGCCGCCGGCCAGCGCCAGGGTCGAGACGGTGAACGACAGGCCAAGCGCCTGCACCAGTTCGTCACGGCTCAAACCCAGCGCCTGCAGATAGGGCACCGCCGGAATCACGAACACGCCGGTGGCGGAGGTGATGATGCCGGTGATCAAACCACAGAGCGGGCCAAGCCAGCCTTCATGACGGGGTTTTACGCTGAGCGTCGGCAGAAACAAGCCGCTCAGCGCATACAGCAACAACGCCGCACCGAGTCCGCGCACCACCCAATGTCCGCCGGCCATGCCGATCCACAAGGTGCCGATGCCGGTGCCAAGGAAGATCATCAGCAACATCGGCCAAAGGCGTTTGATCAGCCCTTGCAGATGCCCGCCGAATGCCAGTTGCCAGAGGTTGGTCAGCGTCGCCGGGATGATCAACAGCGCGGCTGCCTGCGAGGGTGCCATAGCCAGACCGAGCAGGCCCATGGCGACGGTGGGCAGGCCAAGGCCGATGATGCCTTTGATCAGGCCGGCGAGAATGAAGGTGGCGATGACCAGCAAGGACAGGGTCAGGCCGAGATTCTGGTAGAAGTCTGCGAGTGTGTTCATGGCGTTACTGTGCGCCAGTCGGGACGGGGTGAAAATCTGCCATATACTGAGGCTGCCTCTGGAATTTCGAGAGGCTGAAGGCCTCATCGCTGGCAAGCCAGCTCCCACAGTGTTTTGTGTCGTGCACAAAACTTGTGATCAACGCTGAACCTGTGGGAGCTGGCTTGCCAGCGATGGGGCCCTGCTTAAACCCCACAAATTCAGCGGCTGCCGACATGCACTTCGACCTCACCGACCTGCGCCTCTACCTGCACATCCTCGACACCGGCAACATCACCGCCGGCGCCGCTCGCAGCCATCTTTCCCTCGCCGCCGCCAGCGCCAGAATCCGTGCGATGGAAGCCTCGCTGGGCGTTGATTTTCTCCAGCGTGGCCGTCGCGGTGTCACCCCCACACCCGCCGGCACCGCGCTGGCGCAACATGCTCGCGTGCTCCTGCAACAGGCCGAACGCATGCAGCAGGATCTGGCGGATTACGCGCAAGGTGTCAAAGGCCAGGTGCGCCTGCTGTGCAACACCACAGCGATCACTGAATACTTGCCGGAAGTGCTCGCCGAATTCCTGCAACACCATCGCAATCTCGACATCGATCTGCAGGAGCTGCCCAGCGCGCGCATTACCCACGCATTGCGCCAGGGCGCGGCGGACATCGGCATCGTTTCCGACGCGGTCGACACCACCGATTTGCAGACCCGAGCATTTCGCGACGATCCACTGGTGCTGATCCTGCCCTGCGATCATCCTTTGTCCGGCTTGAGCGAAGTCAGTTTCAGCGACACCTTGCGCCACGACTTCGTCGGGCTGCGCGCCGACAGCGCACTGGCGGTGTACCTGGAAGAGCAAGCGCTGCACGCCGGCGCACGGATGCAGATTCGCATCCGCGCCGACGGTTTTGATGGCGTGCTGCGCATGGTTGCGATGGGCGCAGGCATTGCCATCGTGCCCCTGGCAGCCATCGAGCGCGCGCCCTCGCAATCGTTGAAAAGCCTGGCGCTGAATGAGCCGTGGGCGCGACGAAAACTGCTGCTGTGCGCGCGCGAATTCGACGCGTTGCCGACGTATGCCAAGTCCCTGCTGCAGGCCTTGTCTGACACTTGAGAACAGAGCACTGGCGACCGATCAGGCTGGCATATTTTTCTGCAAAATAAGCACAAGGAATAGCTTGCAAGGTACGTATACATACGTACTATATCGGCAGAGCGAACGTGTTGCCCGATACCGTTTTCGCACAACGACAACGGACAAGGAAGAACGGATCGGCTCCCAATGACCTACATGGAATGAGGTGACGCTGTGGTTGATTCAACGGAGTTTCGTAATGCAATGGCGATGCTGGGGAGTGCCGTCACCATCGTCACAACCGATGGCCCTGCCGGGCGTTTCGGGTTTACCGCTTCGGCGGTGTGCAGCGTGACGGATTCGCCGCCAACGCTGCTGGTGTGTGTCAATCGCTCGTCGTCCAATCACGAGCATTTCAAAACCAACGGTGTGCTGTGTGTGAACGTCTTGACCGGTGGGCATCAGTCGACGTCCGGGGCGTTCGCCAACCGGCAACTGACCATGCAGGAGCGCTTTTCCAGCGTGAACTGCCAGACCCTGGTGACCGGTTCGCCGGTTATCGCCGAGGCGTTGGTCAGCCTTGACTGCCGTGTCGCGAAGATCGACGAGGTCGGCACTCACAGCATTTTTTACTGTGAAATCCTCGAACTGCAGCACAGCGAAGCCACGGAAGGCCTCGTCTATTTCAATCGCAATTACTACCGTCTGAACGACGAGTTGCGCCTGGCCCCGGATCAGTGATTATCCCTGGAGGCCGGCGTGCGGCAGTCTGCACGCCGGCCTCCAGGTCTAAACAGGGAAGTGACCATGCTATTCAATGAAGACAACTTCGCGGATATCGACCTGAACCTGATCATCATCTTTCTGGTGTTGTTTCGTGAACGCAGCGTATCGCGCACGGCCGAGCGGCTGAACGTCAAACAACCGGCCATCAGCGGGTCGCTCGCGCGGTTGCGCAAGCGCTTTGATGACCCGCTGTTTCTGCGCTCGTCGAGAACCATGCACCCCACCTGCAAAGCCCAGCAACTGGCGCAGGCATTGACGCCGGCGATCAGCCAGATCGAAGCGGTGATTCGGCTCTGAACTTGCGGGAGCTGGCTCCCGCAAGGCTTTAATTCACGAGGCGGATTTCAGGCCCGAGGCGTACTCGACCCGCGCCCAGAACGCGGGCAAAAAACATTCACTGACCAACAGCGGCGAGCCATTGCGGGTGAAACGCGAGCGCCGCGCCAGCAGGCGTTTGGCCTGCGGTGCGAAGCGATGGGAGAGTGCCGTCAGCGGCGCGCCGGGGGCTAACACGGCGCACTGAAACGGCTCGCGCAGGGTCTGCTCCGACGTGTAGAGAATCTCCGCCAATGGTCGTCCGCCGTAGTTGTTCAACTCCGACCAGTCGCTGTGCAACGCCGGCATGCTGGTCAGGCTGCGCGCGGTCACGCACGCCTCGCCATCGAGTTTCATCACCACTTCACGCACCCAGCCAGTGCTGGCCGCGGGGACGTTCAAGGCTTGCGCCTCATCCGGGTTGAGCGCGCCCTGGAACTGCTCGACCACTTCGATCGAATAGGCACCCATGGCTTTCAGACGCGGCGTCAGCGCTCCCGGCAGAAACAGCCAGTGCTGTTCCGCACCGCTCAATTGCGCCAGTGGTCGTGACGACCAGTAATGACTCGTATCCATACCCGCACTCAACCTCCCTGTTGATCGTCATTGTATTGCTGGCGCTGAAGAACACGGCCTTCAGCGCAACGTCGTGGTCATTGCGTACTGCTGTCTTCGGTCACTTCGTGCTTGCTGATCACATCGACGGTCTGCTCGTCGAACTTGACCGCCGTGAGTAGCGAATCAAGCAAGCCGGGAAACCGCAGGTCCATGTCTTCGCGACGCAGCGACAGCAGGTTTTCCCGACCGTACGGCCGTTGCCAAATCAGACCGCTGTCACGCAGGACCCGCCAGTGGTGAGTCATGGTCGACTTCGAGGCGCCCTTGAGGATCCGGCCGCAAGGATGTTCCTGGCCATCGGCCAAGACTTTCAAGACAGTCAGACGCAACGGACTGCCCAATGCGGACAGAACATTCTCCAAAAGGATCTGGTCCTGATTGGGGTGATTCGGGACGTTCATAGGTAGGTACCTTTGATGATATAGGCGGGAGAAAACTTGCTTGAATTCGTCTATACGAGAACAGTAAGACTATACACAACAAGCCCCTCCCGGCGACAGCCGTCCCGCTGGCTACGCCACGTCTGTCACTACAGCCCGGCGCTCTGCGCCGCCTGCAACGGTTGCTCCTGGAACCCGCCGCCCAGCGCTGCCATCAACGAAATCGAGCTGTCGATGTGCTTGCTGTTGAGGAACGCCAGACGCATTTCGTCCTGAATCAATTGTTGCTCGATGTTTAGCGCATCGAGGAACGTGTCCTCTCCGGCCTTGTAGCGTGACTGCGACAGATCGTAAGACGACTGGGCAATCGTGCAGGCATCGCGCTGCACGACAATCTGCTGCTCGAAAGAGCGCAGTTGCGTCACCGAAATCGCCACTTCGTGCAGGGCCGAACTGAGCACGCGGTTGTACTGCGCGATCGAGCTGTCCAGCTGTGCATTGCCAGCCTTGAGGTCGGAGCGCAGGCGCCCGGCATCGAAGATCGGCAGCGTCACGGTCGGCGCAACGTTCCAGAACTTACTGACCCCGGCGAACAGCGCGTCCCCCGTCAGCGCGTGCGAACCCGCCGCAGCCACCAGGTTGATGTTGGGGTAGAACGTGGTCTTCACCGCTTCGATGTTTTTGTTCTCGGCTTCGACGCGCCAGCGCGCCGCGACGATGTCCGGGCGACGCCCGAGCAGTTGCGCCGGCAATTGCGCGGGCAACGCCACGACGCTGGCTTGCAGACTCGCCGGACGCTCGATGGTGTGCGCACGATCAACGCCTTTGCCGATCAGCGCCGACAACTGCAAGCGAGCGATTTCGATGTCCTCGTTGGCGCCGATCAGCGTCGACTCCGAACGCGCCTTGAGGCTCTGTACCTGCTTGAGTTGCGACAGGTTATCCAGCCCCGAGCCGTAGCGTGAATCGGTCAGCTCGACCAGTTTGCTCAGGCGCTCCAGGTCGCGGCGATTGAGCTCCGACACCTGCCAGGCGTAAGCCAACTGGTTGTAGGCCTTGACCACGTTGACCGTCAGAATCAGGCGCGACGATTGCAGATCGACTTCGGCCGCCATCGCGCCGTTGAGCGCCGACTCCCAGGCGGCACGCTGGCCGCCCCAGAGGTCGAAGGTGTAGTTGAAATTGACCGCCAGATTGCGTGCGGTGAAGTACTGGTGCCCCTCGCCGCTGTAGTCCTCGAACTTCGACAAACGACCACGGGTGACACCGGCCGCCGCGTCCATTTGCGGGTAGCGCTCGGCGTCGCGCAAGTCGAGAAAGGCATTGGCCTTGGCCACCCGCGCCGTGACTTCCTGCAGGTCCGGGTTGCTGGCATAGGCCTCCTCGATCAGCGCGCCGAGGCGTGGATCGCCCAGCGTCGCCCACCAATCGCTGCGCGGCCAGGCGGCCGGCGGCAGGGTGTCCTTGAGACTGTCGGAAGACGCCTCGCCAAGCGACAACAATTTGCCCTGGTGATTGATCCCGGCGTAGTTCACACAGCCTGCCGACAACAGGATGGAAACGGCCAGGGGCGCCAGCATGAAGCGTGTAATCCGATACATGAAAACGTCCTCACAAGGTGGGTTGCGGCGCACCGGCCATGGCGGCTTCAGTGACGCGGGCCGGCTGCTTGATCGAACTCAGCAGGGTGTAGACCGACGGCAGAATGAACAGGGTGAACAACGTACCGATGAGCATCCCCACCACAATCACCAAGCCCAGGCCGAAACGGCTGTTGGCGCCGGCACCACTGGCGAACAACAACGGCGCCAGACCGACCACCATCGCCGCGGTGGTCATCAGGATTGGCCGCAGGCGTACTTGCGCGGCGTGCTGAATGGCTTGCACGCGGTCCATGCCCTGCTTGCGTTGCAGTTCGTTGGCAAACGCGACCATCAGAATCCCGTGCTTGCTGATCAAGCCGATCAGCGTGATCAAACCGATCTGCGTGTAGATGTTCATCGAAGTCATGCCCAGCGCCAGCGGCACCAATGCGCCACAGATCGACAGCGGCACGCTGATCAGGATGATGAACGGATCGCGGAAGCTCTCGTATTGCACGCTCAGCACCAGGTAGATGATCACCAGGGCCAGACCGAAGGTGAACGCCAGGCTGTTGCCTTCCTGCACGTATTGGCGCGCGTCGGACTGCCAGTCGAAACTGAAA
This sequence comes from Pseudomonas sp. SM4, assembly GCF_051913165.1. NCBI lineage: Bacteria > Pseudomonadati > Pseudomonadota > Gammaproteobacteria > Pseudomonadales > Pseudomonadaceae > Pseudomonas > Pseudomonas sp. SM4. The sequence goes on along the minus strand of NZ_JBODOE010000001.1, from coordinate 30,822 downwards.
CCGGCGGGGAAACTTTCCGATTGTTTTTGCAGGAACTCCACCGCAGCACCCAACGTCACGCCCGGTGCCGGAATGGCCTGGAACGTCGCAGAGTTCTGTTGGTTGAACTGGGTCAGGCGGTTCGGTTCGACCTTGACGCTGAGGGTGGCCAGCGTCGACAACGGCACCGGATTGCCCTTCTGATCCTTGACGTAGTAGAGCTTGAGGGTTTCCGGGGTCAGGCGGTCCGAAGAGATCGACTGTGGAATCACGTCATACGAACGCCCGTGGAAGGAGAACCGGTTGACGTACTTTTCGCCGATCAGACTGTTCAGCGTCTCGCCAATGTCCTGCATGCGAATGCCCAAGGCGTTCGCCTTGGCGCGATCGACCTGAATCTCCACCACGGGATTGTTGAAGTCCAGATCACTGTCGACCACCGCGAACAGACCGCTGGCCTGCGCCGCTTGCTTGAGCTGATCCATCACGTTGAACAGCGCCAGGTATTCCTGATCGCTGCGAATAACCATCTGCACCGGCAAGCCACCGGTGGAGCCCGGCAGAGGCGGCATCTGGAAGACGAAAATGCTCGTGCCTTCGATCTGGTTCACCCGGGCCTGCAAGTCCGGCTGAATGGTATTGGCATCGCGGCCACGTTTTTCCCAATCGACCAGGTTGATCCCGCCGACGCTGTTGGACAGGCCGTCAGTGCCGTTGGCCACCCAGTTACTGTAACCCTCGGGAATTTCGTTGAAGGTCTCGTAGAGTTTGTGCGCGTACGCTTCGAGGTAATTGAGGTTGGCGTGCTGCGGCGCTTTGATCGCGGTCAGCAGAATGTTCTGGTCTTCCAGCGGTGCCAGTTCGGTCTGCGCCGAGCGATAGAGGAACGGCAGGCTGAAGAAGATCACCAGCGCCACGGTCAGACTGATCCAGCGCTTCGCCAGCGAACCGCCGAGCAACGCGCCGTAACGGCGAGCCAGATTCTGGAAGAAGCGATCGGCCTTGACCGCCATGAACCCTTCACTGGTTTTCGCATCCAGCAAACGCGTACTCATGATCGGCGACAAGGTCAGCGCGACGATGCCGGAAATCACCACGGCGCCGGCCAGGGTCAACGCGAACTCTTTGAACAGCGTGCCGGTCAGGCCGCCCATCAAGCCGATCGGGGCATACACCGCCGCCAGCGTGAAGGTCATCGCCACCACCGGCCCGGCCACTTCCCGCGCACCGATCAACGCCGCATCGAACGGAGTCTTGCCCTCCTCGATATGCCGGTGGACGTTTTCCACCACGACGATGGCGTCGTCCACCACCAGCCCGATGGCCAGGACCATGGCGAGCAGGGTCAACAAATTGAGACTGAAGCCGAACATCTGCATGAGCATCGCCGCGCCGAGCATCGACAGCGGAATCGTCACCAACGGAATCAATACCGTACGGAACGTGCCCAGGCAGAGGTAGATCACCAGCACCACGATCACCAGCGCTTCGAGCAGGGTGTAAGACACCTCATCGATCGACGACTGAATGAAGTGCGCCACTTCGAAAGGAATCTGCACGGTCACGCCCGGTGGCAGGGTTTCCTGAATTTGTGGCAGCAATTCGCGCACACGCTTGACGATCACCAGCGGGTTGCCGGTCGGCGCCGCGTCGAGGCCGAGGAACAGCGCCGGCACATCGCTCATCGCGCCGCTGGTATCGGTGGACGCCGCATTCAGCTCGACCGTGCCGACATCGCGCACACGAATGATGTGGCCGTTATCGTTGCGCAGCACCATGTCGCGGAAGTCTTCCACGCTGTTCAGGTCCGTGTTGACCCGCAGGTTGCTGACCACATACAAACCTTTGACCTGGCCGGGTGCGGCCTGGAAGTTGTTGCCCTCGATGGCGGTCGAAACGTCCTGGCCGGTCATGCCGTAGCCGGCCAGGCGTTGCGGGTCGAGCCACAGGCGCATGGAGAGTTTCTGCTCGCCCATGATGTTGATCTTGGCCACGCCTTCGATGCCGGCGAACATCGGTTCGACGACGCGGGAAATGTAGTCCGACATTTCCGGAATGGTCAGGTTGGAACTGGCAAACGCCACGTAAGCCACGCTGGTGAAACCGCCCGAGGTGCGTTCCACCACCGGGTCGTAGGCATCCTTGGGCAAGCGATATTTGATCTGGTTGACCTTGGCCATGACCTCGGTCAGCGCCGCGATGGAGTCACTGTTGAGCGCCATGCGGATCGTCACCTGGCTGCGGCCCTGAGTCGAAGCCGAAGACAGATAATCGATCCCTTCGACCGAGGCCACCGCCTGACTGATCGGCTGAGTGACGAAGCCTTGCATCAGTTCGGACGAGGCGCCCGGGTACTGGGTGGTGACCGTGATGGTCGACGTTTCCAGCATCGGATACTGGCGAATCGGCAGGTTCATCAGCGCCCGGACACCGAACAACAGAATCAACGTGCTGACCACCACGGCCAGCACCGGCCGGCGAAGAAAGAGGTCGGTGAAATTCATTTTTCCAGCCCGCTGAGTTTGAGAGCAATGGTGTCCGGGATACCTTCCACGGCCACGCCGTCATGCAGTTTCAATTGACCCGAAGTCACCACCTGCGCACCGTCGTCCAGGCCCTTGTCGACCACGGCCCAACCGTCGCGGCGCTCGCCGACCTTGATGCTTTCACGCTTGACCTTCTGCACACCGGCTTCGTCGGTGTAGACCGAGAACACACTCTCGCCGTAGGCGTTGTAGGTGATGGCGGTTTCCGGGATGAGCAATTCGGCGGTCTGCGGCAACGTCACCGAGACCCGCGCATACATGCCTGGGCGCAGGAGTTTTTTGGTATCGGTGATGACCGCTTGCACATTGATGGTGTGGGATTGGTTGATCTGTGGGTCGACCGCAACGATCTTCCCGGCGAACGTCTGATCCGCCCAGGCATCGACCTTGGCCTGCACGGTCTGGCCCAGTTGCACCCGCGAGCCATCGCGCTCGGCGAGGGTGAAATTGACCCGCAGCACACCGGGATCCGTCAGGGTTGCCACCGCGCTGCCGGCCTGCAGATATTGGCCGAGGTGCGCCTGACGAATACCGAGGGTGCCAGCAAATGGCGCACGGATATGACGCTGGGCGATCTGCGCCTGCATGCGCTCCATGTCACCTTTGGCCGCGTCGTATTGCGCTCGGGCGCTGTCGAAGGCGCGGCGGCTTTCTGCACCGCTTTTGGCCAGTTCCTGAACCCGGGCAAATTGCGCCTTGGCCGATTCGAACTCGCCTTTGAGGCGCACCAGTTCACCCTGCTCCGGCGCGTCGTTGAGCTTGAGCAACACCTGCCCCGCCGCCACTTGATCGCCGGACTCGAAATCGATGTCGACCACTTTGCCGCTGACTTCGGCCGAGACCAGCACCTGACGCTGCGCTTCCAGTTTGCCGATCGCTTCAAGGTAGTAGGTGTACGGTTGTTTTTTGGCCACGGCCAGACCGACCCGCGTACTCGGGATGCGCTGGTCGGCAGCGGCTTGCGGTGGCGCCCAGAAGCGCCAGCCGAGCACAGCGGAAAAGATCAGTACGAGGAGAAGAAAAACCAGCGATTTAATGATATTTCGGGCAAGCATATGGCACTCCCTTGACTCTTTATTGCGAGCACAAAAGTTCAGTTATTAAGAAAATAAAGGCTGTTGCACAAAACAGGCGCGCTATATATCCCTGTGGCAATTCACGTGTAACGCGCCTGTTTTGTTAGTTATCTGTCAAGCCGCTGCCAGCGCATTGGTTTTATCCAGATAATATTTACCGATACCGTGCAAGTTCAAAGGCGACAAGGTGAAGTGCTTCGAACCGGTATGAATATCGCGGAAGCAACGTTCCAGAAAGTGCGACTTGTAAACCGCTTTCGAACCGGCCATCGAGAAGATCTGATTGACCGCGTTCACCGAGTTTTCGGTGAGCACTGAAGCCGCCAGGCCGACGCGCGCACTGACCGGTTCACCGAAGGTTTCACCGCGATTGATCACTTGGTGAATCGCGTCTTCGAGCAGCAACTGGGCGGTGTGCACCGAAGAGATCGCCCGGCCGGTTTTTTCGAAGATTACCCCTTCAAGGCCTGGATCGGCGTTGACGGCGCGATCGTTGCGGAAGTGGTCGACCGCCGCGCGGGCAACGCCCAGCACGGTGGACATCGCTGCCAGCGTACCGAACTCGTAGTAACCGGTAGCGTAGGCACGCGAGCTGCGCGCTTCGGGCGATTGCTTGAGGCTTTCGGTGTTCAGGGAGAAGGCCTTGTTGACCAGCACCTGCGAACATTCGAAGTGATGGCTGCCGGTGCCGCGCATGCCGAGGGTGTCCCAGGTCGGCAGGATCTTGCACTGGCTGGCCGGCACAAAGAACATTCGCACTTCAGGTGTGGTGTTGTTTTCCGTGCCTTTGACGGTCGCGGTGCAGACCAGCCAGTCGGCATGCGCCGAACCGCTGGCGAACGCCCAGCGGCCGCTGAGCAGGTAATCGTCGCCCATCGGCAGCGCTTCGCCACCGGAGTGAATGGCGCCGATCACAAAACCATCGCAGTGGTTGTAGATCGCTTCGGAGGTGCTTTCCGGCAAGTAATCGGAGAGTCGGCCCATGGCCACCTGCACGGCCAGTTGCCAGGACAGCGAAGCGTCATGCCGGGCAAATTCCAGCAACAGTGCCGAGGTGGTCTGGATGTCGACCTGGGATCCGCCGAATGCCCTGGACACTGACGTGCGGCCAAAACCGTCCTTGAAAAATTGAGACATTACGTCCTTGTGCGTCGCGTTCGTCTGCTCGCTGTAATCTCGGTGCTGAACGATCAGCGGGTTCAGTGCACGCACCTTCTCGAGCCATTCATTGGATTCGGAGGGAAGGCTGTTCCATTGCATTAGATTCTTCATAACGGCTCCTAGCTATTATTTATTGAGGGTCAGCAGATGAAAAAACAGACAGAACTTTTATTGTTGTTAAACCCCGGCAAAAATGTACGTCTACAGTCGTACATTGACAAGCGTTATTATCAGACTTCTTGCATATTTTCAGTAAAAGACAACTAACGCTCAAACTAAAACTCAAGGCGCAAAGTGGTCACCGAACTTGCACCGAAGTTACGGCTTGCCCTACCCCATGATTACTTTGAGCCAGCGCGTCGGTCACTCACCTGCGAAAGTGACGCCCAGTCCTGATCGGCCTGACCGTGGGCCATGCCATCGAGCAAGTTGTCCTTCAACACACTGGCAAACGGCAGCGGCACGTGCGCAGCTTCGCCGGCCTCCAGCGCCAGGCGGACATCCTTGAGCCCCAGCGACAGCTTGAACCCGGCGGGCTCGAATTGTTTGTCGACCATCAGTTTTCCGTAGCCCTGATACACCGGCACGGGGAACAGGGTCGAGGTGATCATCTCGATGAAATCCGCGCGACTGATGCCGTAACCGTTGGCCAGGGTCGACGCCTCGGCGGTCGACTCAATCGCTGCGGCAATCATCAGATTGGCCGAGAGTTTGGCTACGCAGGCGCGTTCTGCGTCTTCGCCGAATGGCCAGGTCTTGCGCCCCAGCACATCGAACAGTGGCTGCACCCGCGCCAGCGCCTCGGCATCGCCTGAGGCGAGGATATTCAGATTGCCGGCGGCCGCGACATCCACACGCCCCAGCACCGGCGCCGACACATAAGCCACATCGCGCGCCTTGTGCAGGGCCGCCATTTCCCGGGCGAGGGCGACAGACACCGTGGACATGTTGACGTGAACGCTGCCGGGCGCCAGACCGTCGATGGCGTGGGCATCCAGAAACACCGCACGAATCGCCGCATCGTCGCCCAGCATCGAAATCAGCACCTCGGCGCGAGCCGCGAGCGCCGGGCTGTCGACGGCTTCGGCACCGGCATTGACCAGCGCCTGCAACGGCGCCGCCGAGCGGTTCCACACACGCACCTGATGCCCGGCCTTCAGCAGGTTCAGCACCATCGGTGCGCCCATCGTGCCCAAGCCGATAAATCCCAGTTCCATGTCGCGCTCCCGTCTAGATGAGGTGGTCGAAATCCGTTCGAACGATGATGCACAATTGCGATTGTACGTGTACAGGCGTACATTTCAAGTGCCGCGACGATTTAACCTTCGCGGCAGGGTTTCAAACATACCCTTTACCCAAGGCAAGGAGGCTTTATGCAATTCGGGATCTACACCGTTGGCGACGTCACACAAGACCCTACCAACGCCCGTACCCCCAGCGAATCGGAACGCATCCAGGCCACCCTGCAAATTGCGCAGAAAGCCGAAGACATCGGGCTGGATGTGTTCGCTACCGGCGAGCATCACAATCCTCCATTCATCACCTCCTCTCCCACCACGCTGCTGGCCTACATCGCCGCGAAAACCCGACGCATCATTCTGTCGACGTCCACCACGCTCATCAGCACCAACGACCCGGTGCGCCTGGCCGAAGAATATTCGCTGCTGCAAAACCTCTGCGGCGGGCGCATGGACTTGATGCTCGGGCGCGGCAACACCGCACCGGTCTATCCGTGGTTCGGCAAAAACATCACCGACGGGCTGCCGCTGGCAATGGAAAACTATCGCCTGCTGCATCGGCTCTGGCGCGAAGAAGACATCAACTGGAGCGGTCGTTTTCGTACCCCGTTGAACAACTTCACCTCCATTCCCCGGCCGCTGGACGACCTGCCGCCCTTCGTCTGGCATGGCTCGATCCGCACCCCGGAAATCGCTGAACAAGCGGCGTATTACGGTGACGGCTTTTTCGCCAGCCACATCCTCTGGCCGCGCGAGCATTTCATGGCCCTGGTCGAATTCTATCGGGCGCGTTTTGCCCATTACGGCCATGGCACGCCGGAGCAAGCCATCGTCGGCCTTGGCGGGCACATTTTCATGCGCCGCAATTCCCAGGATGCCCGCCGCGAGTTCCGTCCCTACTTCGACAACGCGCCGGTGTATGGCCACGGTCCATCCCTGGAAGAGTTCATGGAGATGACCCCGCTGGCCGTTGGCAGCCCGCAGGAAATCATCGACAAGACGCTGACCTTCCGCGAGTACTTCGGCGACTATCAGCGCCAGCTCTTCCTGTTCGACCATGGCGGCATTCCGTTGAAAACCGTGCTGGAACAGCTCGACATGTTCGGCAAGGAAGTGCTGCCGGTGCTGCGTGAAGAAACCCGCAAACGCCGCTCGCCGCTGGCCGCCGAAGCACCGACCCACGCCAATCGCCTGGCACATCTGCAATCGCTGCAGATGCCGCCAGCCGACTCACACCCGAACGCTAAAACGCCACAAGCGGACAGCGTAACCGGCCACTAAAACCGCAGAGAGCGAGCTTGCTCGCCAGTGCGCTCGTGCGGGGTGTTGACCCTGCCGAGCGCTTGGCCCGCGCACTGAAATGCCCGGACAATCAGGCCGCGCCCTTCAGCGAACGCTGGGCATCCAGCACCGTCAGCACGTCATCGTTGATCAGTCGTGCCAGATACTGACCGTAACCGGTCTTGCTCATGCTGCCCGCCAGCACCAGCAACTGCGCGTCATCGATCCAGCCCTTGTTGTAGGCAATCTCTTCCAGGCAAGCGATTTTCAGGCCCTGACGTTTCTCGATGGCCTGGACAAAATTGCCCGCTTCCATCAACGCGTCGTGAGTCCCCGTATCCAGCCAGGCCATGCCGCGGCCCATCACCGAAACGTTCAACTGTCCGCGTTGCAGGTAAACATTGTTGACGTCGGTAATTTCCAGTTCGCCGCGCGGCGACGGCTGGATCTCGGCGGCAATGCGCAGCACTTCGTTGTCGTAGAAATACAGGCCGGTAACGGCGAAGTTGGACTTCGGCTCGCTCGGTTTTTCACAGATGCTCAGGGCCTTGCCGTTGGCGTCGAATTCCACCACGCCAAAGCGTTCCGGATCTGCCACGTAGTAGCCGAACACGGTCGCGCCCTCTTCGCGGGTCGCAGCCTGCAACAGCGTTTCACCGAAGCCGGCGCCGTAGAAAATATTGTCGCCGAGCACCAGGCAGACGTTGTCGTCGCCGACAAATTCGCGACCGATGATGAACGCCTGGGCCAGGCCGTCCGGGCTCGGTTGCACGGCGTAACTCAGGCTCAGGCCCAATTGGCTGCCGTCACCGAGCATGCGCTGGAAGCCCGGCAGATCTTCGGGAGTGGAGATGATGAGGATCTCGCGAATTTCCGCCAGCATCAGCACCGACAACGGGTAGTAGATCATCGGTTTGTCATACACCGGCAGCGACTGCTTGGAGACGCCCAAAGTGATTGGATGCAACCGCGAGCCAGCGCCGCCCGCCAACAGAATTCCCTTGTACTTGGCCATGCCTGTTTCCTTTTCAGCAATAGATGACTGACGCCAACCGGCGTCATTGACGGGGGGTGATGTCAAGCCACGTGGGCTTCTTGCAACTGGTCGCCGAGACGTTCGAGGGCGTAGGCGCCGGAGATCACACGAATCCACCAGGCGCGATTGTCGAGGTACCAGTCGACGGTTTTTTTCATGCCGCTGTCGAAGGTTTCCTGCGGCGTCCAGCCCAACTGCGCGTGGATCTTGCCGGCATCGACGGCATAACGTTTGTCGTGGCCCGGACGATCCTTGACGAAGGTGATCAGGTCGCGGAAATGCGCGACCCCGGCCGGTTTCTGCGCACCCCGCGCCTCAAGCAGATCGCACACGGTGTGCACCACTTCAAGGTTGGTTTTTTCGTTGTGACCACCGATGTTGTAGGTCTGCCCCACTTCACCGTTGCTGACCACCGCGTAAAGCGCCCGGGCGTGATCTTCGACAAACAGCCAGTCGCGGATCTGCGCACCGTCGCCGTACACCGGCAGCGGCTTGCCTTGCAGTGCATTGAGAATGACGTGCGGAATGAGTTTTTCCGGGAAGTGGTACGGCCCGTAATTGTTCGAGCAATTGCTCATCACCACCGGCAGCCCGAACGTGCGATGCCAGGCGCGCACCAGATGATCCGAACCGGCCTTGGTCGCCGAGTAAGGTGAGCTGGGCGCATAGGCGGTGGTTTCGGTAAACGCCGGATCTTCAGGCTCCAGATCGCCGTACACCTCGTCGGTGGAAATATGGTGGAAACGGAACGCCTGCTGACGCGCAGCGTCCAGACGGTTCCAATAGCCGCGCGCGGCTTCGAGCAGGGTGTAAGTGCCGACGATGTTGGTTTCGATGAAGGCTTGAGGGCCATCGATCGAACGATCCACATGGGATTCGGCCGCCAGATGCATCACCGCGTCCGGTTGCAGACGCGCGAAGAGTTCGTCCAGCGCCGGCTTGTCGCAGATGTCCACCTGGCAGAAACGGTAACGCGGCGAGTCCGCGATTTCAGCCAGCGACTCCAGATTGCCGGCGTAGGTCAGTTTGTCGACATTGATCACTTCGCACTCGGTTTCATTGAGCAAAAACCGCACCACTGCCGAGCCGATAAAGCCCGCGCCCCCTGTCACTAAAATTTTCATCAGCGCCTCCCCTGGCAAAATGATGATTCACAGTCCTTCGATGCTGCCCGCCTTCAGGGGCGGGTCAGTTCAGCAATGCCACCCAGTATTGCGACAGGCCTTGCTCAAGAATCAGCAGCGTCTGGATGCAGACGAAGCTTTCGTCGGTGGTCGCCGAGGTCGAGTTGAGCGGGCCGAAACCACCGTCCTGTTTCTGGTGAGAGGCGATCCAGTCTTTCGACGCCTGTAAATGTGTCGGCTGCGCATCGAGCAGGTACATCGCCGCAATCGCCATATACGTGCCGACCAGACTGACCGCTTTGCCCGGCCGATAGTGGAACGAGCCATTGGCCAATTGCAGGCTCTGCAGCCACTCCACGGTCTGCCGCGCATCGACGAGGCGGCGGTCGAGAATGAACAGCGTGGACACCACGCGGTACACCGAAAACGCATCCGGTGGATAACCCGGCTTGTTGCCGAATCCGCCGTCGGCCGAACGGCAACGCAAGGCGAACGCCATTACCGCTTGCTCATCCACGGCCTTGGCGCCCAGCGCGTGCAGCGACAGCACCGCAAGGTTGGTGTGCCAGATATCGGAGCCGAAACCCGCCACGTCGCCGAACCCGCCATCGCTGTTCTGGCACGCTTGCAGGTAGCGCACACAACCCTCGATATCGCCCGGCAAGGCACCCAGCACACGCAACGACAACACCGCGCAGTACGTGGCAAAGACATCACTCAAGTGCCCCGGCTGTTCGGCAAAACCGCCGTCGATATTTTGCGAGGCCTGGATGCAATCGATCAGGCTCGCCTTGTTTTCGATTGGCAGGCCCAGTGCGTGCAGGTCGCAAATCACATGCAGGCCGGAAAACACCTGCCAGGTCTTGTCGGCGCGAAAGCCCAGCGGCGTGGTTTCGGCAGTCAGCCCGTAAGGGGTCTGAGTCGACGCCCGGGCCTTGGCCAGCCACGCGAGATAACGCTGCAGATCGACATTGATCGACGGTACGCCGCGCGGATGAATGTCCTGCACGTCGCCCTGCCCATCGATGACCTCCAGTTCGCGGCTCACCCGCTCGGCGTCGTCGTGTGCCGGCGTAATCGTTACCGGCGCGATGGACTGCAAGGCATGCGCCGCGGCCAGTTGGGTTTTCAGACTCTTCAAATGCAACGGCAAGTACGTCAGGTTGCCGATGCTGAAAATCCCTGGCTGACGCGGCGGCGCCCAGAACTGACGAATGAACGGCACAGTCGGGTCATCGGGCGTCGACCAGAAATAGCCTTTGCCCATGAACAGCCCACCGTTGCGGGTGTCGTGAAACTCCAGCAACGCAGCCGTCACCGAGGCCCGGTCACTCTCGCTCGCACCGCCCGGCAACGCCTGGATCGCCTGCAACAGCAACGCCACGTCGTACGCTGTCTTGATCGGAAATGGCGACTCATGACGTTTGTAGGAGGTGTGCCAGTCGCAGCGGACCTTGCCGTTGATGCCGACCCGGTCCCAGTAGCCGCCGTAAGCCGGATCGCGGAACAGCGCCAACGTTTGCAGCACAAACGAGCGCGCCAGGTTCGACAACGCGTTGTCGTCACGCACGTTGGCCAGACGCGCCAGCACCAGGCTGACGTGTGCTCGCACCGCGCAACGGCTCAACTCAATATCAACGCACGACTCGCTGTCGCTGCCAGCCACCCGGGCGATCAGGTTTTCGGCGTGCACCTGCAAATGCCCGAGCAAACCGAGGCCCAAAGGCTCGTTACCGATGTGCGCCAGCAGTGCCGTGGCGCTGATGTCGAGGTCGATCGAGGTCGCCAGTTCCAGCGGCGTCGACCAGTCGCTGCTGTACACGCCAGCGACGGTAGACCGGGCATAAAGCGCTTCAACCTGCTCCAGCAGACCGGCAATCGCCGCGCGGTTGGTGACGTCTTCCGGCACCCGCCGTTGATAGGCGATCAATGCCGCCAGCGCATCCAGTTGCAGCGCCAGGGTTCTGCAGCGACCGGAGCCATGCGGCGTCCAGTAGCGATCGGCAAGTTCGTGAAAACCTGCATTCAGAGCATCGTGCAGACGCATCAGCCCGGCATGGGCAAAACGCAGTTGTGCGTCATCGCCGTGTTCGGCCTGATACAGCGTTGCGTCGATCTGATCCTGCAACTGCTTGTCGCTGGAAATCGCGACCTGCCCACTGGCATCGGTGACGGCAAAAAAACCACCGAACTCGATGTCCTTGAGACCTTGATCAAATAGAAACTGCGGATGCAGCGCCATGGTGAATCCCTCTTCCTTGAGGTTAAGCCGCTTTGCTTTCGGTCAATGGCACAACAGCGCCGTTGCACAATTCGATGATGCGCGTTGCAGCACGGGCCGCGCCTTCGCCGTCCGGTGCAGCGACCTGTTGATGGGGCGCGTAGTACGCCGCCGACTGGGTGTCTTTCTCCAGCTCGCTTTGCACCAGTTCGACGAGGCGGTCGCGATCGTGCCCCAGGTGTGTCGGGAAACCGAGCAGCTCCAGACGACGCAGGGCTTCAAGCTCGTGGTACTCGGACTTGGACGGCAGCACAAACAGGGTCGGAACGTGCAGGGCGGCAATTTCCGTGACGGTGATCCAGCCCGGCGCCGAAATCAGCAGGCTGGCTTCGCGCAACAGGCCCATCCAGTCGGGGTAGTAAGGCACGCACACCACACCGTCCTGGGCGGCGATATCCTGACGGCCGAGCAACACCAGTTTGAGATCCGGATTGCGTTCGCGCAGGACCTTGAAGCTGTCCAGATACGCGGCGAGCAACGCATCCTTGTTTTGCGCAAACATGGTGGTGCCGCTGATCGACGCGACAATGAACGGCGAATCGCCAAGGTTCAGTTGCTCGCGCACGTTCAGGCCGCTCTGCACATTGATGTCGCGAATCATCGGCCCGACAAAGTGCGCCTTGCCGCTGAGCAGCGCTTCGGCGACCGGCGTGGCCTGATCCAGAGAAGCCACGTACGGCTTGTCGGTCAGTACCAATTGGCTCTGGTTGATCATCCAGTTGAACTGGCTGTGCAGTGCGGTGCGGGCCCGGGCCATTTCCAACGCATTGACCTCGAAGCCGCCGTCGGCCAGGTCATGGTCTTCCAGCTGACACAGGGTGAAGTCATAGCGTTCGGTGACGAACACTAGCGGCGTACCGCTGAAAATCGCCGCCAGACAGGCCGCCATGTTGTAGTCCGAAACCAGTACGGTCGGTTTGTATTCGGCGATCAGCGCCAGATAAGAGAGAATTCGCTCACCCGACAAGAAGGTATTGGCGATATAACCGCCGATATAATTGGCCCAGTCGAGTTCTTTCGACAAGTTGCTCTTTTTCGAGTAATCGACCAAACGACCGGCAATATCCACCACCTCGACACCGGACTTTTCAAACAACGGTGTAAACGTCGGCTGCAACGAAGCCAGCGCCACGGTCAGGGGCATGGCCGGACACTGCTTTTTAATCGCCTGAGCGATCGACAGCGCACGCATGTTATGACCGGAACCGGTTGGATTGGGGGCAAATAAAATCATTCTTGAATCTCCATTAGTTGAACAACGCCATGAACCACAGTGTTTTCCAATACATCCCTTATAACCACTGAGTGGGGCTTTATAACTGCACCATCACCGACATTCAGTGGACCTACCAAGAGCGCGCCTTCACCAATCACGCAACGACTTCCAATCCGCACCGGGGCTTCTTCCCAAGGCAGCGAGCGGAATGAATGGTCGTGAGTTGAAGCCACAATCGTGACGTTGTCCGCCACTTCGCTGAACACGCCAATCGACACGCCGCCAGCGGCTTCGATGACCACACCTTCGCCGAGCCGGACACCCGTGCCGAGTTCGATGCCGCCCAGTTGCGACATCCCGCCCTGACGGCTGCTGCGCCCGATCAGAATGCAATCGCGGGCGATTTCCACCGACGCACCACCGCGTAATTCCGCGTCGATCAAAGCTTCGTCGCTGATTTCCCAGGTCGCGGTGTCGGGGTTCAGCGATTTGAGCCGGGAGACCGACTGCGTTGAGCGATCAAGCATCGAAGGCAAGCCGGAACGGACCCTTTCCCGCACTTTCGCCAACACCTGCCGGGGGCTCGGGCGACCATCCTCGACCACCGAACGGAAGCCGATGAAGCGCGCCGGGCGCCCAACCATGATGGCGTCGGCCGGTACATCTGCCGTCACCAGGGCACCGGCGGCGATCACTGCGCCAGCACCAATACTGACACCTGCGTTGACGGCGACCTTGGCGCCGAGCCAGACATTGTCGGCGATGCGGATCGGTGCCTGCGCGGTGCCGCTGCATTGCACACCCGTGGCCAACATGCTGGATTGACCGATCGAGGCAAACTGCACATCGCAGCGAAAACCGATAAAACAGTCATCCGCCACCTGAACATTTTGCAGACGAGTGCCTGCTCGCACCCACACATGCCGGCCGAGCACACTGCAACTGTCAACGGAGGTTGAAACTTCAATTACATTTACGTCGTCCACAATCTAGCCTCATTCCATGATGCCGAGCACAAGTGATTTTTTGCGCGCAGAAATACCGCGCACGCCGTCAATCAATGCAGATCAATCATTAACGATTTATTTAAATGCTTATCTCAAAGCACGCATGGCATTGCGCCTGCGCCACTTATTAACTGACTGTTCCATTCAATTATCGTTATTCATTAACGACAGGTGAAAGTTCACACTTGGCCAATGGCCAAGTCTGTTGTCGGTCCGAGAAAAAGCGAGCTCAAGTCTGTCCGTGACTCAGGTGTAACTCCATCAGGGTGGGAATGTCCTTTAGTACGAATGTTATAGTACAGACGATTTTCTTTTGCAATAGGTGTCCGAATGGTTATCTCGTTTTAGTCTAAAAATTTATTGAACTTTTATGGGGCAAGACTGTATTAAATTCGTCATATATGCACAGCATTGGTGCAAATCCCCGGCGTTATGAGAAATTTCCGCTCAGCGCTCCTAAGCATCCCGAGGTCGACCCCAGACATCTGGGCTGCTTCACCAGACGTTAGGGTGATGATTCAACTCGTCATTTGTCTGGAGCCACCATGTCCGCCCCTATCACCGTTCTGCGCGACACCCACCCGCTGCCGGTACTCGACGCCTGCAAATGGGAAAAACTCGAAGGCGACCCGCACACCGTCAACCTCAACGCCTACACCAGCGAAGACGGCAGCAAGATCATGGGCACCTGGATCTGCACACCGGGCAAGTGGCGCGTCGAATACGTGAAGTGGGAGTACTGCCATTTCCAGGAAGGCTACTGCGTGATCACCCCGGACGGCATGGCGCCGATCCACCTGCGCGCTGGCGACATCTTTGTGATTGAGCCGGGGATGACGGGGACGTGGGAAGTGGTCGAGACCGTGCGCAAGTATTTCGTGTTTGCCTGATAAAGCAAAAGATCGCAGCCTGCGGCAGCGCCTACATGGGAATGTGTTTCTGTAGGAGCTGCCGCAGGCTGCGATCTTTTTTTTGGCACAAAAAAGCCGGGAGATCACCCGACGTGATGTCCCGGCAACACCTACTGCAAATTTCTTAACCACACCCCAATGATCCCTGTGGAAACAGGAACCCTGTGGCGAGGGGATTCAGCGAAACGTCGCACCGCCCCGCTCGGCTGCGCAGCAGTCGCAAAACCTGAGCACTCGGTTTACCTGACACACTGTAGGGGGCTGCTACGCCCCCCAACGGGGATAAATCCCCTCGCCACAAAAAGCCCTTTCACCTCAGGTTTTTGAAGAGTTACTGCGGTTTCCGGTAGCTGTTGATAATCGCCGAGAAGTCTTTCCCGCCTTCCCCTCGCTGACTCATCGCCTGATACAACTGCTGCGCCACCGCGCCGAGCACCACTGGCTGGTGCGCCTGACGCGCCGCTTCCGTTGCCAGGCCCAGATCCTTGAGCATCAGCTCCGCACCAAAACCACCAGTATAACCACGCGAGGCCGGCGCCGTTTCGACGATGCCTGGCCACGGGTTGTACATCTCCGAACTCCAGCAGCGCCCGGTCGAACTGTTGATGATCCCGGCCAGCACCGAGGTATCAATCCCCAGCGCATCGCCCAGCGCCATCGCTTCACTGACACCGACCATCGAAATCCCCAGCAGCAGGTTGTTGCAGATCTTGGCGATCTGCCCGGTGCCGACGTCACCGCAATGCACGATGTTGCGGCCCATCTGCGCCAACACCGGTTGCAGGGTGGCAAACAGTTCCGGGGTGGCGCCGACCATGAAGGTCAACGTCCCGGCGGTCGCGCCACCGGTGCCACCGGACACCGGCGCATCGGCCACGGTCACGCCGTGCTTGGCGGCAGCGGCGGCGACATCGCGCGCCGTCTGCGGATCAATCGTGCTGCAATCCACCGCCGGCACGCCTTTGCCGATGCCGGCCAGCACGCCATCTTCGCCGAGCCAGACACTGCGCACATGCACGGCCGCCGGCAGCATGGTGATCACCAGCTCGGCATCCTCGGCCGCCTCACGCGCCGAAGCGCGAATGGTGCCACCCATTTGTTCCAGTTCCGCCAGCACGGTTTTGTTCAGGTCGACCAGGTTCAGCGAATGGCCAGCCTTGATCAGGTTGCGCGCCATCGGCGCGCCCATGTTGCCCAGCCCGATAAATGCGATTTTCATGGCCATTCCTCAGCGCAGGTTGATGGTGGTGTTCACGCCGTCATTGACGCTGTCGTCATCGAACCAGCGCGCCGTGACCGTTTTGGTCTGCGTGTAGAACTGCACCACTTGTTTGCCGTACGGGCCGAGGTCTCCAAGTTTCGAACCGCGCGAACCGGTGAAGCTGAAGAACGGCACCGGTACTGGAATCGGGATGTTGATGCCGACCTGGCCGACGTCGATTTCCGTCTGGAATTTACGCGCCGCCGCACCGCTCTGGGTGAACAGGCCGGTGCCGTTGCCGAACGGGTTGGCGTTGACCAGCGCAATCGCCTGATCAAGGGTGTCGACTTCCAGCACCACCAGCACCGGGCCGAAGATTTCCTGGGTGTAAATCTGCATGTCGGTGGTCACGCCCGAGAACAGGGTCGGGCCGACAAAGTTACCTTGCTCGTAACCCGGCACCTTGATGTCACGACCGTCCAGTTCCAGCTTGGCGCCTTCCTTGATGCCGCTTTCGATCAGCTCGAGAATTCGCGCCTTGGCTTTCTTCGAGATGACCGGGCCAACGTCGGTGCCCGGCTCGCTGCCAGCGTTGACGGTAAGTTTCTGCGCCAGCGCTTTCAGATCCGGCAACCATTGTTTCGCCGCACCAACCAGCACCACCACCGAAGTGGCCATGCAACGTTGTCCGGCCGCACCGAAACCGGCGCCGACCAAGGCATTCAGTGCTTGTTCGCGATTGGCATCGGCCAGCACCACGGCGTGGTTTTTCGCGCCCATCATCGATTGCACGCGTTTGCCGTGCTTACCGGCCAAATCGTAAACGTGAGTCCCAACAGCGGTCGAACCGACGAAGGACACCGCTTTGATGTCCTTATGCGTGCACAAGCCATCGACCACGTCTTTACCGCCATGCACCACGTTCAACACGCCCGCCGGAACGCCAGCCTCGACCGCCAGTTCCACCAGCAGCATGGTCGACAGCGGATCCTGTTCCGAAGGCTTCAAGACGAAGGTGTTGCCGCAAGCGATGGCCATCGGGAACATCCACAGCGGAATCATCGCCGGGAAGTTGAACGGCGTGATGCCGGCGCACACGCCGATCGGCTGGCGCAGCGTGTAAGTATCAACGCCGCCGGCGACGTTCTCGGCGAACTCGCCCATTTGCAGAGTGCCGATCGAGCAGGCGTGCTCAACCACTTCCAGGCCACGGAAAATATCGCCCTCGGCGTCGGCAATGGTTTTGCCCTGCTCGGCGCTGAGCACCACGGCGATGCGTTTGGAGTGTTCGCGGATCAGCGCTTGCAGCTTGAGCATGATGCGCATGCGCGCGCCGATCGGGGTCAGTTTCCAGGTCTGGAAGGCACGCTGTGCGGCGCTGACGGCGGCATCGACTTCAGCGGCAGTGGCGAACGGGACTTTAGCCAGCACTTGCTGGGTCGCCGGGTTGACGATGTCGTGCCACTCGGTGGTCTGCGATTCGACCCACTCACCATTGATCAGCAGTTTGACCTTTTGCAGCGTGGTGTCGTTGGGCGTAAGCGATGCGTTCATGCTGGTCTCCGAAACTTGTTTTTATCGTAGGAGCCAAGGCGAAGGGTTCGCCTTGAGATGAGGCGTGTGTCACGAATTGGTTGTCGGACTGTTTTTGGAGTATAGATGTGCAAACTTCTAATAAGAACGCACATATAAGCCCGTCCATCATGCAAAAAAACATCACATCTCTAGGTTCGCTGAACTGGGACGACCTCAAGTTTTTCCTCGAAGTCGCCCGCACCCGCAAGGCCAGCACGGCGGCCAAACGGCTGGCTGTCGACTACACCACGGTGTCGCGACGGATCAGTTCGCTGGAAGCGGCGCTCGGCACGTTGTTGTTTGAAAAGTCGCGCACCAGCGGTTTCGTGCTGACCGCCGAAGGTCAGCGTTTGCTCGGTTATGCCGAGTCGATTGAAAGCACATTGCACATGGCCTGCGAGCAGGTTTCAGGCTCTGGCGTGGCGCTGTCCGGGCATGTGCGCATGGGCTGCACCGAAGGTTTCGGCAGTTTTTTCATCACCCCGCAACTGAGCCATTTCGTCGATGCCTACCCGGCGATCTCGGTGGACATCCTGCCGCTGCCGCACTTCATCAGCCTGTCCAAACGCGAGGCCGACATCGTCATCGCCCTCGAACGCCCGGAGCACGGCCCGTACGTCTGCTGCAAACTCTGCGACTATCGCTTGCAGCTCTACGCAACCCAGGACTATCTCGACAAACACCCACCGATTCGCCGCCCAGCAGATTTGGGCAAGCATCAATTCATCAGTTATGTGGACGATCTGGCGTTCAGCTCGGAGCTGCTCTACCTGGCCAACGTGCTGCCCGGTGCCCACGCAAATTTGCGCAGCACCAGCGTGATCGCGCAATTCGTTGCTGCACAGCAGGGGCGTTCACTGGCGATTCTGCCGTGCTTCCTGGCCGCGCAGGATCCGCGTTTGCTGCCGGTGTTGCCGGAGGAAATCAACATCACCCGGCAGTTCTGGATGTACTGCCGGGAGGATCTGAGGAAGTTGAAGCGGATCACCCTGTTGTGGGATTACATCCGTGAGGTGACCGAGCGTAATCAGGCGCTGTTGATGGGCGAAAGCCGTGAGATGCAGTTCGCCGATTAATCGGCGCTGACCACAATCGCCACCCGACGGTTTTCCGTACGGCCCGCCGCCGTGGCGTTGGAGGCCACTGGCTCGCTGCTACCCAGGCCTTGCAACTGGATGTTCTCCTGTTTCATGCCGACGGTGCCGAGCACATTGGCAACGCTCTTGGAACGGCGCAGTGACAACTGCTGGTTGTAGGTTTCCTTGCCCGACGCGTCGGTGTGGCCATCGACCCGCACGCGCTCGATGCCGACACCCAGCAGGGCCTTGCCAATGCGTTCGACGATTTCGGTGCTTTGCGCATTCAGGCTTTCAACGTCGCTGCCAAACAGCACTTTGCCGGACAGGCCAAACTCCCAGCCCTCGTCGGTCAACTCGAAGCCCTGTTGTTTGAGCACGGCGACTTGCGCCGGGGTCAGGCCTTTTTGTGGGGCAGTCTGGCAACCGGTCAGGGCCAGTGCGGCGATCAACAACAGCGCGGAAAACAATCGGATTGGAAGTGTGAACACGGGCATCAGCTCCTGGTTTGAACGGGATCGACCAAGTGCTCCGACCCAGCCGTGAATTGGGCGCCACGCGACAGGCGCTTGGCCTGATACATCGCCGCATCGGCGGCATTGAGCAGGGCACCGGGGGTGGCGCCATGATCGGGGAAAACCGCGATGCCGATACTGAGCGACGTCACGACACTGCTATCCCCCGGCAGCGCGATGGGCATGTCCATGCTGGCGAGGATCTTGTCGGCAATGCGCTCGGCATCTTCGATCCTGTGTAAAGGCGTCAGCAGCACGGCAAACTCGTCACCGCCAAGGCGCGCCACCAGATCTTCCTCACGCAATTGCGCGCGAATGCGATTGGCGATGGCCACCAACACGGCATCGCCGGCGGCGTGGCCGAAATTATCGTTGATGCCTTTGAAACGGTCACTGTCGAGAAACAGCACGGCCACTCGCTCGTTGAGTTTGCCGCCACTGCGCAAAGCGCGGATCAGTCGCCCCTCAAAAAAAGCGCGGTTCGGCAGACCGGTGAGGCTGTCGTGACTGGCCTGGTGGGCGAGGGTTTCGTTTTCGCTCTGCAGGTGGCTCTGCCAGGACTCGAGTTCGTCGAGCAAGGCATTGAAGTCGTTGCCGAGGTTGTCCAGCTCAGCGATTTGCGCCGGCGGCACGCGCCGGTCCAGCGCCCGTTCGCTGCGAGCAGCGTGGGCCACGGTGGCGAGGCTGCGCAGCGGGCCGATGATTTCGCGCAGTTGCCGCCGCGCCAGATAAATCGCCACGCACGCGCTGATGGCGGTGCAGAGCAGAATCCCGGCCAGACCGCTCAACAGAAAGCGCATCAGGCTGCCGCCGTGTCCGATGAGCAGCACGCGACCGATTTCCCGATCCTGATGGACAATCGGCAGGCTGATCGGTCGCTCCAGCAAAGCGCGGGTGATGAGCATTTCCAGCTCGGAGAACAGGCCGTTCTCTGGTCGCTGCCAACGTGCCAGCAACCGCCCCTGTGCATCGAGCACCTGCGCATCGGCCACTTCTTCAGTGGACGCGATCAACTCCAGCGCTTCCGTGGCAGCCGTCTTGTCGTTGAACACCACTGCCGCTTCAACGGTGTAGCTGATCGAGCGAGCAATCAGGTGCAGGTTGTGATCGGCATACACGCGCAACGCCAGAACGCCTAACAGCGTCAGCGAAACACTGGCCATCGCCACCGCCATTAGCGCGACGGTCAAATGTCCACGGCCTAGCACCGAGCCCAGGGTTGGGCGGGTATTCGATCGAAAGAGTCTCATGGTGCCGCCGGTTTGCGACGCGACAACTGCAGCACGCTTGGATGAATGCGTACGCCGCTGCGGGCAACGGAGTCGAGATTGACCTCGAAGGACACTTGATCGTCGCCCACGCGCAAGCAGAACAGACTGCCGACCGTGCACTGATCGTCGCCTTCGCTGATGCTCAGCACCGGGTGGCCGATCAGCGAGGCGAACAGGCGACTGCGTTCATCCGAGGTGAGTTTGCCGATGTACACCGCATCGCATTCACTGACGATGGCCGGGTTATCGGCCAACAGCCGACGCACGATGACCGGGCGACCGGTCGCCTGCGTGGTGCCTTTGACCAGGTCATCGGTGTATTCGGTGGGGCCGACGATGCACAGACGCAACTGCGCAGGTTCGACCGGCCAGCGCGCATAGCTGAGGATGCCAAGAACCACCTGCGTGACAGATTTGGCACGTTGTTCGGCCATGCCTGTCGGCGCTTGTGATTGCGCGACGGCTAAGCCCGTCAACAACCAGAGCAGAGCGCCAAGCAACGCGTGTTGGCAGCCAACTACGCGCCCTGTCGCCCAGACAGACACCTTCATGCAGGGATTCTCTTGGATCTATCGAAATGATGCCGCAACGATAGCACAGCGGCTAAACGCCAGCGAGGCGCCGACCACTGACCGGTTGGTCAATAATCGTCGCCGGCCCCGCGCGTTTTCACTGCTGAGGCTCGACGCCTTCCTCCAGTTCCAGCATCAGGCCGCTCAGGCGTTTGACCTTGCGTAACACCGCTTCTTCAAACACCCCGGCGCGAGGCTCGATCAAGGTGAACCAATGCTTGGCGCGCGTGATGCCGGTGTAGATCAGCTCTTTGGTCAGCACCGGATTCAAGGCGTCCGGCAAGATCAGCGCGGTGTGGGCGAACTCGGAGCCCTGGGATTTGTGCACGGTCATGGCGTAGACGGTTTCGACATCGTTGAGCCGGCTCGGCAATACAAAGCGCACCCCGCCCTGCCCGTCGTTTCGCGGAAAAGCCACACGCAACACCGCTTTGCCAGCGTCAGGCCCTTCGCGCTCGGGCAACTTGAGGGCGATGCCGATATCGCCGTTCATCAAGCCCAGGCCGTAGTCGTTGCGGGTCATCAGCACCGGGCGGCCCTCGTACCATTGCTGGTCGTTTTCGATCAGTCGCGCCTTGAGCAATGCGGCGGTAACGCGCTGATTCAAACCTTCAACGCCCCACGGCCCTTTGCGCACGGCACACAGCAACTGGAAGGTATCGAATGCCTGCAAGACCTCACGCGCCCAGTTGATCCAGTCCGGGTGTTCCAGCGGTCTGCCCAGCGGCGGACGCTGATCGCGCAGCACGCTCAGATAATGCCGATAGCCTTGCGGGCCGTCGCCATGGCCCTCAAGCAGCAAGCGCTCCAGGTGATGATCGTGTTCACCCTTGAGCGCGAGGGAAAACACATCGGCGTAGTGCCCGGCCGCGAGGAGCTGACGCGCCTCGTCCGGCAGCTGCTGATTGACCCGCCGCGCCAGCTGACCGATGCCGCTGCCTTCGCCGAAGCGCCGCGAGTGACGCAGCATCACTACTTGTTGTGCCAGCGGATGCGCACCATCGAGGTCTTCGTGCAAACCACTGTCCTGCAAGGATTCGCCGCTGACCGACTCCAGCCACTGGCGTGTTTGCGGGCTGTACCAGCCACTCTCGGCATCACGGCACAAATCGCCGAGCACTGCGCCGGCCTCAACCGAGGCCAGTTGATCCTTGTCGCCCAGCAACACCAGCCGCGCATGGGGCGGCAAGGCGTCAAGCAAGTTAGCCATCATCTCCAGGTCGATCATCGAAGCTTCGTCGACGACCAGAACATCCAGCGGCAAACGGTTGCCCGCATGGTGACGGAAGTGCCGGGTGCCGGGACGGCTGCCTAACAAGCGGTGCACCGTGGTCACATCGCAGGGGATTTTCGCCCGCACCTCTTCACTGACTTTCAGCGACTGCACCTGTTGACTGATGGACTCGGTCAACCGCGCAGCGGCCTTGCCTGTCGGTGCAGCCAGACGAATGCGCAGTGGCTGACCGGCCTCGACGGCCGGCGCCTGCAATAACGCGAGCAACCGCACCACGGTGGTGGTTTTACCGGTGCCCGGACCGCCCGTCACAATGCTGAAAGCGCCGCGCGTGGCGAGGGCGCAGGCGAGTTTCTGCCAGTCGATGACTTCACCCGCCGTGGCTGAGCCAAACAACTCATTCAGCCGTTGCGACAGATCAGCCGGCGTCGCTTCGGCCTGGGTGAGACGTTGGCGCAACGCCGTATCGATGCGCCGTTCGTAGGCCCAATAGCGCCGTAGATACAGGCGTTTTCCGCAGAGCACCAGCGGACGCTGCTGCGCCGCTGGCCGGGTATCGGCCGCCAGCGCGACCAGATCGCTGCTCGCCAGGGCCTTGCACCAATGCACGCCATCAAGCGCTTCAAGCAATTGCGAGGGCAGTAACAACACGCCTCCCTGCACATCGCCTTCGGGTGGCAGTGACAGTGCGAAATCCGGGGCTTTGAGGGTTTCGAACAGATCCAGGCAGACGTGGCCATGACCAAGTTGGTGGCTGGTCAGGGCTGCGGCGAGCAGTACTAGCGGATCAGTGCCTGGCTCAAGTTCGTGAAGAAACGCGACGAAGGCCTTGTCCAGTGCCCGCAGCCAGCCACGCTCGACCCAACGCGTGAGCAACAACAGCAAATCATCGGCTTTGCTCAGTGGTGATAGCGTCGACAAGCTATCGGCAGTCAAAGGCGTTGGCAGCAGATCGGCAAAGGTACGGCTCATAGCAGGACTCCCTGTTCCCATGCGGGTTCGGCTTTGGGTTCAGGTTTGCCCTGGAACATCCGGTCCAGGCGTTCGATCAACGTGCGCGGCGGCCGGGCGAAATACACGCCGCGACTGTCGGCTCGCGTGCCACGCAGGAACAGGTACAGCGCGCCACCGACATGCCGGTCGTAATCGTAGTCGGGCAGTCGCGCCTTCAACTGACGATGCAACGCCAACAGGTACAACACGTATTGCAGGTCGTAGCGGTTATCGAGGATCGACTTTTCCATGGCTTGCTCGGTGTAGGCCAGATCGTCCACGCCGAGCCAGTTGGATTTGTAGTCGGCCACGTAATAACGACCATCGTGTTCAAACGTCAGGTCGATAAAACCTTTGAACATGCCGTTCAGTTGCACCGGTTCCGCCGCCACACGGGCCACACCATTGTGCGTGTGCTGGCGCACGAGTTCGTCGAGTTTGAGCACATCGACCTTGTGGCTGGCGAACCAGAATTCCATCTCGACGCGATATTGCTTGAGTTGCTCAAGCACCACCGGTACTCGCCCGCTGCCGACTGGCAACGGCGATTTGAGCAGATGCTGCAACCAGTCACTGAGGGTCGTGATCCAGCCTTCCCAGCCGCGCAGGTTGCAGCGACGGGCAATCGCGTCGACCAGCGCTTCACGGGAAACCGCAAAACCATCATCCCCTGCCCACTCGAGCAAACCGTGGAGAAACGTTCCCGGATTGGGGCCGCGAGGGAAGCGATGGATGTCCGCTCCGCCAGCAATGATTTCTCGCGGCGCATCCGGGTCGAGGCGTTCGTCATCGAACAGCTTTTGCGCTTGCGGACTGTCCGGGGCTTCATCGCTGCCGACACTCAACACGTCACTGATGCGCAATGCACTGTAGGACGCAATCCACCAGTTTTCGCTGGCCCTGCGCTTGGGCAGCAGCGTGGCACTGAGGATGGCCTCATTGCGCGGAGCCTGGTAGTGCTCGTCGGCAGGCGCGGGCATCTCGCCGATGCTGATGGCCGGGCAGTCCTGTTGCAGGTCTTGCAACCAACGCTGCAATCCGCTGGATTCACCCAGCGATGCGCCGCCACCCAGCAAATAGCCCAGCGCAGAAAGGTGCAGCACCGAGCTGTTGTTATTGCCTCGCTTGAGATCCGTCACGCCCAACCAGCAGGCATGCTGCGCGCGGGTCAGGGCGACATACAAAAGGCGCAGGTCTTCAGCCAGGCGCTCGTCATCGGCTTGCGCGATCAACTCGGCCGTCGGCTTGAGGCTGACATGCGCCTTGCCTGCTGCGTCGTGGTAATGCAGCGGCAAACGACTGCCGTCCACCGGTTTCGCCGAGCAGATGAAGGGCAGGAAGACCAACGGGTACTCAAGGCCTTTCGATTTGTGAATGGTCACGACCTTGACCAGCTGCTCGTCACTTTCCAGGCGCAGGATCTGCTCTTCGCCGGCTTGACCGGACAACGCCAGCAGCTCGGCCAGATGACGAATCAACGCCTGCTCACCATCAAGCTCCGCAGCGGCCTGCTGCATCAACTCCGACAGGTGCAAAAGGTTGGTCAGCACCCGTTCACCGTCGGTGCGCGCGATCAATCTCTGCGGCAAATGGAAGTCATGCAGCAGACGCCGCAGCATCGGCAACACGCCTTGTTTGCGCCACAGTTCGCGATAGCCACGGAACTGCATGACCCGGGTTTCCCAGACCCGCTCATCCTGATTCAGCCGCTCCAGTTCAACCAATGGCAGGTTGAGGGTGATGCACGCCAGTGCGGCTTTCAGCGAGCGCTCGACATCCGGTTCGGCACAGGCCTTGAGCCAGGCCAGCAGGTCGTGGGCCTCTTGCGCGGCGAATACCGAGTCCTTGTCGGAGAGATAGACACTGCGTACACCGCGCGCGGCGAGTTCACCGCGCACGGCCTGGGCCTCTTTGCCATCACGGACGAGGATCGCGATGTCGGATGGCCGCAGCCCTCTGAAGTCCTTACCGTCCTGAGTGAATCCGGCGCTGGCGGTTTGTCCGCCGTTGAGCAGCGCGGTGATTTCACTGGCGCAGGCTGCGGCCAATTGTTGGCGATAGACAGCGCCGGAGAGTGGCTGATCAGAGGACAAGTGCCAGACGTTCAGCGCCGCAACGTCTTGTCCGGCAATTTGCAGTTTTTCCTTGCGGCCTTGTGAGTCGACCGGCTGAAACGGCACGGGATTCTCACCGTTTTTTTCCCGGAACAAAAACGCACCGCGCCCCAGTTCTCGGGACTCGGCGCGTTCGAAAACATGATTGACCGCTTTGACCATGCCGTGGCTGGAGCGGAAGTTGGTGCCCAGCGTATGCAGCCGGCCGGTGGTGGCCTGACGCGCGCGCAGGTAAGTGTAGATGTCCGCACCGCGAAACGCGTAGATCGCCTGCTTGGGATCGCCGATCAGGAACAGGCCGGTGTCTGGGCTGTTGTCTTCGATGCGGTAGATGCTCTCGAAAATCCGGTACTGCACCGGGTCGGTGTCCTGGAATTCGTCGATCAGCGCGACCGGGAACTGCTCGCGGATCAACGTCGCCAGACGCTCGCCGCCCTCCGATTGCAGCGCCGCATCCAGGCGCAGCAACATATCGTCAAAACCCATTTCAGCGCGACGGCGCTTCTCTTCCTCGAAGCGCGCACCGACCCATTTGGCGGCGTGTTGCAAAACAGCGGCGTCGGGCGTCGGCAAGGCATCGAGACTCGACTTGAGCCCGGGCATGGCATCCAGGCCCGGATGGCTCGGGGCCTGGCCCTTCCAGGCTTCCGCCATGCCGTCGGGGGTCAGCCGACTGAAGCCAGTGCCGATGTCGAGTTGTTCGAGGGTCTCGTCTTCAGCCCAGGCCTTGAGCTTCTCGAACCACGGTTCGAAATAACGCGCCTGCATCTTGCGACCGTCGACGGTTTTGCTGGCAACGCCCTGATGACAGATGGCGAGCAACTCGTCCGCCCACTGACGCCAGGGCATTTTCAACTCGACCAACGCCGCGCGACGCTCCAGCAGACATTCTTCGATCAGCTCGGCCGGAGACTTGGTTTCATCACTGTCACGTTCGCTGGCAAACAGCCCGCGTACCCGAGGCAACAACGCCGCCGGCCCGCCCCAGTTGCTGCGCACCCAATTCAGCGCATCGCCGTGCATCGGATAGCAGAACAGCCGCCAATAATCGCGCAACACCTCGCCCAGCAAATCACTGTGATCGGTTTCCAGGGATTGAGTAAACAGACTGCCACTGTCGAACGCATGCTCACGCAGCATGCGCTGACACCAACTGTGAATGGTCGAGACGGCGGCCTCATCCATCCACTGCGCGGCGATATCCAGTCGGTTGGCGCATCCCGGCCATTGCTGAGGCTCGAATTGATCGCGCAGTTCAGCGATCAAACCGTCGGGCGCGGGAATTTCGTCACGCATGTAGCGAGCGGCTTCGGCCAGGCGTATACGGATCCGCTCGCGCAGTTCTTTGGTCGCCGCATCGGTGAACGTCACCACGAGGATCTGCGGCGGCAACAATTCACGGGCGAACCCGCTCGATTCGCCGCCATGCCCCAGGATCAGCCGCAGATAGAGCGCAGAAATGGTGAAGGTTTTACCGGTGCCGGCGCTGGCTTCGATCAACTGGCTGCCACGCAGCGGGAAGGCTAGGGCGAGCGGTGTTTTGCTGCTCATGCGCGCGCCCCTTCACTGGACAAAGAGCGCCATGGCGCTTCAAACAAAGGCCGATACAAAGCGTCGCACCAGCCGGTGAACGTCTCGTCTTCGAGCAGGGCATCAAAGTTGGCATATTGTCGGGACAACGCCGGGCTTTCGCGGCGCTCGCCTTCGCTGGTCTGACCGTCACCTTCGTAGGCTTTACGGGCAGCGGTTTCGGCCTTGAGCGGGTCGGTCTGCGACAGCCAGGCAAATGCGGTCTTCACTGCGATTGGCAATGGTTGACGCATGCCCGCCTGCCAGGCGAGAAGCATATCGCCGAGCAAACTCACGGATCGGTCTGGCGCCATGGGCTCCAGCAGCAGCGTATCGTCACTGGCCACCAGCGCGGTGCTCAATGAAAGCCCGCTGGCGCAGGCGACCAGATGATTGACCCAGGACTTGGTCAGTCGATGCCATTTGCGACTTTTGATCGAGCCGATACTGTTGGGAATGGTCGTGACCGACAACACACCGCCATCGGCGCGCTGATGCAGGCCTGAGAGCCAGCCTTCAAGACGTACGCCCTGCAACTCGAGATTAATCGGGATGGCGCTGGTCAGCGGGGTCGGCCACAACGTCAAAAGCTGTTGATAGCGCTGCAGCAAGTCCGGCAGTGGTTCTATCAATTCGCGTTGCAGGCATTCACCAAAGCCTGCCATCGGCAGCAAGCCGCTGTTTTGCAGACGCCTGGCCTGAGCTTCGAGCGCCTGATCGATGTTATCCGGTTGCCGCAGCGCTGCTTCGAGCAGGCTGTCGCTGAGCGTATAGCGCTGCAACGCGTCCAGCACGAAAGGTTCTTCGTCGGCCAGCGGCGCTTCGGCCGCCTCGAAATAAACTTTGAGTCGCTGAGTGAAAAAATGCCGTACCGGGTTACGCAGGAAGTCTTGCAACAGAACAAGGCTCAGCGGTTCCTCCTGAACATAAGGTGTGAGCAACTGCCCGCTGGTTTGTGACACAGGCTGTTGATGCAAGACCTGCCATTCACTGGCGTAGCTGAACAGCTGATCACCTTCATGAAAATAGCGTGCGCTGAACGGTTGCAGCGGATGCTCTTCAGTCATTGCGCTCAACAGGTCCTGGCTTTCATCGTGCAGTCGCCAACCGCTGGCGAGGTGATCGCGCAACTGGCCGATCAACACCGAAGCAGGTCGCTCGCTGTTGTCGCGAATGCTGCGGCCTACCCAACTGATGTAGAGCTGATGGCGCGCCGACAGGAGCGCCTCGAGCAAGAGATAACGGTCATCTTCACGTCGGGAGCGGTCGCCCGGACGGTAGTCGCTGCCCATCAGATCGAAGTCCAGCGGCGGTTGCGCGCGAGGGTAATCACCATCGTTCATCCCCAGCAGACAGACCAGTTTGAACGGAATGGCGCGCATGGGCATCAGCGTACAAAAGTTCACGGCACCGGCCAGAAAGCGCTGAGACAATCGACCCTGATCCAGCCCGGCGAGCCAGGCTTCACGTACAACGGTGAGCGGCAGAGCATCCTCCAGACCAACCGCTTCACAGGTCTGCAGCCAGGTTTCGCGAAGCTCTTCCAGTTGGGTCAGCAAATAATCGTCGTGCTCATTGCTGGCTTTGAAAAACAACTGCATCAGCGCTTGCAGGCGCTGACCCCACTCCTTGGGTTGAGTCGGTTGTGTGAGCTGCTGATGAGCGAGTTCCAGCGCATCCAGCAAGGCCACCAGCGGGCCGATCAATGCCGCGTCGAGGCCACCGATTTCGTCATAGGGCTCAATACCTGCGCAGGCATCGGCGCTGCCGACCGCGTACCCCAACAGCATACGGCGCATGCCGAAATGCCAACTGTTCTGCTCCAGCTCCTCAGGTAATCCGAGGCCCGCACGTTGCTCGGCGTTCATGCCCCAGCGCACGCCCGCGCCTTCGATCCAGCGGTGCAACGTCGGCAGATCGCGCTCTTCCACACCGAAACGGGCACGCAGTGCAGGCACATCAAGCAGGTCGAGGATCTCACTGACCGGGAAGCGGCTGTCTGGCAATTTGAGCAGGTGTTCGACGGCGATCAACAGGGGATCACGACCACGCTGGCCCTGATCCGCCAGTGTGAAGGGAATGAAACGCGGGTCATGCCGATCAAGCTGACCAAAAACGGCGCGAATGTGCGGGGCATAACTGTCGACGTCCGGAACCATTACGATGACATCGCGCGGGCGCAGATCCGGGTTGGCGCTGAAGCGTGCCAGGAGCTGGTCGTGGAGGATTTCAACTTCACGTTGAGCGCTGTGAGCAATGTGGAAGCGGATCGAATCGTCCTGTTCCAGATCAACCGCAGGCCAATGCTCGCGGGTCTCATCGAGGGGACGCAATTCGAGGATGTCGTTCTGCAGTTGATTGAGCAGATTATCCGGCTGAGTATCGCTGAACAGGTCGATGCGCCCATCGCGAAAAGCTGCGCGATAGCTGTTGGGATCATCATAACTGTCGAGCAGGTTGATGTAGTCGCGACCTTGTTTGCCCCAGGCAGCCAACAGCGGATGGGCGTGTTGATGCATCGTGTCCGGGTCGAGTACTACGGGCATGCCACTCTTGCGCGATTGCCGTTTGTACTGGTGACGCAGCAAATCCTTGTCGGCGACGATATCGGCCCAGTGGTGACGGCAAGGGTTGTGCACGCACAGCAGAACCTGACTGAAACGCGCAAGCCCTGCGAGCGCTTCGAGTACCTGGGCTGGTAGCGAAGAGATACCGAAAACGATGACTCGCGAGGGCAGGCCCGCCGGCGCCTCGGTGAGGTTGTTGATGCGCTCAATGAACCGCTGATGGACGCCGGCACGGCTCTGCGCCATGCCTTGTTCACCGACGTCCCCCAGCAATGCTCGCCATAGCTCGGCTTGCCAGCAGCTGGTCGGAGGCAGTGGCTTTATTTCACCTCTGACATTGCGCAACTGGTGTCGCCCTTCCGCCCAATCTTCAAGCCAGTCCGCCCGGTACACCTGGTATTGATCGAAGAGATCTGCGAGACGTTCGGACAGCTGATAGCGCTTGCGCAAATCAGTGTCGTGGGTAAGAAAGCGCTGCAACGGTTCAAAGTGAGGGCGATCAATAACCTGGGGGAGCAGGCGCATCAGACGCCAGGTCAGCGGGGCCTTATCGAGCAGGGACTTGGCAGGAATCTCTTCACGACCCAGAACCATCCGGTAGAGCTGCCACATGAAACTGCCGGGCAACTGCACATCAATTGCTGCAGCGATACCGCAGCCACCGAGGTCGTCGTCTTCGGGGTCCTCGGCCAGTGCCAATTTCAGCCATTGAGCAATGCCGTTGCTTTGCACGAGGGCTATTTCGTTTTCCAGGGGCGCCAGTGGATAACGCCGCATTATGCTGATCACAAGGCTGCGCAGTTCGTCCAGGCTATTGCTCTGGACCACCATGAATGCAGCGTTGAGGGACTGGGCGCCCGGCATAAAGGATTCCTTGGAAAGTACGAAAGCCAGGGCAGAACCTTAGCATTGTCGGCAGGTTGTAGCAGCCGGACGGCGTCCGTGAATGCTGTAAGAACTTTCCTGCGGGCAAAACAAAACCCCAACTGCTTTCGCAATTGGGGTTTCGGAATTTAATCTTGACGATGACCTACTCTCACATGGGGAAACCCCACACTACCATCGGCGATGCATCGTTTCACTGCTGAGTTCGGGATGGGATCAGGTGGTTCCAACGCTCTATGGTCGTCAAGAAATTCGGGTACTGAGTCGTGGCCAGATGGCCTCGCTTCAGCAAATTGGGTATGTGACAGCTTTCGGTGTTTGTGAACATCGAACTTTCGGTTCGTTTCGTCTTCACACACCGCAATCTGGCCTTTCGACTCAAATTGCTTGGGTG
>NZ_JBODOE010000019.1:64735-112994 GCF_051913165.1 Pseudomonas sp. SM4 | reverse complement strand
CGCAGCGGACGGGACTCGAACCCGCGACCCCCGGCGTGACAGGCCGGTATTCTAACCGACTGAACTACCGCTGCGCGTCGGTGCAGGCACTTTCAGCCTACGTTCTTGCTTACGCAAGTATCTCGGGGAGTGGTGGGTGATGACGGGATCGAACCGCCGACATTCTGCTTGTAAGGCAGACGCTCTCCCAGCTGAGCTAATCACCCGTTTGCATCTCCGAGGCCGCGAAATTTACGCAGGTAGCGAACCTAAGTCAATAGCAGGATTGAAGTTTTTCTAAAAAAGACGAAATTGCTTCATTCCTCAAGATGCCATCAACTGTCAGACCGCTATCGCGAGCAGGCTCCCTCCTATAGGGGATCGCCGCTTCGGTCGCTATTCGCTGTAAATCATCTTCTTGGTCATGCCGCCATCGACGACGAATTCCTGCCCGGTGACAAACCCGGCATTCCTCGACAGCAACCAGGCGACCATCGCCGCCACATCTTCAACCGTCCCTACCCTGCCCGCCGGATGCTGAGCATGATCGGCATCGGCCAAAGGCTCGGCTCGACGCGCAGAAGGATCGCGCGCATCGATCCAGCCCGGACTGACGGCGTTGACGCGAATCTCCGGCCCCAAGCTGATCGCCAGCGCATGCGTCAGCGCCAGCAGTCCGCCCTTGCTCGCCGCATACGCTTCGGAGTCGGCCTCCGACTGCCGCGCACGGGTCGAGGCCAGATTGACGATCGAACCGTTGTGCGCGCGCAGATACGGCGCACAGTGCTTGGCCAGCAACATCGGCCCACTGAGGTTCACCGCCAGCACGCGATTCCAGTACGCCAGATCGAGGCTTTCCAGGGTGATGTTGTGCGGATCCGCCACCGCCGCGTTGCACACCAGCGCATCGAGACGACCAAACTGCCCCAACACCTCGGCAACGCCCAGCGCTACCTGGCCCTCATCGGCAACGTCCATGGCGATGAACCAGGCGTTTTCGCCCAGCACCTTCGCCACTTTCGAACCACGCGCGCGATCCAGATCGGTCAGCACCACCTGCCAGCCTTCGCTGATCAGCCACGCCGCAATCCCCAGACCGATACCGCGCGCGGCACCCGTGACCAGTGCAACGCGGCCATGGGTACCTGCTGTTGGCGTCGACAACTCGATCACAGCGCTGCCAGACCGCGCGCCAGATCGGCTTGCAGATCCGCCACGTCTTCGAGACCGACCGCGATGCGGATCAGGCTGTCGCGAATACCAGCTGCCTCACGTTCCTGCGGCGCCAGACGGCCGTGGGAGGTGGTGCTCGGATGGGTGATCGTGGTTTTGCTGTCGCCTAGGTTCGCAGTGATCGAAATCAGGCGAGTGGCATCGATAAAGCGCCAGGCGCCCTCTTTACCGCCCTTGACCTCAAAGCTTACAACCGCACCGAAGCCTTTCTGCTGACGCTGGGCCAGCTCATGTTGCGGATGGCTCTTGAGCCCGGCGTAATGGACTTTCTCGATACCGTCCTGCTGCTCCAGCCATTCGGCCAGTTGCTGGGCGTTGGCGCAGTGCGCCTTCATCCGCAGATTGAGGGTTTCCAGGCCTTTGAGGAAGATCCACGCATTGAACGGGCTCAGCGTCGGGCCGGCAGTGCGCAGGAAGCCGACGACTTCTTTCATCTGCTCGCCGCGACCGGCGACCACGCCACCCATGCAACGGCCCTGGCCGTCGATGAACTTGGTTGCCGAGTGCACGACGATGTCCGCACCCATTTTCAGCGGCTGCTGCAAGGCAGGTGTGCAGAAGCAGTTGTCGACCACCAGCATCGCGCCTTTGGCATGAGCGATTTCCGCCAGCGCGGCGATGTCGACCAGTTCAGCCAGAGGGTTAGACGGCGACTCAACAAAGAGCAATTTGGTGTTCGGCTTGATCGCCGCATCCCAACCCGACAGGTCAGCCAACGGGACGTAATCGACTTCCACACCAAAACGTTTGAAGTACTTCTCGAACAGACTGATGGTCGAGCCGAACACGCTGCGCGAGACCAGCACGTGATCGCCGGCACTGCACAGGCTCATCACCACTGCCATGATCGCCGCCATGCCGGTTGCGGTCGCAACGGCCTGCTCGGCGCTTTCCAGCGCAGCAATGCGCTCTTCGAACGCGCGTACAGTCGGGTTGGTGTAGCGCGAGTAAACGTTGCCCGGCACTTCGCCGGCAAACCGCGCAGCGGCGTCGGCAGCGGTGCGGAATACGTAGCTGGAAGTGAAGAACATCGGATCACCGTGCTCACCTTCCGGCGTACGGTGCTGACCGGCACGTACGGCCAGGGTATCGAACGCTACGCCTTCAAGGTCGCTGTCCAGCCGACCGGCATCCCATTCCTGACTCATGCTGTCACTCCTTGCGCTGTTCTCGAAAATAGAAAGTCAGATACAAAACCGGCCCCTCAGGGCCGGTAGAAACTCAGTTGTTGTACAGATCGATGATCGCACTGACCGCCTGGGTCTTGATCTTCGAGGAGTCGTTCCGCGCCTGCTCGATCTTGTTCAGGTACGCCTCGTCGACGTCGCCAGTGACGTACTTGCCGTCGAACACTGCGCAATCGAAGTTCTCGATCTTGATCTTGCCGCCACCAACCGCTTCGATCAAGTCAGGCAGGTCCTGATAGATCAGCCAGTCAGCGCCGATCAGATCCGCGACGTCCTGAGTCGAACGGTTGTGCGCGATCAGTTCGTGAGCGCTTGGCATGTCGATGCCGTAGACG
This sequence comes from Pseudomonas sp. SM4, assembly GCF_051913165.1. NCBI lineage: Bacteria > Pseudomonadati > Pseudomonadota > Gammaproteobacteria > Pseudomonadales > Pseudomonadaceae > Pseudomonas > Pseudomonas sp. SM4. The sequence continues at coordinate 110,260 of NZ_JBODOE010000019.1, read as the reverse complement.
TTCGGGAAGCGTACTGCCGGAGCAGCCGAGCAGAAGTAGACGTTTTTCGCGCCGGCTTCGCGGGCCATCTGGATGATCTGCTTGCAAGTGGTGCCACGCACGATCGAGTCGTCGACCAGCATCACGTTCTTGCCGCGGAATTCCAGCTCGATGGCATTGAGCTTCTGACGCACCGATTTCTTGCGAGCCGCCTGGCCCGGCATGATGAAGGTACGGCCGATGTAACGGTTCTTGACGAAACCTTCGCGGAATTTCACGCCCAAGTGGTTGGCCAGCTCCAGGGCCGCGGTACGGCTGGTGTCAGGAATCGGGATGACCACGTCGATGTCGTGCTCTGGACGCTCGCGCAGGATCTTCTCGGCGAGCTTCTCACCCATGCGCAGACGAGCCTTGTAGACCGACACGCCGTCGATGATCGAATCCGGACGCGCCAGGTAGACGTGTTCGAAAATGCACGGGGTCAAAGACGGGTTGGTCGCGCACTGACGGGTGTGCAGCTTGCCGTCTTCAGTGATGTAGACCGCTTCGCCCGGAGCCAGGTCGCGAATCAGGGTGAAACCGAGGACGTCCAGGGAAACGCTTTCCGAGGCGATCATGTACTCGACGCCTTCGTCAGTGTGACGCTGACCGAACACGATTGGACGGATGCCGTGCGGGTCACGGAAACCGACGATGCCGTAACCGGTCACCATGGCGACTACCGCGTAACCGCCGACGCAACGGTTGTGCACGTCGGTCACCGCGGCAAACACGTCTTCTTCGGTCGGTTGCAGCTTGCCGCGCTGGGCCAGCTCGTGAGCGAACACGTTCAGCAGCACTTCCGAGTCGGAACTGGTGTTGACGTGACGCAGGTCGGATTCGTAGATCTCTTTGGCCAACTGTTCAACGTTGGTCAGGTTACCGTTGTGCGCCAAGGTGATGCCGTAAGGCGAGTTGACGTAAAACGGTTGGGCTTCAGCCGAAGTCGAGCTGCCCGCGGTCGGGTAACGGACGTGCCCGATGCCCATGTGGCCAACCAGGCGCTGCATGTGACGCTGTTGAAACACGTCACGCACCAGACCATTGTCCTTGCGCAGGAACAACCGGCCATCATGGCTGGTGACGATACCGGCAGCGTCCTGGCCGCGGTGCTGGAGCACGGTTAGCGCGTCATACAGCGCCTGATTGACGTTCGACTTACCGACGATACCGACGATGCCACACATGCGACGCAACCCCTACTTAATGGATCTGAACTGAACAACACTCACTGAGGCGTTTTCGCCGACGGCAAGAGTTGCTCCTTGAACGGAAGATCAGCGGGTACGCTGATTCCGCTGGCAAGCCACTGACTGCTCCACCCGAGGATCAGGTTTTTGGACCAGTCGGCGACCAATAGAAACTTGGGAACGAGCTGGGATTCTTTCCACCACCCGTCCTGCTGTACCGGCCCCAGGCTCAACAGCCCGACCGCCACGACCACCAGCAACACGCCACGCGCTGCGCCGAAGGCCATGCCGAGGAATCGATCGGTCCCGGACAACCCGGTGACGCGAACCAACTCGCCGATAAGATAATTGATCATTGCGCCCACGATCAGTGTGGCGACAAACATGATGGCACAGCCCGCGATCACGCGAGCCGATGGGGTTTCGATGTATCCGGCGAGGTACTCGGACAATGAGCCACCGAACATCCAGGCGACGGCTCCTGCGATGATCCAGGTCACCAGCGATAATGCTTCCTTGACGAAGCCGCGGCTCAAACTGATCAAAGCGGAGATGGCGATGATTGCAACGATCGCCCAGTCAACCCAGGTAAATGGCACAGTGCAGCCTACAGACGGATAAGGCGGCGCATTTTAGCAGAGCGCATGCCTCTCGGTAAGCTGCGATTGTCAGTGCATTTCAATCGAAGCGATAGTTTTTAGCCGCGCTCAGGCTGGAAACGCACGACAAACCCTTTGAGGTTCTGTTGACGACCCAACAGATCACGCAGACGATCGGCTTCGGCGCGCTCGATCAGCGGCCCGACAAATACCCGATTCTTGCCATCGGCGGAACGGATATAGGCGTTGTAACCCTGGCTGCGCAGGGTTTTCTGCAGGCTTTCGGCACTGGCGCGGCTCGACAGGCTGGCCAACTGCACCGACCAGCTTACCGACAGGCCGTTGGCATCGACGCGACTTTGCGTGGTGTCAGGCTTGGACGAGGAAGCTGTGATTGGCTGAGCAGGCGCCGGAATCGGCTTGGCCACCGCAGGCGGCGCAGCGGGCTTGGCGATCAAAATAGGCGCAGTCGGTGCTGGCGTCGGCGCAACAGGTGCAGCAGGCGCCGTGTCTTGCGCGACTTCTTCATCCGTCGGCACCGGCTCTTGCGGCAGGGTTTGCGGCTCAGGCACGGCCACGGCCTCCATTTGCACCTGTGGCACCACGGGCGCTTGCGGAGCGGCCGGCGCATCGACAGTCACCTGACGCTGCTCATCCTCACGGGTAAACAACATCGGCAGAAAAATCACCGCCAGCGCCACCAGCACCAACGCGCCAACCATGCGCTGCTTGTACGCTTTATCCAGCAAAGCCATTTGCCGCTTCCTCCGTGGAGCGCCGGGCCAACCATTCAAGGGCCTCGGCGACACAATAAAATGATCCGAACAACAGAATCTCGTCGTCGCTGGTCGCTACGGCGCACTGCCCTTCCAGCGCAGCCGCGACACTGTCGTAAGACGTGACCGACGCGCCAAGGTTCTGCAATGCCGCCTGCAATTCAGCCACCGGGCGCGCACGCGGCGAATCCAGCGGCGCCACCGCCCAGTGCTCGACACTAGCATTCAATTCGCCGACAACACCATCCAGATCCTTGTCGGCCAGCAGACCAAACACCGCCAGGCGTTTGCCCACCGGCGGCCGCGAGGCCAGACGACGGGCCAGATACTCGGCAGCATGCGGATTGTGACCAACATCCAGCAACAAATTCAGGCGCTTGCCGTTCCACTCGAACGAGCGGCGATCGAGACGACCGACCACGCGAGTCGCCTGCAAAGCAGCGACGATCTGCTGCGGATTCCACGGCAAACCAAGCAACAAGTAAGCCTGCAACGCCAGCGCGGCGTTTTCCATCGGCAGATCCAGCAGCGGCAGGTCAAACAGCTCAACTGCCTGTCCTTGCGCATCGGTACCGCGCCATTGCCAGTGCTGATCAGTGATGCCGAGATCGAAATCACGACCCCGCAGGAAAAATGGACAGACCAGCTCACGCGCCTTGTCGAGCAACGGTTGCGGCGGATTCAGATCGCCACACAGGGCAGGCTTGCCCTGACGGAAGATCCCGGCCTTCTCGAACGCCACGGATTCACGGGTGTCGCCCAGATAATCGGCGTGATCGACACCAATACTGGTGACCAGCGCGATATCGGCATCGACCACGTTAACGGTATCCAGACGCCCGCCCAGACCGACTTCGAGCACCACAGCGTCAAGTTTTGCCTGTTGAAACAGCCAGAACGCCGCCAGGGTGCCCATTTCGAAGTAAGTCAGGGAAGTGTCGCCGCGCCCGGCCTCGACCGCAGCAAAGGCATCGCACAACTGCGCGTCAGTGGCTTCGACGCCATTGAGCTGCACCCGCTCGTTGTAACGCAGCAGGTGCGGAGAATTGTAGACACCAACGCTCAGGCCCTGCGCCCGCAGCAAGGAAGCCACGAAAGCGCAGGTCGAACCCTTGCCGTTGGTGCCGGTGACCGTAATCACCCGAGGCGCCGGCTGGCCCAGCCCCATCCGGGACGCTACCTGTTGCGAACGCTCCAGGCCCATGTCGATGGCCGACGGATGCAACTGCTCAAGGTAGGCGAGCCATTCGCCAAGGGTGCGCTCGGTCATAGGCCAGCAGGGACCGGTGGAACCACGATCGGCTCGATTGGCGCAGCAACGAATTTCGGCGTCGGCTTGCCAGTCATTTGTGCCAGCAGGTTACCCAGACGAGGGCGCAGTTCCTGACGATGGATGATCATGTCGATCGCGCCGTGTTCCAGCAGAAATTCGCTGCGCTGGAAGCCTTCCGGCAGTTTTTCACGCACGGTTTGCTCGATAACGCGCGGACCGGCGAAGCCGATCAGGGCCTTTGGCTCACCGACGATCACGTCGCCAAGCATTGCCAGACTGGCGGAAACACCGCCGTAAACCGGGTCTGTCAGCACGGAAATGAACGGAATACCTTCTTCACGCAGACGTGCCAGTACCGCCGAGGTCTTGGCCATCTGCATCAGCGAGATCAGCGCTTCCTGCATGCGCGCACCGCCGGAAGCGGCGAAGCAGATCATCGGGCAGCGGTTTTCCAGCGCGTAGTTGGCGGCACGTACAAAGCGCTCACCAACAATGGCACCCATCGAGCCGCCCATGAAGCTGAATTCAAAGGCCGAAACCACCACCGGCATGCCCAGCAGGGTGCCGCTGACGGAGATCAGTGCGTCTTTTTCGCCGGTCTGCTTTTGCGCAGCGACCAAACGATCCTTGTACTTTTTGCCGTCGCGGAATTTCAGACGGTCAACCGGCTCCAGATCGGCGCCCAGTTCGTTGCGACCTTCGGCATCGAGGAAGATGTCGATGCGCGCACGTGCGCCGATGCGCATGTGGTGGTTGCACTTGGGGCAAACGTCCAGGGTCTTTTCCAGTTCTGGACGATACAACACCGCCTCGCAAGACGGGCATTTGTGCCACAGACCTTCAGGGACCGAGCTCTTCTTGACCTCGGAACGCATGATCGAAGGGATCAGTTTGTCTACTAACCAGTTGCTCATGCTTTCTTTCTCCAGTACCGGCGGCCCGAACGCTCTGGTTCGCAGCCCCGCGTATGCCCTTCAGCTAAATTCATGTGTGTGGCGATGGTCGATGAATGGCCACGGTCAGCGCGAAACATGACCTGCGTGCCCTTCACAAACCCTCAGCCGCGCCTGCTTTGTGCAAGTGCATTGATGGACGGCGGCAGACTGCCAGCCGTCACATCAATATCGGCACCGCCGCTCTGTAGGAGCTGACGAGTGCAACGAGGCTGCGATCCTTTGATCTTGTTTTTTACGATCAAAAGATCGCAGCCTCGTTGCACTCGTCAGCTCCTACAGGCTCCTGCAGGTTCCTGCAGGTTCCTATTTGTCTTTTACTGCTTTGATAAATGCGCGGATCTTTGCGTGATCCTTGATGCCTTTGCTCGCTTCCACCCCGCCACTGACGTCTACGGCATAGGGTTTTACCCGGGCCACGGCGTCCGCAACGTTTTCCGGGGTCAGGCCCCCGGCCAGAATCAACGGTTTGCTCAAAGCTTGCGGAATCAATGACCAGTCGAACGCCTCACCGGTTCCGCCGGGCACTCCTTCGACATATGTGTCGAGCAGCACGCCACTGGCGCTCGGGTAGGCATCAACGGCGGCCGCAATATCATCACCGGCCTTGACCCGCAGCGCCTTGATGTACGGACGATGCCAGCCTTCGCAATCTTCAGCGACTTCATCACCATGAAACTGCAGCAAATCCAGCGGCACGGCATCGAGGATTTCCCCCAACTCGCAGCGGCTGGCGTTGACGAACAGGCCCACGGTGGTCACAAACGGCGGCAACGCCTGGATGATCGCTCGTGCCTGCTGCACGCTGACCGCACGCGGGCTCTTGGCGTAGAACACGAATCCGATCGCATCCGCCCCGGCCTCGACGGCGACCAGCGCATCTTCTATGCGGGTAATCCCGCAGATCTTGCTGCGAACGGCAGACATGTCGAGAAAAACTCCAAGGTAAAATCCGGGAAAGTCCCGGATGGTAACAAAAGCGTTCGTGGGCGTCAGCCGTCAAGTTCCGAGAAGCCCGTGAGGAAATGCGGGCCGATAAAACGCTCAGGCAACGGGAACTCGTCGTGGTACTCGACCTGCACCAGATACAAACCGTAAGGATGCGCAGTCACCCCACCGGAACGGCGCTCACGACTTTCCAGGACTTCTTTCATCCACTCCACCGGGCGCTCGCCAGCACCGATGGTCATCAGCACGCCGGCGATGTTGCGCACCATATGATGCAGGAAAGCATTGGCGCGGATGTCGAGCACGATCATCTTGCCGTGACGGGTCACGCGCAGATGATGCATCTTCTTGATCGGCGATTTGGCCTGGCACTGGCCGGCGCGGAACGCACTGAAATCGTGGGTGCCGATCAAGTATTGCGCGGCCTCGGCCATGCGCTCGACGTCCAGCGGACGGTGGTTCCAGGTGATTTCTTCGTTGAGATGCGCCGGACGGATCTGATCGTTGTAGATCACATAGCGATAACGCCGCGCGATAGCTTTGAAGCGCGCATGAAAATGCGCCGGCATCACCCGCGCCCAACTGACGCTGATGTCATGGGGCAGATTGATGTTGGCGCCCATGACCCAGGCTTTCAGCGAACGATCGACCGTGGTATCGAAATGCACCACTTGTCCGCAGGCATGCACGCCGGCATCGGTGCGCCCGGCGCACTGCAAGGAGACCGGCGAATTGGCGACTTTCGACAGGGCTTTTTCGAGCTCTTCCTGCACCGTTTTCACACCGGTCAGCTGACGCTGCCAGCCGCTGTAGCGCGAGCCTTTGTACTCAACGCCCAGCGCTACGCGGTAAAAGCCCTCGGGGGCCATTTCGGCGACCGGGTTATCTATGTTTGCCAAGGTGGGACAGCCTGCTGTTTTTGCAAAGGCGGGCATTATAAGGCTGTGGTTCAGGGATGCCAGTTTGAAGATCAAAAGATCGCAGCCTTCGGCAGCTCCTACAGGGGAATGCGATCTCATGCAGGAGCTGCCGAAGGCTGCGATCTTTTGACCTTAGAAACCAAACAAAAACGGCAGCCTCAATGGGCTGCCGTTTTTGTTTACCGCTGGACTGATTACAAGCTCGAGAGCATGTCCTTGGCCTCGCCACGCTGCTTCTCGTCACCCTCGGTCAACACTTCGTTGAGGATGTCACGCGCACCGTCGTTATCGCCCATGTCGATATAGGCCTGGGCCAGATCGAGCTTGGTCGCCGCTTCGTCGGTGCCGGCAAGGAAGTCGAAATCATCTTCGCCCAGATCACCACCCACCGCCGCATCGGCTTCGGTAAAGGTCGGTTCGGCGATGCTTTGCGACAGGCGATCCAGTTCGGCGTTGACGTCGTCCAGCTCAGCCGAGAAGGCATCCGGTTCGGCTGCTGGGTTGCTGTCCATTTCATCGGCCAGCGACAGGTCGAAATCGGCCGGCAACTCGAGATCATCCTGCGGCACGTCAGCCACGACCGGCGGTTCGACCGGCGACAGATCTTTCACGCCCTCGTCCAGATCCAGCAGGAAGTCATCGTCCGCCAGATCCACCGCAGGGGCCGGAGCAGGTTCGGCGCCGAGGTCCAGATCCAGGTCAAAGTCCGACAAGTCGTCCAGATTCTCTTTGATTTCGGTCTGCTGTTGCAGCACCGATTCAAAGCTCAGATCGTCGTCCGCCGGGAATTCGTCCAGCTCGACCGGGGCATCCAGTTCAACCGGCGCTTCTGGCTCGACGACCGGCGCAGGCTCTACCGGCGTGATGTTGTCGAGATCGTCCAGGCTCAGGTCAAACGCGCTGTCCAGGTCATCTTCAACCGGTGCCGGCGCAGGTGCTTCAGGCTCATCCAGCAGCAGATCCTTGACGTATTGCGCGTCCAGCTCGGCAGCCACGGCGGCAGCGGCCAGGCCACCGGCAGCAGCAACGGCAACAGCCATCGCCGGGAAGCGGCTCTTCAGCTCTTCGACCTTGGCGAAGTTGTCGCCATTGGCCACGAGTTGACGCTCCTGACCGACGAACGCATCGCGGTCGCCCTGCTGACCGTAGACTTCCATCAGCTTCAGACGCAGATCACTGCGCTGCGGCTCGAGGCTGACGCCCTCCTCCAGCAGCGCGGCCGCCTGGTTCAGGCGACCGGCATTGATGTGCGACTGCGCCTTGTCGAGTACGTCGTCGGAGCGTTCGGCGGCCGGCGCCACCAGCGGCGCGGCAATCGGCTCAGCCATCACGATCGGGGCGACTACCGCAGCAGCAGGGGCTGGCGCCGGGGTGTTGAGCTTGACGCTCGCCGCCGGAGTTTCCAGACCTTCGAAGCTGCTTTCCGGCAAATCCTGTTCGGCAGAGAACTCTTGCTCTTCAGACAGGGCGCGAGCCATGCGCAGGTGCTTTTCGGCTTCCTGCTGGGCTTTGCGGCGACGTGCCAGCAGCAACAGCAAGAGCAGCAGCACAACAGCGCCGCCACCGACCAGGCCCAGCAGGATCGGGTTGGTCAGCAGCTCATTGAAGGTTTTCTCGTCATCGACTGCCGGTTTCGGCTCGACCACTGGCGTAACCGGTGTTTCAGCGGGCGTTTCGGCCGGTGGCGCAATCGCCGATTCCGGTGTCGGCGCCGCGTCCGCCGGAGTGGCCGGCGGTGTGGCGGCCAGTTCAGCCGTAATCGCAGGCACCGCCGGAGCGGCAGGGTTGGCGGCCGGCGCCGTACCCGACCCTTCTGCCTGCAGTTTCGCCAGTTGGTTGTTTTTCAGCTCAATCAGTTTTTGCAGCTTATCCAGCTGACTTTGCAGATCGGACATGCGGCTTTTCAGTTCCTCGTTGTCACGACGGGTCGTGTCGAGGTTTTCCTGAGTGACCGCCAATTTGTTGCTCAGCGCCTTGGCATCACCGGCCGGGCCTTTGCCGCGACCTTTAGCGCTTTCGGCAGAGACCAGGCTCAGATTGTCCTGAGCGTTCTGGGCAGCGCCGGTGTTTGCACGACCGCGGTTGGTCGCATCAAGTTGCTGCTGACCAGTGCCTGGCTTAGCCACATAACGACGACCCGTGCGCCAGGCTTCGTTCTGCGCGGCGACTTCAGCAATTGCTTTGGACTGCGGCAGCGCGGTGCTTTGCACCGAATCCGGCAGACGCAGCACCTGACCGGTTTTCAAGCGGTTGATGTTGCCGCCGATGAACGCATCCGGGTTCAGCGCCTGAATCGCCAGCATGGTCTGCTGCACCGAACCGCCGGTGCGCGCCTTCGCGGCGATTTCCCACAGGGTATCGCGTGGCGTGGTGGTGTATTGCGTCGGGTGCGTGGCGCCAGTGGTTGGCGCTGTGATGGTCTGCGACGGCGCCGGTTGTGCGGCAGCGTCAGCGGTCTGCGGCGAGAACTTCGACGGATCGAGCAGCACGCTGTAGTCGCGCAGCAGACGACCGTTCGGCCACATCACCTGCACGAGGAATTTCACCATCGGCTCCGACAGCGGCTTGCTCGAAGTGACGCGCAGCACGCTTTTGCCGCTGGCGTTGAGCACCGGGGTGAAGGTCAGGTCGTTGAGGAAGGCCTGGCGATCAACGCCGGCCTTGGCAAAATCTTCGGGTGAAGCCAGGCTCGGCACCACTTCGGCAGCGGTGAGATCCTTGACGTCGAGCAGCTCGATTTCAGCCACCAGCGGCTGGTTCAGGGTCGACTTCAGGGTCAGCTCCCCGAGCCCGAGGGCATGCGCCATACCGGAGGACAGCGCCGAGGCGGCCGCTATTGCTAACACCAGTTTGCGAACTTGAACCATAGCCTCATCCTTTGTTTGAACGTTCCTCGGCCAGCGAGAAGATATTGAACACCGCTGCCGTAAGGCATTGCGCGCGACGACGACACATGCCGCGCGCGATCATTTCTTTGATGCCCCGGAAAGTCCCGGAGGGTGACACGTTATCAAGCAATCTGGGCAAGCATAGCGCTCACCTAGAATCAGTCGACAAATTGTTGCCAAGTATCTTTTACAGCAGGTCTTTTATCAACAATTCAGCCACCTGCACAGCGTTTAGGGCTGCGCCTTTGCGTACGTTATCTGACGTCAGCCACAGATTAAGTTCCGCCGGGTCGTCGACACCGCTGCGCACGCGCCCGACATAGACAACGTCCTGCCCCACCGCGTCACCGACCGCAGTCGGATAATCACCCGCCTCGACCAGTTCGATACCGGCTGCGTCTTCAAGCGCCGCGTTGACCTTTACCAGGTCGACAGGCTGCGTTGACTGCAAGGTCACGCTAAAGCTATCGCCAAAAAACACCGGGGCTTGAACGCAAGTTGCGGAAATCTTTAATAAAGGCAGCGCCAGCACCTGACGCAGCTCGCGCACCAGGCGTTTTTCCAGCAGCGTGTGGCCCTGCGCGTCAGGCGTGCCGACCTGGGCCAGCACGTTGAACGCCATCTGCCGATCGAAGAAGGTCGGCTCCAGTGGGCGCATGTTCAGCAGCTCGGCGGTCTGCCGCGCCAGCTCGGTGACGGCTTCACGACCTTGGGCGGAAACTGCCAGATTGGCGGTGACATGCACCGATTGCAGGTCGATCAGCTCGAGCAGCGGCGCCAGCACCACGGCCAGCGAAGTGGCCGACGGGCTTGGGCTACTGACCTGGAACGGCGCCTTCAAACCGTCGACCTTGCTGGCGTTGGCCTCAGGGACGATTTGTGGCGCCTGATCGGCCGGCAGCGCGCCGGACAGGTCGATCAGCGAGCAACCGGCGGCATGCGCGCGCGCGGCGTAGCTCAGGGTGATGGCCGGGCCGGCAGCGAAAAACACCAGTTTGACCTTGCTGAAATCGAACTCGTCGACTTCGCGAACGCGCACGTTCTTGTTGCGGAACAGCAGCGAGCTGCCAGCGGATTCGCTGCTCGCCAACAGGTGCAGGGTGCCGACCGGGAAGTCGCGTTCTTCGAGAATCTGTACGAGGGTTTCGCCGACAGTACCGGTGGCGCCGATCACGGCAATATCTAGGGTCTGGGTCATGGAGCGAGCCTCTGGCGAAACGGGGGGAGCGGCACTTTACCGGGTGACTGGCGCACAGGCAATTTCTGCCGGGGATTTGCCGCGCCTCAACCGGCCTCATCGCTGGCAAGCCAGCTCCCACAGGTTTCTGTGTTGTGCATGAATCTTGTGTACAACACTGAACACTGTGGGAGCTGGCTTGCCAGCGATGAGGCCGGTACAAACACCCGAGAAACCCCAGGCATAAAAAAACCCGCACCTCTCACAAGGCACGGGCTCTTTCATTGCTGCAAACGATCAACGCTCGAGCAAAATCCGCAGCATACGACGCAGCGGTTCGGCCGCGCCCCACAGCAGTTGGTCGCCCACGGTGAACGCGCCGAGGAACTGCGAGCCCATGTTCAGCTTGCGCAGACGGCCGACCGGCACATTCAGGGTGCCGGTGACCTTTGTCGGGCTCAACTCCTGCATGCTGATATCGCGGTTGTTCGGCACCAGCTTGACCCAAGGGTTGTGCTGGCTGATCAGCCCTTCGATATCGGCGATCGGCACATCTTTGTTCAGCTTGATGGTCAGCGCCTGGCTGTGGCAACGCATGGCGCCGATGCGCACGCAGATACCGTCGACCGGGATCGGGCTCTTGAAGCGACCGAGGATCTTGTTGGTCTCGGCCTGAGCCTTCCACTCTTCACGGCTCTGGCCGTTCGGCAGTTCCTTGTCGATCCACGGGATCAGGCTGCCGGCCAACGGTACGCCGAAGTTTTCGGTCGGGTACGCTTCACTGCGCATGGCATCAGCCACGCGACGGTCGATGTCGAGGATCGCGCTGGCCGGATCGGCCAGTTGATCAGCGACAGCGGCGTGGGTCGCGCCCATTTGCTTGATCAGTTCACGCATGTTCTGCGCGCCGGCACCGGAAGCCGCCTGATAGGTCATGGCGCTCATCCACTCGACCAGACCGGCTTCGAACAGACCGCCCAGGCCCATCAGCATCAGGCTGACAGTGCAGTTGCCGCCGATGTAGTTCTTGGTGCCTGCATCGAGCTGCTGATCGATGACCTTGCGGTTCACAGGATCAAGAATGATCACTGCGTCATCGTTCATGCGCAGGCTCGAGGCTGCGTCGATCCAGTAACCCTGCCAGCCGGCTTCGCGCAGTTTCGGGAACACTTCGCTGGTGTAGTCGCCGCCCTGGCAGGTCAGAATCACGTCGAGGGTCTTCAGCTCGTCAATGCTGTAAGCGTCCTTGAGCGGAGCAATGTCCTTGCCCACGGACGGGCCTTGGCCACCGACGTTGGAAGTGGTGAAAAACACCGGCTCGATTAGATCGAAATCCTGCTCTTCCAGCATCCGCTGCATGAGCACGGAACCGACCATCCCGCGCCAACCGATCAGACCTACACGTTTCATCGCAACTACACCTTCTTGAAAAGTGGGCCGCTGCTTTGTATTGAATTTCGCAGCGGGCCCGAGAGATTACAGATTCCGCAGCGCGGCGACTACTGCGTCGCCCATTTCCTGCGTACCGACTTTGCTGCAACCGGCCGAATAGATGTCGCCAGTGCGCAGCCCTTGGTCGAGCACGACGCTGACGGCTTTTTCGATGGCATCAGCCGCATCCTGCAAATTGAAGCTGTAACGCAGCATCATCGAGACCGACAGAATGGTCGCCAACGGGTTGGCGATGCCTTTTCCGGCGATGTCCGGAGCGGAACCGTGGCAAGGCTCGTACATGCCCTTGTTGTTGGTGTCCAGCGAGGCCGACGGCAGCATGCCGATGGAACCGGTAAGCATCGACGCCTGGTCGGACAGGATGTCGCCGAACATGTTGTCGGTGACGATCACGTCGAACTGCTTCGGTGCGCGCACCAGTTGCATGGCAGCGTTGTCGACGTACATGTGGCTCAATTCGACTTCTGGATAATCCTTGGCCACTTCTTCGACGATTTCACGCCACAGTTGGCTGGACGCCAGCACGTTAGCCTTGTCCACCGAGCAGAGTTTCTTGCCACGGACCATGGCCATGTCGAAACCGACGCGGGCGATGCGGCGGATTTCGCTTTCGCTGTACGGCAGCGTGTCGTAGGACTGACGCTCGCCGTTTTCCAGAGTACGGGTGCCGCGTGGCGCGCCGAAGTAGATGCCACCGGTCAGCTCACGGACGATGAGGATGTCCAGACCGGCAACGATTTCCGGCTTCAGGCTCGAAGCCTCGGCCAGTTGCGGATACAGAATCGCCGGACGCAGGTTGCCGAAAAGGCCGAGTTGCGCACGGATTTTCAGCAGACCGCGCTCAGGGCGGATATCACGCTCGATGGTGTCCCATTTCGGGCCACCGACGGCGCCCAGCAGTACTGCGTCGGCAGCGCGGGCACGGTCGAGGGTTTCGTCGGCCAGCGGCACGCCGTGCTTGTCGATGGCGGCGCCACCGATCAGGTCATGGCTCAGCTCAAAGCCCAGGCTGTATTTGTCGTTGGCCAGTTCCAGAACCTTGACCGCTTCGGCCATGATTTCCGGTCCAATACCGTCACCTGGGAGAATCAGAATCTGCTTGCTCATGCTTTCCTCGTGTCTTCAGTCGGTGCGCCATCTGAGGCGCGCCCGGAAAAATTCTTATCGCTCAGCCATCAATACGATTACATCTGTACTGAACGAGCCGTCGGCATCAATCTCAAAATATTCGCGCACTTCGTGGCCCATCGACTGCTGCAACTGGCGGATCGCCGCGCGCATCACTTCGGGTGTGCGCATGCGTTCAACCCAGGTGGTGTACTCCAGACGCAGGCGCTGACGCGCAGTGCTGCGCACACGCAAACCGGCCTCGCTGACCTGGCGCAGCCATTCAGCGCCTGAATAATCGCGCACATGGCTGGTGTCGCGCAGCACTTCGACGCTTTGCAGGTAAGTGTCGAACAACGGGCTGCCCGGTGACAACACATCCACGAACGCCGCCACACCGCCCGGCTTCAGCACCCGCCGCACTTCGCGCAGGGCCACGCCGAGATCGCTCCAGTGATGCGCCGAATAACGGCTGAACACGAAGTCGAACTCACCATCGGCAAACGGCAGACGCTCGGCGGCACCGTTGACGGTGGCGATGTTGGTGAAACCGCGATCAACGGCAGCGGCGGCGACCACGTCGAGCATCTGCTGCGACAGGTCGTAGGCGACCACTTCCCTGACCAGCGGTGCGACATGGAAACTGACATGACCGGCGCCGCAACCCAAGTCCAAAACCCGCGCCTCGCCCTGCCCCGCCAGCTCAGCTTGTAGCAGGGCGAATTCGGTGCCTTGAGCGTGAACGGCGCTGCTCAGGTAGGCGGCGGCCTGTTCACCGAATTGCTTTTGTACGACCTGAGTGTGTTGGGCGGTGCTGGTCATGGGATCTTTCCTTGAATCTTATGGTGCTTGTTCCGGCCTCATCGCTGGCAAGCCAGCTCCCACAGGTTTTGTGAAGAACGCAAATCCCTGTGGGAGCTGGCTTGCCAGCGAAGGGGCCGGCCCTGACTACATCAATCTCGAATCAATCACGCGTCGCGGAACAACCACGGCTGGCTAACCCGATGCTTGGCCTCAAACGTCGCAATCGCATCACCGTCCTGCAAGGTCAAACCGATATCGTCCAGACCGTTCAACAAGCAATGCTTGCGAAACGCATCGATCTCAAAGCTGTACACCTTGCCATCCGGACGGGTCACGGTCTGCGCTTGCAGATCAACCTGCAATTGATAACCCGGCTCGGCCTCGACCTGCTTGAACAACTCATCGACTTCAGCGTCGCTCAAGATGATCGGCAGCAAGCCGTTCTTGAAGCTGTTGTTGAAGAAGATGTCGGCGTAGCTCGGCGCGATGATGCTGCGGAAACCGTATTCTTCCAGCGCCCACGGCGCGTGTTCACGGCTGGAGCCGCAACCGAAGTTCTCGCGGGCCAGCAACACGCTGGCGCCTTGATAACGCTCGGCGTTGAGGACGAAGTCCTTGTTCAGCGGGCGCCTGGAGTTGTCCTGATACGGTTGACCGACATCGAGGTAACGCCATTCGTCGAACAGGTTCGGACCGAAACCGGTGCGCTTGATCGACTTCAAAAATTGTTTCGGAATGATTTGGTCAGTGTCGACGTTGGCACGATCCAAAGGCGCGACAAGACCAGTGTGCTGAGTAAAAGCTTTCATGCTGCGCTCCTTAAATCAATTCGCGAACGTCGATGAAACGACCGTTCACCGCTGCCGCCGCCGCCATGGCCGGGCTGACGAGGTGGGTACGGCCCCCGGCGCCCTGACGGCCTTCGAAGTTACGGTTGGAGGTCGAGGCACAATGCTCGCCGGACTCCAAACGGTCCGGGTTCATCGCCAGGCACATCGAGCAACCCGGCTCACGCCATTCGAAACCGGCTTCGAGGAAAATCTTGTCGAGACCTTCGGCCTCAGCCTGCGCCTTGACCAGACCCGAGCCCGGCACCACGATCGCTTGCTTGATGGTCGAAGCGACTTTACGGCCCTTGGCAATGACTGCCGCAGCGCGCAAGTCTTCGATCCGCGAGTTGGTGCAGGAACCGATGAACACGCGATCCAGCTGAATGTCGGTGATCGCCTGATTGGCGGTCAAACCCATGTATTTCAAGGCGCGGACGATCGAGTCGCGCTTGACCAGATCCATCTCTTTGGCTGGATCCGGCACGTTCTGATCAACGGCCAAAACCATCTCAGGCGAAGTGCCCCAGCTGACTTGCGGCTTGATCTGCGTAGCGTCGAGCTCAACCACGGTGTCGAACTTGGCGTCGGCGTCGGAAACCAGGTCTTTCCAGGCTTCGACGGCCATGTCCCATTCCGCGCCTTTCGGGGCGAATGGACGGCCCTTCACGTAGTCGACAGTCTTCTGATCCGCTGCCACCAAACCTACGCGGGCGCCGGCTTCGATGGACATGTTGCAGATGGTCATGCGGCCTTCAACGGACAAATCGCGGATCGCGCTGCCAGCGAATTCGATGGCGTGGCCGTTACCGCCGGCGGTGCCGATCTTGCCGATCACCGCAAGGACGATGTCCTTGGCGGTCACGCCGAACGGCAACTGCCCTTCAACGCGCACCAGCATGTTTTTCATTTTCTTGGCGACCAGGCACTGGGTGGCGAGCACATGCTCGACCTCGGAGGTGCCGATACCGTGAGCCAAGGCGCCGAATGCGCCGTGGGTCGAGGTGTGCGAGTCGCCGCAGACCACGGTCATACCCGGCAAGGTTGCGCCCTGCTCCGGGCTGATCACGTGAACGATGCCTTGGCGCACGTCATTCATCTTGAATTCGACAATGCCGTACTCATCGCAGTTGTCGTCGAGGGTCTGAACCTGCAAACGCGAGACCTGGTCGGCAATGGCTTCGATGCCGCCCTTGCGTTCCGGGGTGGTCGGTACGTTGTGATCCGGGGTCGCGATGTTGGCATCGATGCGCCAAGGCTTGCGCCCGGCCAGACGCAGGCCTTCAAAGGCTTGCGGCGAGGTCACTTCGTGAATGATGTGACGATCGATATAGATCAGCGCAGAGCCATCGTCGCGCTGCTTGACCAAATGCGAATCCCAGAGCTTGTCGTAGAGCGTTTTGCCGGCCATCAGACGGTTCCTCATCAGCTTGTTTCTATGCCCTGGGCTTATCAATAACCCTTTGGCTTGTGAGGCCGATCCTATGGGGTTAGATTAAATAACTCAAATTCATATTTTTTATGCTTTGGATAACCAACTGGAATACGAACATGGATCTGGCCAACCTCAACGCTTTTATCGCGATTGCCGAGACCGGCAGCTTCTCCGGCGCCGGCGAACGCCTACACCTGACGCAGCCGGCGATCAGCAAACGCATCGCCGGGCTGGAGCAGCAATTGAAGGTGCGCCTGTTTGATCGGCTGGGCCGTGAAGTCGGCCTGACCGAGGCTGGCCGCGCCCTGCTGCCTCGGGCGTACCAGATTCTTAATGTGCTGGATGACACCCGCCGCGCGCTGACAAATTTGACCGGCGAAGTCAGCGGGCGCCTGACCCTGGCCACCAGTCACCACATCGGTTTGCACCGTTTGCCGCCGCTTTTACGGGAATTCACCCGCCGTTACCCACAAGTCGCGCTGGATATTCAGTTCCTCGATTCGGAAGTGGCCTACGAGGAAATTCTCCATGGCCGCGCAGAATTGGCGGTCATCACCCTCGCGCCCGAGCCTCACGCGCTGGTGAAAGCCACGCCGGTGTGGGACGACCCGCTGGATTTCGTGGTCGCCCCGGAGCATTCGCTGATCAATAACGGCGCGGTCAATCTGGCGGACATTGCCGGTCATCCGGCGGTTTTCCCCGGCGGCAACACTTTTACACACCATATCGTGCAGCGTTTATTCGAGGCTCAGGGCCTGACGCCGAACATCGCCATGAGCACCAACTATCTGGAAACCATCAAGATGATGGTCTCGATCGGTCTGGCCTGGAGCGTTCTGCCACGGACCATGCTCGATGAACAGGTGGCAAGCATCGCTTTGCCGGGCATACAGCTCAGTCGCCAGCTAGGCTATATCTTGCACACCGAACGGACGCTATCGAATGCGGCAAGAGCCTTTATGGCCTTGCTGGATGCACAAATCGATCTGCCAGGGACATAAGGCCAACTTGTGCTACTCCTATAGAGCCGCTGTCCCTGTGCCTAACGCCACCATCAGCTCAAGGCCTGTCCACAATGCCGAAATCTGTTGACCGCATTCCGCCGATGCCGCGTATCCAGGCGATTGACCCGCGTCATTCCGAGCAGAGCTGGGAGAGCGCGCCGCAATTGCTCGCCGCGCTCAACGGCGCGCGGCTCGGCGCGTGGTATTGGGACATCGAGCGCGGGCAGATCAGTTGGTCACGGGGCACCCAGGCATTGTTCGGCTTCGATCCACGGCAACCGCTGCCGGCGGACCTTGAATACCTCGATCTGCTGCCCCCGGAAGATCGCGCCAAGACCGTTCGCGCCTTCCACGCGGTGATCGCCGGCGCACCGCTGGAACAAGCGATGCACCACCGCATCCGCTGGCCCGACGGCAGCCTGCACTGGCTGGAAATCAGCGGCAGCCTGCTGCCGGATAAACACGGCCGCCCCCGAATGATCGGGGTGATTCGCGAAATCACCCACCAGCGTCAACGCGAACAGGCGCTGAGCAGCTCGGAGAAACGTTTCGCCACCCTGTTTCACCTGTGTCCGAACATGGTCTTGCTGACGCGTCAGGAAGACGGCCTGATCAGCGAGGCCAATCAGTATTTCGAAAGCCTGTTCGGCTGGCCGGTGCAGAGCGCCATTGGCCGCACCACGCTGGAACTGGGCTTGTGGGTACACCCCGAGCAGCGCGCCGAACTGGTCAAAAAGACCAACACCAAGGGCGAACTGATCAGCATGGAGGTGCAGTTTCGCGCCAGCAACGGGCAGATTCACGACGGTATCCTCAGTGCGCAGAAGGTCGAACTCGAAGGCCAGCCGTATCTGCTCAGCACCTTCCTCGACACCACCGAACGCAAAGCCGCCGAACACGCTTTGAAGGACAGCCAGGAACGCCTCGACCTGGCGCTGGATTCGGCGCAGCTCGGCACGTGGGACTGGCACATTCCCAGCGGCATGCTTTACGGCTCGGCACGGGCTGCGCAACTGCACGGGCTGGAGCCGAAACCCTTTCATGAGTCGTTCGACGAGTTTTTCGAAGGCGTGCCGGGCGAGGAACGCGACAGCATGCGCGATGCCTATCGCAGCCTGCGCGAAGGCCCGGCGGGCAATTATCAACTGACCTACCGCGTGCAACTGCCGGACGGCAGCTCGCGTTATCTGGAAAGCCGCGCCCGCCTCTATCGCGATGACAACGGTGCGCCGCTGCGCATGGCCGGCACCCTGCTGGACATCACCGATCAGGTCGAACGCGAACAACGGCTGGTCGCGTCGGAGGAGAAATTCGCCACGCTGTTTCAGGTCAGTCCCGACCCGATTTGCGTGACCCGTCAGGACAGCGGCGAGTTCATCGAGATCAACTCCAGCTTCAGCCAGACCTTTGGCTGGAGCGCCGCCGACGTGATCGGCCACACCGCCGAAGAAATCGGCCTGTGGGACGCCTCGGCGAAAAGCCTGCAACGCATCGAGCGAGTGATCCGCGAACAAGGCCTGAGCAATGTTGCGATCATCGTCCAGCACAAGGACGGCCAGTCGCTGACCTGCGTGATTTCCAGCCGGCAGATCAGCGTCGGCGACCAGCCGTGCATCGTCACCACCCTGCGCGACATTACCCAGCAACAACGCTCGGAAGCGGCGCTGAAGGCCAGTGAAGAGAAATTCGCCAAGGCGTTCCACTCCAGCCCCGACGCGATCACCATCACCGAGCGCGATACCGGCCGTTATCTGGAGGTCAACGACGGTTTCTGCCGACTCACCGGTTATCGCGCCGACGAAGTGGTGGGCAAAACCGTGTATCAGGTCGGCATCTGGGCCGAAGAGAAGCAACGCTCGGCGCTGCTGGCCGAGTTGCAGATCAAGGGCCGCGTGCACCATCAGGAAATGCTCGGGCGCAACAAGCGCGGCGAATTGCTGACCGTGGAAGTCTCAGTCGAGCCGATCACCCTCAATGAAACCGCGTGCCTGCTGCTGACCGCGCGGGACGTCAGCCTGCTGAAAAACGCCGAAGCGCAGATTCGTCATCTGGCGTACCACGACCCGCTGACCAACCTGCCGAATCGCGCCTTGCTGATGGATCGCCTGAGCCAACAGATCGCCCTGCTCAAACGGCATAACCTGCGCGGCGCCTTGCTGTTTCTCGACCTCGACCACTTCAAGCACATCAACGATTCGCTCGGCCATCCGGTGGGCGACACGGTGCTGAAGATCATTACCGCGCGGCTCGAAGCCAGTGTGCGCATGGAAGATACCGTCGCACGCCTCGGTGGCGACGAGTTTGTCGTCCTGCTCAGCGGCCTCGAAGGCTCGCGCAATGAAGTCAGCGCGCAAGTGCGCAACCTCGCCGACACCCTGCGTGAGTTGCTCTCCGAGCCGATGTTCCTCGACGGTCAGCGCCTGCAAGTGACGCCGAGCATCGGCGTGGCGCTGATTCCCGATCACGGTTCGACCCCGACCGACCTGCTCAAGCGCGCCGACATCGCCCTGTATCGGGCCAAGGATTCCGGGCGCAACACCACGCAGATGTACCACAACACCATGCAGAAAGCGGCCAGCGAGCGGCTGCGCATGGAGACCGACCTGCGCCTGGCGCTGTCACGCGGCGAATTCAATGTGCACTTCCAGCCGCAGATCGACGCCCGCGACAACCGCATCATCGGCGCCGAAGCGCTGGTGCGCTGGAATCACCCGGAGCTCGGCGCGCAATCGCCCACCGAATTCATCAAGGTGCTGGAGGACAGCGGGCTGATTCTCGAAGTCGGCACGTGGATCCTCGACGAAGCCTGCGACGCGTTCAAACAGCTGATCGCGCTGAAACTGGTCGACCCGCTCAACTTCAGCCTGTGCGTGAACATCAGCCCACGACAGTTCCGCCAGAACGATTTTGTCGAACGCATCGAACACAGCATGAGCAGCCACGGCCTGCCCTGCTCGCTGCTGAAACTGGAAATCACCGAAGGCATCGTCATCCAGAACCTGGAGGACACCATCAGCAAAATGCGCCGCCTGAAAAAGCTCGGCGTGAGCTTCGCCATGGACGATTTCGGCACCGGTTATTCGTCGCTGACTTACCTCAAGCGCCTGCCGGTCGACACATTGAAAATCGACCAGTCGTTTATCCGCGACGCCACCACCGACCCGAATGACGCCGAAATCATCCGCGCCATCGTCGCCATGGCCCGCAGCCTGGAACTGGAGGTGATCGCCGAAGGCGTGGAAACCCCCGAGCAATTGGCGTTCCTGCAAGGTTTAGGCTGCCACTTGTACCAAGGCTACCTGCACAGCCGGCCACTGCCACTGGAGGGTTTGAAAAAGCTGCTGCCCTGACACTCGCCGCTGCGCAGCTTGCAACAGAGCCGCAATTGCCAGCGTTTGCGCCAACCTGTAGGGTCGCTTTTTTTGCGCCGTTTCGGGATCTTTCATGCAGGATGCAACCCTCCCCCGCCCAGCCCTGCTGGGCATCGACCTTGGCACCACCAACAGCCTGATCGCCGTCTGGCGCGACGGTCGCGCCGAATTGATCCGCAACGCCCTCGGCGACGTGTTGACCCCCTCGGTGGTCAGCCTCGATGAAGACGACACGATTCTGGTCGGCAAAGCCGCCCGCGCCCGCCTGACCACCCACCCGGATCGCACCGCTGCCGCGTTCAAGCGTTTCATGGGCAGCGATAAACGGGTCGAACTCGGCGCTCGCGCGTTCAGCCCGGAAGAATTGTCGGCGCTGGTATTGGGCTCACTGAAGCAGGACGCCGAAGCGTTTATTGGCCATCCGGTCACTGAGGCGGTGATTTCAGTGCCGGCCTATTTCAGCGACGAACAACGCAAGCGCACCCTGTTCGCCGCCGAGTTGGCGGGGCTGGCGGTCACACGGTTGATCAATGAACCCACGGCAGCGGCCATGGCTTACGGGCTGCATGAGCAGAAATTCGAGCGCACGCTGATTTTCGACCTGGGCGGCGGCACCTTCGACGTTACGGTGCTGGAATACGCGCTGCCGCTGATCGAGGTGCATGCGTCGACTGGCGACAACTTTCTCGGCGGCGAAGACTTTACCGCCGCGCTGCTCGAAGACTGCCTCAAGACCTGGCAACTGACGCCGTCAATGATCGACGCGCACAGCCTGGCCAGCCTCGGCGATGCGCTGGAGCAACTCAAGTGCAATCTCGGTGAAGGCGTCCAGCATTTAAGCTGGCGCCACGCCGACAATGTCTACGAGTGGTCGCTGGACGAAGCGGCCGCGCTGAAAATCTGGGAGCCGCTGCTGTCACGCTTGCGCGCACCGATCGAACAGGCCCTGCGCGATGCCCGACTGAAACCCCGCGACCTCGACAGCCTGGTGCTGGTCGGCGGCGCCACGCGCATGCTCGCGGTGCAGCAAATGGTCGCCACGCTGTTCGGGCGCCTGCCGTATCGTCACCTCGACCCGGACACGATTGTCGCCCTTGGCGCCGCGACACAAGCGGCCTGCAAGGCCCGCGACGGTGCGGTAGAAGAGCTGATCCTCACCGATGTCTGCCCCTACACCCTGGGTATCGAGACGATGCGCGGCAGAGGCGTCGAAGGCGCGTTCTCGCCCATTATCGAGCGCAACACAATCATCCCGACGTCACGGGTGGAGCGCTATTGCACCACCTATCCCAAGCAGGAACAGATCCGTATCTCGGTGTATCAGGGTGAGCGCCCATGGGTGCGCGACAACATTTTCATCGACGGTTTCGATGTCACGCTGACGCCCACCGAACACCGCCAGGAACTCGACGTGCGCTTCAGTTACGACATCAATGGCCTGCTTGAGGTCGACGTCACGCTGCTGGAGACCGGCAAGCGCCACAGCCACAGCATCGACCGCAGCCCGACCGGGCTGGATGACGAGGCTCGGCAAAACAGCCACGACCGGCTCGCCGCGCTCAAGGTTCATCCACGTGATGCCTTGCCCAACCGCACGCTGCTGGCACGCTTGGAACGCGCCTGGATGCAGAGCCTGGGCACCGAGCGCGAGCGCATTGCCGAATGGCTGCACAGCTTCACGGCCGTGCTCGGCGGCCAACAACCGGCGGAGATTGCCAGCCAGCGTTCACAACTCAACAGCGCCCTGGATGAACTGCGCTTCTAGCCGATGAGTCGCCGCAGCGCCGCCTGCAAGCCGGCGGCCAACGGGTCTTCACGAAAGCTTTCCGGGGGCATGCCGTAGCGGTTGGGCAGTTTTTCCCCGGGAAAACCGAACAGCACCAGCGGCAGAAACGGCAAGGCTGGCGTCAACCCGGCCAACACCAGAAAGGTCGCGACACCCCGGCCCATGTCATGCAGGCGCCGCAGCATGGCGCCGAGCAGAATCAACACCCCGAGCACCAGCACCACCAAGGCGGGCGGCGTCGATCCACTGAGCACGGCGACCAGCGGGGTCAGCAGCACCAGGCCAAGCACTTGCCCGACAAAGGCCTCGCGACTCAGCCGCGAACCCAGGCGCCAGAACGCCATGGCCGATGTCGGCCGCGCCTCGGCCTTGGCCATCATCAATCGCTCCGACCACGACAGCAGCGCACTGCAAGCAAACCGCACACCCAGGCCGTTCTGCTGATTGTCCTTGGCCCGCTGCAGGCGTATCAGGTGCTTCTGCCGTGGCACGCCCGCGTCGCCGTACCTGACCAGATCCTTGAGCACATCAAGCGCCAGGTAAAAATCGTCGCAGTCGTTGATGCCCTCGTCTTCGAGCGCCTGACGCGGCGGACGCACTGGTTCGCCCTTGATCAAGCTGTGCCGGAAACCGTCGAACCACTCCTGCGGGTTGACGACTTCGGTAATCCTGTCGAGCAAAAAGCGCCGCTGTTTGGCATCAAACAATGACGTGTGATACAGCACGCCCGTCAGCAGCATCCGCCCGAGCAGGTCGTCGCCAAAAGCACGCAGATCACGGCGCATGCACAGGAACAACCGGTCGTTGCTGAGCAAGCGCAGGCTGTCCAGCGCCTCCTGAACCCCGCACATCTGCTGGGCCAGCAGCGCCTGCACCGGCTCTTCGGTTTGCAGCAGGCCGAGCAAGCCGCTGCAATGACCCTGTTCACGCAGCAATCGCTGCAACAACGGCTGCAAGCGGCTGAGCGGATGGGCCGGGTTGAATGCCAGCGACTCCAGCATCCGCGCGTCGATCAATGGCAACCAACGCTCCGTCTGCCCCAGCAACATCAGCAAAAACAGCGTTTGCGCGTGCCATTGCCACAGCCCTTCGCCCGCCTCCGGTGCGGGCAACAGCACATCGAGTTGAGCCAGTTGCAGCAACTGCGTCAGTTCCGACAGGTCAGTGCCGGCGTATGAGCCGTTGAGTTTGAAGTCTTGGTCAATGCGCGCGAGCGCGGCGTGACTGTAGGGACGCAACCGGCGCAACCAGCCTCGGCACAGGCTGTGCGACTGATCGCTGGTCTGCGCCACAGGCAGTTGTGGCGATTCTGCGTTTTGATCGGTGTAGGCGGTCATCGCCCGCGCGATCGGCGATTTTTTCAGCCAGCGCAGATGTTGCTCAGCCTGATACTGGAAACCGCTCAGCACCAGCGCTTCAAGCGCGTCCGGCGGCAACGCCTCATCGAGCACTTGTTGCAACAACAGCACGTCACCGCGGTGCAACGCCCAGGCATGCCGGTAAAGTCGTTGCAGGCGCTGGTCGGCATGCTCGCCGAGCAACAGCGCCACCAGCGGCAATTCGTCATCGTGCAGGCGCCAATCGACAAAAGCCCCGGCCAGCCCCTGTAGTTGCAGAGGACCGACGTCCAGCCAGCGCAACAAGGTCTGTGGTTGCTGAGTCGGGCTGCCATACGCCTGACTGGCGTCGTCCAGATCAAGCGGCCAGGCACTGAAAGGCCGGGCACAATCGAAGGCTTGAATCAGCAACGGCAGCAGGTCCGGCGAACGCTCGCCACATAGCGCCAACAAATGGCCTTCGGCTTTCGGATGACGGTGTTCCTGCCACAAGCGGATCCAGCACGGCCACGCCTGATCATCCAGCCCCTGCAAACTGTACTGGCTGGCCAGCATGTACAGCCAGTCGAGGTCGTCAGGGTGCTGACGCTGTTGTTCGATGCAGGACTGCAGCAGCCCTTCCCCGCCGATGCCCGCCTGAGTGAACTGCGCGAGCAGACGTTTGATGTATGCCTCATCGTTCGGCAACGGCAAGCAGGTGTGTCGAAGGGCGAAATGGCGGAATTCGTTTAGCGGACGCTGGGTGAAGGTGACCACCAGGCTGCGGGCGTACCACAACGCTTCAACCTGCGCGGGCTCCGGCCAATGGCTCATCAACGCCACATCGAACGGGTCCGGGGTTTTTATCCGCCGCAGAAACGCATCGACCCGCTCCGCCTGATCGTAGCCAAGATCAAGCAACTGTTGATCCCAGGCCATGCGCTCGGCCAGCAGGTTCGCGCATTGATGCGACAGCAAACCGGCATCGGTCATGCGGTGGTAGAAACCCCAACTGAGATCGTCGAGGTCATCGAGGGGCAATTGATCCAGCGTGCGGATAAACGCCTGCCAGGCGGCAATATTGAAGCGCCGTGCAGGATCGTCGAGCAGTTCACAGAAATCCACGAAGGCTTGGGGGGGCTCGGCGACCTGCGCGTCTGGCGCCTCGAACTCGGCGTAATCCTCTTCCTCGTCGTTCTCTTCCAGGTCGTCTTCACGGGCCAGACGCAGGGCTTTTTCGTACGCCATGCGCAATGCTTGAAAGCCTTCGGGGTCGGTCTCCGGGTGATGCGCCGGCAAGCGTGCGCGGTAGGCATCACGGATCAGGGTTTCGTCGGCAGTGGGCTCGATGCCCAGTTGGATCCAGCAACTCATGACCAGTCGAACTCCTTGAGCGATGCCGGACGCGGCGGCGGGTCGATGTCCATATGCCAAGGCAAGTCAGGCAGAAACTGCGGGATGTTCTGCTCAAGACCCCGGGTGATCAGCAGGTTATGCGCAGTCTGCCCTTGTCGATCCAGCTCGAACGCCAGCGCATCATCACTTTTGTTCTGGCAGCACCAGAACGCCCGGCCGATAAGAAAGCCGTGGTAATACGCCATCCAGCTGTCGTAGTGAAATTGCGCCCTGACGGCCAGGCGCGAATGCAGCCATTGACTCTCGACCAGATCGATCCACTTGTTGCGCACACCGCAGCGCAAGAGGAAGCCCATGCGCCCGTAATCCCAAGACAGAATCCCACCGGCCCCGCAGCTATCGAAGGTGCGGCTGGCAAACTCATGCAGGATGCGTTCACGCGGGTCGAGACGCTCGAGCAGCGTCGGCCATTCACTCGGCAGGCAACGCTGCCAGGCCAGATAACCGTCACTGAGGTGTTTGGCGTGGCCGTCGTCGGTCATCCCCCTGAGCATGCCGAACAGCTCCTGGCGGGTATCAATGCCCCAGCTGTGCTCCAGATTGATGTACGCGTCGTCGCAGAAAGCAGGGTCGTCATACCCGGCGCCAGGATTGAGCGCCGCCATCGGCGCCGACAGGGCCCACAGCCAGCGCTGCTGAATCTCGTCCATGAAAAATGCTCCACGCCGACCGAGTGAGAAATGGGAGGTCGGCAAAACTGCGGCGGATTGTAGAGAAAGCGCTGCCGTGCGGCAAAGCCGGTGTGCAGCGCCCATAAAAAAGCCCCGACGTATCGGGGCATTTTTTCGAGCGGAATCAGGCGGCTTCGGCGACGGGCAAACCGAGCAAGCGCGAGACATGATCAGGCTCGGTCTCGCGACGCAGCACAGTGAACAGTTCGGTGGCTTGCGGGTAATTGCGGGTCAGCATCGCCAGCCATTGCTTCAAACGGCCCGGCGATTGACGCGCGGTCATCTGCGCCTTGGCTTGCAGCCAGAAATCCTGGATCAGCGGCATCAGCTCGGCCCAGGTCATCTCGACCACTTCTTCGCCGGCACGCGCGGCGGCGATCTGCCTGGCCAGATCCGGGCGCGACACCAGACCGCGGCCGAGCATGATGTCTTCCACGCCACTGATTTCGCGGCAACGACGCCAGTCTTCAACGCTCCAGATATCGCCGTTGGCGAACACCGGCACCTTGACCACGTCCTGCACGCGTGGAATCCACTCCCAGTGCGCCGGCGGTTTGTAGCCGTCCATTTTGGTTCGCGCGTGCACCACGATGTGTTCGGCGCCGCCTTCGGCCAACGCCGTGGCGCAGACCAGCGAGCCGTCCGGGCTGTCGAAGCCCAGGCGCATTTTCGCGGTGACTGGAATGTGCGCAGGCACCGCGCGGCGCACGTGCTCGACGATCTGGTTGAGCAGCTCCGGCTCTTTCAGCAGTACCGCGCCGCCACGGGATTTGTTCACGGTCTTGGCCGGGCAGCCGAAGTTGAGGTCGATCACTTCGGAACCGAGTTCGCAGGCCAGTGCAGCGTTTTCCGCCAGGCACACCGGGTCGGAACCGAGCAATTGCACACGCAATGGCACACCGGACGCCGTGCGGGCACCGTTGAGCAGCTCGGGGCCGAACTTGTGGAAGTAAGCCGGGGTGAGCAACTGATCGTTGACCCGAATGAATTCAGTCACGCACCAATCGATGCCGCCAACGCGGGTCAGCACGTCGCGGAGGATGTCGTCGACCAACCCCTCCATGGGCGCCAGAGCAATTTGCATGGGGAAACACTACTTAGAGAAAAACGTGCCGCAGTTTACTGGATTACCGCCATAAAGCGGAAACCCTGTAGGAGCTGCCGCAGGCTGCGATCTTTTGATCTTGATCTTAAAAAAAACAACATCAAAAGATCGCAGCCTGCGGCAGCTCCTACATGAGTTAGAGCAGAGTTCGAGGCAGAGGGCGGGTCAGGCGGGGAGCTGGATCGCCGGGCCGTAGCCTTCGATGAATTCGGCAGGCATGCGCTTGGGCTTGCCGGTGGACAGCTCGATGCAGACGAAGGTGGTTTGCGCGCGCAGCAGCGTGGTGTTGTCGCTCGGGCGCTTGAGCTGGAAATGCCGGGTCATTTTCAGGCGCTGATCCCAATCGACGATCCACGTCGCCAATTGCAACTCGTCGCCCTCATAGGCGGCGGCCAGATAATCGATTTCGTGACGGACCACGGCCATCGCCCGATCCAGACGCCGGTACTCGACCAGATCCAGCCCCAGACGCTGCGAATGGCGCCAGGCGCAGCGTTCGAGCCAGGTCACGTACACCGCGTTATTGGCGTGGCCCAGCCCGTCGATGTCCTCGGCGCCTACTTGCAGATCAATGGTAAACGGCGTTGCCCGATCCCAGCCCATGCCCCACTCCCGGTCAGTTATTCAACCGGGGCAGTGTAACGGAGCTCACGCCGATTGGCGCGCCTGAAGGCTGCGACCGGCCAGCAGTGATAACACGCCATCAATCACGCGCGGGTCGGCCAGCACACGCTGATGACCGCCACCTTCCAGACGCAGCAAACGACTGTCGAACCAGGATTCATGGATCAGTTGCGACTCTTTGACCGAGACAAAATTGTCGTCCTCGGCATGCACGATCAGGCCCGGCATATCCAGTTGATAGTGGGCGACATCCAGCGTGGCGGCGCGCATGCCAACGTCTTGCTCAACCTGGCGGATAAACGCGGAGCGCGCTCTGGGCGGCATACCGACGTAGCGGGCGAAGCCGCGCAGTACACCGAGAATTCGCGCCGGCGCAGCGATGCTGACGAGGGTTTCGGTACGCAGGCCCAATTGCACGGCGAGCATGGCGCTGGCACCGCCCATCGAGTGGCCGATGACGGCTTGCAGCGGCGGCAGTTCGGCGGCAGCTTCAAGCATGGCGCGGGCGAACAGGACGACGTTGGCCTCACGCCCCGGTGAGCGACCGTGCGCCGGGCCGTCGAGTGCAACAACGGTATAACCGGCATCGACGAGTGCAGTGATCAGCGCGGCGAACTGGGTGGGCCGCCCTTCCCAACCGTGCATCAGCAGCACGGCAGGGCCTTGGCCCCAGCGCAATGCCGAAAGCCCGAAGCGCAGCGTGATGCGCTCGGCACTGGCCAGCATCGGCAGCTCCCAATCGCGCAGTGGCAGCGCGCGCGGCGTCATGAACGCCAGGCGCATTTTGCTCGCCACTCGTTGCGGTGCAATCCAGCCCAAGGTGCCATTAACGCCACGAACCCACTTCAACGTGTTCATCGCTCTCTCCTCAGGCCTGTTGCCTTCAGGTCAACGCACCGCCGACTTGGCCGCGCGCAGCAATCGATCGGATAAATCACCCGGGCCCAGTGCTCGTGCGAGCGCCAGACCACCCACCATCAGGGCCATGTCGGCCAGGGCTTTGTCGGTGTCCTCAGGGCTGGACGCCAACTGCGCAACCATCAATTCCAGGTGTTCGTTCAGCGCGAGGCGGAACGAATCCGGCAAACGCCCCAACTCACCGATCGAGGCAGGAATAGGGCACGCCGCCTCACTGGAATCACGGTGCTTGCGCGACAGATAGAACGCTGCGACCAGCGCGCGACGCTCTTCGCCGGTCAGTTCGCTGTCCATGTCGGCAATCAGGTCGCGGCGGCGACCGAGCAATTGCTTGAACGCTTCGAGCATCATCGCGTCCTTGCTTTCGAAGTGCGCATAGAAGCCACCGACCGTGAGGCCGGCTGCGCCCATCACTTCGCCCACGCTTGGGTCTGCCGGGCCGCGCTGGATCAGCGCGGAGCTGGCGGCCTTGAGGATGCGTTCGCGGGTTTGAGCTTTTTTATCGTTCATCGTTGCCTCCGAATATTACGACTAGAATATTATTCGCATAATAATAATCTGCAAGTCAAGAATATGACCGCTGGTCTGAAGCACAGTTTAGGAAAAGGAGAATTGGCCAAACGCCAGACAAACAAAAGGGCCATTCAATAATTGAATGACCCTTATAAAATCCCGCAGAGCGGGTAATCGTGGCGTCCCCTAGGGGACTCGAACCCCTGTTACCGCCGTGAAAGGGCGGTGTCCTAGGCCACTAGACGAAGGGGACACAAACCTTCTATACAACTGATCAGTGCTGAGTGCTGATCGATTCAAGGCCGGTGTGGCCAGACCTTGAACTGTAAAATTGGTGGAGCTTAGCGGGATCGAACCGCTGACCTCCTGCATGCCATGCAGGCGCTCTCCCAGCTGAGCTAAAGCCCCGGATTTTTCGCCTCGCGGCGGAGTGACATCTTGCAACATCACTTCTGTAAAACTGGCGTCCCCTAGGGGACTCGAACCCCTGTTACCGCCGTGAAAGGGCGGTGTCCTAGGCCACTAGACGAAGGGGACGCAAACCCTTCTATACAACTGATCAACGCTGAGTGTTGATCGCTTCAAGGCCGGTGTGGCCAGGCCTTGAAGTGTAAAATTGGTGGAGCTAAACGGGATCGAACCGTTGACCTCCTGCATGCCATGCAGGCGCTCTCCCAGCTGAGCTATAGCCCCTCATCGTTGATGTCATCGCTGAGGACGGGGCGAATCTTAAGGGCGTATCGAAAGCCTGTCAAACTTATTTTTGAAATTTTTCAAAGTTTTTCGTCGGCATAACAATCACTTACCGCCCTCCTCCCGAAAATCCGGGACTTGGGATAAAGCATGCCCTGTAGGAGCTGCCGCAGGCTGCGATCTTTTGATCTGGTTTTTAAAAGCCAAAATCAAAAGATCGCAGCCTGCGGCAGCTCCTACAGGGGGGTTAGGCTATCAGGCGATGGCGGCCAGGAGCTTTTCCCACTCTTTGTTTTCTTTCTTCGACACGCCGCCCAGCAGGTCGATCGCCTGGCGCAGACGGAAACGGGTCAGGTCCGGGCCGAGGATTTCCATCGCATCGAGCACCGACACCGAACTCGCCTGACCGGTGATCGCAGCAAACATCAGCGGCATCGCGTCACGCAGTTTCAGCTCCAGCGATTCGACCACTGCCTGAATCGTCGCGGTGATGTTGTCTTTCTCCCACTGACGCAGGCTTTCCAGCTTCCACAGGATCAACTGCATCAACTGACGCACCTGATCGCCGGAGAGCTTTTTCGATTCGAACAGTTTGGCATCCGGGTTGACGCCACCGGCGAAGAAGAACCCGCCCAGCGGTGCAACCTGGCTGAAGGTTTCAACGCGACCCTGCACCAGCGGCGCGATCTTCATCATGTATTCCGGGTTCAATGCCCAGGTCTGCAGACGGCTGGCGAACTCTTCCACCGGCAGATCACGCAGCCACTGGCCGTTGAGCCACGACAGCTTCTCGATGTCGAAGATTGGCCCACCGAGCGAGACGCGCTTGAGGTCGAAGTTATCGACCATTTCCTGCAGCGAGAACTTCTCGCGCTCGTCCGGCATCGACCAGCCCATGCGGCCGAGGTAGTTGAGCATCGCTTCCGGCATGAAGCCCATGCGCTCGTAGAAGGTTACCGAGGTCGGGTTCTTGCGCTTGGACAGCTTGCTCTTGTCCGGGTTACGCAGCAGCGGCATGTAGCACAGCTCCGGTTGTTCCCAGCCGAAGTATTCGTAGAGCAAGATCAGTTTCGGTGCCGATGGCAGCCATTCTTCGCCGCGCAATACATGGGTAATGCCCATCAGGTGATCGTCAACGACGTTGGCGAGGAAGTACGTCGGCAGGCCGTCGGTCTTCATCAGCACTTGCATGTCCATGCGATCCCACGGGATCTCGACGTCGCCACGGAGCATGTCCGGCACCACGCAAACGCCTTCGCTCGGCACTTTCATGCGGATCACGTGCGGTTCACCAGCCGCCAGGCGGGCCGCGACTTCTTCTTTCGACAGCAGCAGCGCGCGACCGTCGTAACGTGGTGTTTCGCCGCGAGCCATTTGCTCGGCGCGCATCTGATCGAGTTCTTCAGCGGTGCAGAAGCATGGGAACGCGTGGCCCATTTCAACCAGTTGCTGGCAGTACTTCTGGTAAATGTCGCCGCGCTCGCTCTGGCGATACGGGCCGTGCGGGCCGCCAACGTCCGGGCCTTCGCTCCAGTCGATGCCCAACCAGCGCAGGGCGTCGAAGATCTGCTGTTCGGACTCGCGGGTCGAACGCAACTGGTCGGTGTCTTCGATCCGCAGGATGAACTCACCACCATGCTGCTTGGCAAAGCAGTAGTTGAACAATGCGATGTAAGCGGTACCTACGTGGGGATCCCCGGTAGGCGATGGCGCGATGCGAGTGCGGACGGTGGTCATGGCATGTCTCGAAAAGAATGAAAAGCAAAACAATTAAGCGGCGAATGGTAACAGGCGACACCCGCCCCGCTCCAGCAGGCAGGGCATTTAAGCCAAGTTTGCGTCTGTAATGCCCGTAAGCCGTGGCGAATGGCCGATTATCAAGCGGGGGCATTTACCGTTTATCGGCGGTGTGCGAGATTCAGCGGCTGATAACTTTCCTTACAATTCCTCGACTACAGTTTGCCCATGCCTGCCCAACTCAAGCGTCGCCTGTTGATTTTCCTGCTGCTCGTCCTGCTGATTGCCGGGGGTTTCTTCGCCCACTGGTTTTTCAAGGGACGCTTTTATGAAAGCACCGACAACGCCTATGTCCAGGGTGAGATCACCCGTGTGTCGAGCCAATTGGGCGCGCGCATTGATGAAGTGCTGGTGCAAGACAATCAGCACGTGGAAAAAGGCCAGTTGCTGGTGCGCCTCGAACCGAATGATTTCCGTCTGGCGGTAGACCGCGCGAACGCCGCCCTCGCCACCCGCGAAGCCGAACGCCTGCAAGCGCAAAGCAAACTGACCCAGCAATCGAGCCTGATCGCCGCCAGCGATGCGCAAGTAGCGACCACCCAAGCCACGCTTGGCCGCTCGCAGATGGATTTGTCGCGCGCTGAAACCCTGCGCAAACCTGGTTATGTTTCCGAGGAACGCGTGACCACCCTCTCCGCCGACGCCCACATCGCCCGCTCGCAAGTGGCCAAGGCGCAGGCGGATGCACAGGGCCAGCGCCAACAGGTCAACGCCCTGAACGCTGAAATCAAACGCCTCGACGCGCAGATCGCCAACGCCCGCGCCGATCTCGCGCAAGCCGAACTCAACCTGACCCGCAGCGAAATCCACGCACCGATCAGCGGCCTGGTCGGCCAACGCGCCGCGCGCAATGGTCAAGTGGTGCAGGCCGGCGCCTATTTGCTGTCGATCGTTCCGGACGAAGACATCTGGGTACAGGCCAACTTCAAGGAAACCCAGATCGGCCACATGCAACCCGGTCAGAAAGCCGAGCTGACCTTCGATGCCTACGGCGACACGCCGATCGAAGCGCGGGTCGACAGTCTGTTCGCCGCGTCCGGCGCGCAGTTCAGCCTGCTGCCACCGGATAACGCCACTGGCAACTTCACCAAAGTCGTGCAACGGATTCCGGTGAAAC
Source organism: Pseudomonas sp. SM4 (assembly GCF_051913165.1). Classification (NCBI taxonomy): domain Bacteria; kingdom Pseudomonadati; phylum Pseudomonadota; class Gammaproteobacteria; order Pseudomonadales; family Pseudomonadaceae; genus Pseudomonas; species Pseudomonas sp. SM4. Next base: position 77,562 of record NZ_JBODOE010000019.1, on the reverse strand, counting down.
TGACCTTCAAAGCCGATAACCCGCTGCACGGCAAGATCCGCCCGGGCATGTCCGCCACCGCCACCGTGAACATCAAAGACGCCCCGGACAATGGCCGGTGATTCGCTGATCCGCCCGGTCGGCGAACCGACCCGGCGCGATTGGATCGCAGTGATGAGCGTGATGCTCGGCGCCTTTATGGCCGTGCTCGACATCCAGATCACCAACTCTTCGCTCAAGGACATTCAAGGCGCCCTGTCGGCGACGCTGGAAGAAGGTTCGTGGATTTCCACTTCCTATCTGGTCGCGGAAATCATCATGATCCCGCTGACCGCGTGGCTGGTGCAATTGCTCTCGGCGCGGCGATTAGCGGTTTGGGTGTCACTGGGTTTTCTGGTGTCTTCGCTGCTGTGCTCGATGGCCTGGAGCCTGGAGAGCATGATCGTCTTTCGCGCCATGCAAGGCTTCACTGGCGGCGCGCTGATCCCGCTGGCATTCACCCTCACCCTGATCAAACTCCCCGAACACCACCGCGCCAAAGGCATGGCGATGTTCGCCATGACCGCGACGTTTGCGCCGTCAATCGGCCCGACGCTGGGCGGCTGGCTCACGGAAAACTGGGGCTGGGAATACATCTTCTATATCAACATCCCGCCGGGCCTGATCATGATCGCCGGGTTGATGTATGGGCTGGAAAAGAAAGAAGCGCACTGGGAATTGCTGAAAAGCACCGATTACACCGGCATCCTCACGCTGGGCATCGGCCTCGGTTGCTTGCAGGTTTTTCTCGAGGAAGGCCATCGCAAGGACTGGCTGGAATCGAGTTTGATCGTGACGCTGGGCAGTATTGCGTTGGTGAGTTTGATCACCTTTGTCATCGTGCAGATTTCCAAACCCAATCCGCTGATCAACCTTGGCATTCTGCGCAATCGCAATTTTGGTTTATCGAGTATTTCCAGTTTGGGCATGGGTGTCGGGTTGTACGGCTCGATCTATTTGTTGCCGCTGTACCTGGCGCAGATCCAGAACTACAACGCCCTGCAGATCGGTGAAGTGATCATGTGGATGGGTGTGCCGCAGTTGTTCCTGATTCCGCTGGTGCCGAAACTGATGAAGTTCATTTCGCCAAAATGGCTGTGCACGCTCGGGTTTGGCTTGTTTGGTCTGGCAAGTTTTTCGTCGGGGGTGCTCAACCCGGATTTCGCCGGGCCGCAGTTCAATCAGATTCAGATCATTCGCGCGCTGGGGCAGCCGTTGATCATGGTGACCATTTCCCTGATTGCCACGGCGTACATCCTGCCGCAGGACGCGGGGTCGGCGTCGAGTCTGTTCAACATTTTGCGTAACCTTGGCGGTGCGATCGGTATTGCTCTGCTGGCGACGCTGCTGGACGCGCGCACCAAGACTTACTTCGATTATTTACGCGAGGCGGTGGTGCCGACCAATCCGCAGGTGGCCGAGCGCCTGGCATCGATGACGGACCGGTTTGGCAGTGACACGGCGGCGCTGGGCAAGCTGAGTGAGATCGTCCATCAGCAGGCGGCGATCATGGCGTACAACGATGCGTTTCACTTTGTCGGGATTGCGCTGGGGGTCAGCATGCTGGCGATCTTATTGACCAAGAAATTGCCACAAGGATTGAAGGCTGGGGAATCCCACTGATATTTGCTGTGCCTGGTCTGGCCCCATCGCTGGCAAGCCAGCTCCCACAGGTTTCTTTGGTGTTCACAAATTTCGTGTACGCCATCAATCCTTGTGGGAGCTGGCTTGCCAGCGATGAGGCCCGACCAGACAGCACAAATCAAACAGCCAAAAGGCGTTCACGCAGTTTGGCAATCTCATCGCGCATCTGCGCCGCTGCTTCAAACTCCAGATCCCGTGCCAGCTGATACATCTTCTCTTCCAGCGCACGAATACGCTTGGTGATCTCGCTCGGCGAACGCAATTCGGCTTCGTACTTGGCGTTTTCTTCGGCAGCCTTGGCCATGCCTTTGCGTTTCTTGCTGCGCGAACCGGGCACGGTGGCGCCTTCCATGATGTCGGCGACGTCCTTGAATACGCCTTTCGGGGTGATGCCGTTTTCCAGGTTGAACGCGATCTGCTTGTCGCGACGACGTTCGGTTTCACCGATCGCCCGCTCCATCGAACCGGTCATGCGGTCGGCGTAGAGAATCGCCCGGCCATTGAGGTTACGCGCCGCGCGGCCAATGGTCTGGATCAACGAACGCTCGGAGCGCAGGAAACCTTCCTTGTCCGCATCAAGAATCGCCACCAGCGACACTTCTGGCATGTCCAGACCTTCTCGCAGAAGGTTGATGCCGACCAGCACATCGAACGTGCCGAGGCGCAGGTCGCGAATGATTTCGACGCGCTCGACGGTGTCGATGTCCGAGTGCAGATAACGCACGCGCACACCGTGATCGGCGAGGTAATCAGTAAGGTCTTCGGCCATGCGCTTGGTCAGCGTGGTGACCAGCACGCGCTCTTCGATGGCCACGCGCTTGGAGATTTCCGACAGCAGATCGTCGACCTGCGTCAGCGCCGGACGCACTTCAATCTGCGGATCGACCAGCCCGGTCGGGCGCACCAGTTGCTCGACCACACGCCCGGCGTGCTCGGCTTCGTAGTTGCCGGGCGTCGCCGAAACAAAAATGGTCTGCGGGCTCACCCCTTCCCACTCATCGAAACGCATCGGCCGGTTATCCAGTGCCGAAGGCAGACGGAAACCATATTCGACGAGGGTTTCCTTGCGCGAACGGTCGCCCTTATACATCGCGCCAACCTGCGGCACGCTGACGTGGGATTCGTCGATCACCAGCAAGGCATCCGCCGGCAAGTAATCGTAAAGGGTGGGCGGCGCGGCACCGGCCGGACGCCCGGACAGGTAACGCGAGTAGTTTTCGATGCCGTTGCAGTAACCCAGTTCGAGGATCATTTCCAAGTCAAAACGGGTGCGCTGTTCCAAGCGCTGAGCCTCGACCAGTTTGTTGTTGCTGCGCAGGTATTCGAGGCGTTCCTGCAATTCGACCTTGATGTGTTCGATGGCGTCGAGCAGGGTTTCCCGTGGCGTCACATAGTGGCTCTTCGGGTAGAAGGTGAAGCGTGGCATCTTGCGGATGACTTCGCCGGTCAGCGGGTCGAACGCGGAAATGCTTTCGACTTCGTCATCGAACAGCTCGATGCGAATCGCTTCCAGATCGGATTCCGCCGGATAAATGTCGATCACGTCGCCGCGAACACGGAAGGTCGCACGGGCAAAATCCATATCGTTGCGGGTGTATTGCAAGTCGGCCAGACGGCGCAGCAGCGCACGCTGATCGAGTTTGTCGCCGCGATCGACGTGCAAGACCATCTTCAGATAAGTTTCCGGGCTACCGAGACCGTAAATGCACGACACCGTGGTGACGATGATCGCGTCTTTTCGTTCCAGCAAGGCTTTGGTCGCGGACAGGCGCATTTGCTCAATGTGGTCGTTGATCGACGCGTCCTTCTCGATGAAGGTGTCGGACGACGGCACATAGGCTTCAGGCTGGTAGTAGTCGTAGTAGGAAACGAAGTATTCGACAGCGTTGTTCGGGAAGAACGCCTTGAACTCGCCATACAACTGCGCAGCCAGGGTTTTGTTCGGCGCCAGCACCAGCGTCGGACGCTGAATCTGCGAGATGACATTGGCGATGCTGAAGGTCTTGCCCGAGCCGGTCACACCGAGCAGCGTCTGGTGCGCCAGGCCGGCTTCGATGCCCTCGACCAATTGGCGAATGGCTTCCGGCTGGTCGCCGGCGGGCTCGAAGCGAGTGACGAGCTGGAATTCGGACATATACACCTCTGGGATCGCGGCATTCCGAGCAAAGCGGAGCACCACGGGGACGACCGCAAACGACCGGTGTCGCGCAAGAAAAAACCTGGATTGTGCTCAATGTGGTGGCGATTGCCTCACCTTTCAAGGCAAACGTCCTACATCCGGTAAAGACTCTGACATGGCCAATCGACTAACGGTCAAGAAATAATCGGAAAAACTTGCTGTAAAAGCCGATTCGCCTGTCGCCATCGCTCAGTAATGGCCTCTATACTAGCTCCCCGTTTGTGCACCGCTCTAGTGCATTCGGCTGGAGCGCGACACGTCCCTCCACACTCCATTCAGAGCCGCCGTAATAATGAGCCTGTTCTCCGCTGTCGAAATGGCACCCCGCGATCCAATCCTGGGCCTCAACGAAGCATTCAACGCCGATACCCGGACCACCAAGGTCAACCTGGGCGTTGGCGTGTACTGCAACGAAGAGGGGCGAATTCCACTTCTGCGCGCCGTGATCGAAGCCGAAACCGTTCGCGCTGCTCAACACGCTTCGCGCGGTTACCTGCCGATCGATGGCATCGCTGCCTACGACCAGGCCGTGCAAAAGCTGCTGTTCGGCAACGACTCGCCGCTGATCAGCGCCGGTCGCGTCATCACCACTCAGGCCGTCGGCGGTACTGGCGCCCTGAAAATCGGTGCCGACTTCCTCAAGCAATTGCTGCCGAACGCCGTTGTGGCGATCAGCGACCCGAGCTGGGAAAACCACCGCGCGCTGTTCGAAACCGCCGGTTTCCCGGTGCAGAACTACCGTTACTACGACGCTGCCACCCACGACGTTAACCGTGCCGGCATGCTCGAAGACCTCAACGCTCTGCCGAACGGCTCGATCATCATCCTCCACGCTTGCTGCCACAACCCGACCGGCGTCGACCTGACCCCGGCGGACTGGAACAACGTGCTGGAAGTGGTTAAAGCCAAAGGTCACGTGCCGTTCCTCGACATGGCGTACCAAGGTTTTGGCGACGGTATCGACGAAGACGCCGCCGCTGTGCGCTTGTTCGCTGAATCCGGCCTGACTTTCTTCGTCTCGAGCTCGTTCTCCAAGTCGTTCTCGCTGTACGGCGAGCGCGTTGGCGCCCTGTCGATCATCAGCGAATCGAAAGAAGAAAGCGCGCGCGTGCTGTCGCAAGTCAAACGCGTGATCCGCACCAACTACTCCAACCCGCCGACTCACGGTGCAAGCATCGTTGCTGCGGTGTTGAACAGCCCGGAACTGCGTGCGCAGTGGGAAGCGGAACTGGCTGAAATGCGTCTGCGCATTCGCGGCATGCGTGAGCAGATGGTTGCCCTGTTGGCCGAGAAAGCACCGGGCCGCGATTTCAGCTTCGTCGGTCGTCAGCGCGGCATGTTCTCCTACTCCGGCCTGACCACTGAACAAGTGCATCGCCTGCGTAACGAGTTCGGCATCTACGCACTGGATACCGGTCGTATCTGTGTGGCAGCGCTGAACCAGAGCAACATCAAGGCTGTGACGGACGCGATCGTTCAGGTCATCTGATAACGCCGCGTGACGAAAAACGGGAAGCCTTGGGGCTTCCCGTTTTTTATTTGTCCGAAGGAATGCAACATTCCCTCTAAACTGCACACAAATCCAAAACTGTAGGAGTGAGCCTGCTCGCGATAGCGCCCTGTCAGCCGAAGCATCACTGTCTGACACACTGCTATCGCGAGCAGGCTCACTCCTACAGGTTTTTGTGTACACCCGAGAACCTTGTGAGAAGCCCAATGAAAAACGACAACCTGCGCGCCGACCGTGACGATCTGGATGATTTCATCCCTCGCACCCCGGCCAAGCGCGAAAAAAGCCTGGTACTGCAAGTCGCGGCCGGGGTGTTTCTCGGTGGCCTGGCATTGTGGCTGGTACAACTGGCGGTGACGGCGGCTTACGCCAAACTGCTGCTCGGCACCATCACCTTCGGCAGTTAGGCCAGTTCGCTGGCGCGCTGGGTGGCGGCATCGTCATAGGCGACATACATCGATTCGGCGATCTGGCTCTTGATCGCTTTGGCGCTTTCCAGACCGAGGACAAAACCTTCTGCCTTGCCGCCGGCGCGGTTCAGTTCTTCAGCGGTGCTGGCCTGGGTAATTGCGTCGAAGAGTTTTTCGGCGTGGGGGCCGACGCCTTTGGGCAGGCTGATTTGCGTGATGCTCATGCGAGCACCTGTTTTTTACGGGCTGTGTAGTTCATGGCGCATACCTTTTTCGGCGGATGGCCGGTAGCGCGTGTGACCACTTCCGGGCGGCCATGGTAGACCTCTGTTGCGATTCTGGTAACCGCCAATCGCTGACAAACCACCGTCCATCCTGATGAATCGCATTTTTTTACATCTCACGCTTGACTTCTCTTTTTGAATCAGTAACATACGCACCAATTCCGCAATAGCTCAGTTGGTAGAGCAAATGACTGTTAATCATTGGGTCCCTGGTTCGAGTCCAGGTTGTGGAGCCAAATAGCAAAGCCCCTGAATCGCAAGATTCAGGGGCTTTTTTGTGGGCGCTTGAAAAGATCAAAAGATCGCAGCCTGCGGCAGCTCCTACAGGGATTGGTGTTCTCATGTAGGAGCTGCCGCAGGCTGCGATCTTTTGATCTACCAACGAAAAGGGCCGATCTGCGCTACAGATCGGCCCTTTCCTGTTCAGTTGCAGCCGTCAGACATGCTCGCTGCTCTTCACCTGAACTTTCGGCGCGCCATGCCCATGATCATGGTCATCCGGCTCGATCACTGGCACTTCATTGCCGTCGCAGTCATGCAGTTTGCCGTCGCTGAAGTAATCGCCTTCGCGCAGCGCATCCAGATCGCGATATCGCAGAGTCCGCTCTTCCGCCGCCGCAAACACCGACTGCTGATCCGAGTTACCGGTCGTGAAGTGGTTGAACGCCAGGTTGAGCAGGATCGCCATGATCGCCGACGAGCTGATGCCCGAATGGAAAATGGTCGCGAACCAGCTTGGGAAGTGATCGTAGAAGTTCGGCGCAGCAATCGGGATCATGCCGAAACCGATTGAGGTAGCGACGATGATCAGGTTGACGTTGTTGCGGTAATCCACCTTCGACAGCGTGCGAATGCCACTCGCTGCCACGGTGCCGAACAGCACGATACCGGCGCCGCCGAGTACCGAAGTCGGTACCGCCGCAATGACCCGGCCCATGAACGGCAGCAGGCCGAGGATCACCAGGAACACACCGCCGGTGGCCACCACGAAACGACTCTTGATCCCGGTCACCGCCACCAGACCAACGTTCTGGGCGAAGGCGCTCTGGGTGAACGAACCGAAGATTGGCGCAAACATGCTAGACAGCATGTCGGCCCGCAGGCCATTGCCCAGGCGTTTGGAATCGACTTTGGTGCCGATGATTTCACCGACGGCGAGGATGTCCGCCGAGGTTTCCACCAGTGTCACCATAACCACGATGCACATCGACAAAATCGCGGCAAAGTGGAACGTCGGCATGCCGAAGTGGAACGGCGTCGGGAAGCCGAACATCGGCCCGGTGGTGACGTTGGAGAAGTCCGCCATGCCGAGGAACACCGCCAGCACCGTACCGATCACCATGGCCAACAGGATCGACAGACGCGAGATGGTCGAGCTGCCGACCTTACTCAGCAGCAACACCAGCACCAGCGTGACTGCCGCCAGACCGATGTTTTGCATGCTGCCGAAGTCCGGCGCGTGGCTGTTGCCGCCCATCGCCCAGCGTGCGGCCACCGGCATCAGCGTCAGGCCGATGGTGGTGATCACGATGCCCGTAACCAATGGCGGGAAGAACTTGGTGATGCGCGAGAACACTGGCGTGATCAGCAAGCCGATCAGCGACGCCGCAATCACGGCGCCGAGCACCGACTGGAAGCCGCCCTCCCCGCCACTGCTGACGATTGCGACCATGGTCGCCACACCGGAAAACGACACACCCTGTACCAGCGGCAACTGACAGCCAAAAAACGGTAGACCGAGGGTTTGCAGCAGCGTCGCCAGCCCCCCCGCAAACAATGAAGCAGCAATCAGCAAACCGATGTCCGCCGGCGACAGGCCGGCCGCCTGGCCGATGATCAGTGGCACCGCAACGATACCGCCGTACATGGTCAGAACATGTTGCAGGCCGTAAGCCATATTCGCGCCGACCCCGAGATTTTCGTCCTCGGGCCGTTGGTGTGAAACATGGGGCGTTTTCATGGTGGGGGGTTCCCTGGTTTTTGTTATGCGCACACTGTATTCAATACTCAGGACAAATGTCCATAGAGTTGTATACAACTTGCCAGTCACAAAATGGATAGTTAGCCACCCAAGCTTCTAGCCCGCTGCTCCCATCGCCCACAAATCCGGCAACACATCCCCTCCGGCTTCTTCGCCCGCCCCCACTACGCTGAACGATTCATGGCGACCGACGGTGCGGGCTCGCTCTTTTTTATACATATAAAGTATGCATAATGCAGTTAATCGATATTCAGTTCGACAAAAGCAAGAACGCAGCCAACAAACTCAAGCACAGGGGCATCAGCCTCGCCGAGACCGAAGCGGTCCTTTACGACGAACGAGCAATAACCGTTGAAGACAACGACCACGACGAACAACGCTGGATCACCCTCGGTCTCGACGCCAAGGGACGCTTGCTGGTCGTTGCATACAGCTATCGCGAGCCGAATGTCGTTCGAATCATTTCTGCACGTGTCGCCACATCGAGCGAACGTTGCGTCTATTTTCTGGAGGCTTGACCGATGAAAGACGAATATGACTTCTCCCAGGGCAAACGCGGCGCTGTGGCGTCCACCAAGGGCAAAACCCGCATCACCATCATGCTCGACGATGCTGTTATCGACGCCGCGCGCACGGTGGCGGAGAACGAAGGGTTTGGTTATCAGACGGTGATCAACAACACGCTGCGCCATGCCTTGCTCGATGCTGAAAAGCACGATCAGGACGATCCGCTGCAATTCAGCAAAGGCATTACCGCCGCCGACCTGAAGAGTCTTGAGAAAAGATTGTCGGCAGCGGCCGTGGAAATTCGCCGGGTGCTGGAGCCGGACGCGAAGCCTTAGGCTTTAACCGGTACGATCATTCGCTCGAGGGAATGCCGTGCCTGCGGCAAGTCCGGCAGGTGAATGTCGAATTCCTGTTCCAGCAACTCAATCAATGCCGCCACCTCGGTGATTTCGCGCCGCTCGCTGCTCGCGCCCATGCGATGGAGGGCGAAACTGCCGTTGTTGAGGGTTTTGCGCCAGCCATCACCGGTACGCGCCGCCATCAGACGTTGGGTAAACGGAGAGTCGGGATGGGCCGAGACGTACCAGTTGCCGATGGTGAAATCGATGTCTTCCTGGCGTTGCAGATCGAACAGGTACATCGGCCGCCATTCGCCCGCGACGTTGGCGCGCAGCATGTAGCCATCCGCTTGTTTTTCGATGCGATAGGGTTCGTGCGGGGTGGTTTGTTCTGCCTCGGTATCGAGAAGCAGCGGCGCGGTGGGTACCATGCCGCCGAAACCGACGTCAGTGATGTAACGCACGTCGTCGAGGGTCACCAGCGTCAGGCGGTGCGTGCGCGCCGTCCAACTGCCTTCCGGCTGATTCATCACTACGCGCCCGCTGATGGCGCGTGCGTCGAAGCCCAGCTCAAGCAACAAGGCAAAAAACAGCTGGTTCAGTTCATAGCAGTAGCCGCCGCGACCACCGAGCAGGACTTTCTCTTCAATGGACGGCAGATCGATCAGTACCGGCGCCCCGGTGATCGTCGCCAGATTTTCAAACGGGAATACGCCGGTGTGGCGCCACTGCAATTGGCGCAGCGTTTCCAGGGTCGGTGCCGGCGGCGCAGCAAACCCCAGGCGTTGCAGGTACAGCTTCAGATTCGTCAGGCGTGGCTCGCTCATTGCTCGGTCCTTATGCATGGGGCCGCAGTTCACTGCGTTGATGGTCGCCATGTATACGGGATCGGGCAGTGTGTTCGACAATTGATTTCGCCAATCGCCTGCTAGCGTTTCTTGCGTGAACCGATACGAATCCACGTCGGCGCATGGTCGCTGGCATGCGGCTCATTGCGCACCCAGGCGTCTACCCCGGCCTCGTGCAGATACGGACTCAGCGCCCGGTTGAGCAGCAGATGATCGATGCGCAGGCCGGAGTTGGTTTGCCAGTGTTGGCGAAAGTAGTCCCAGAACGTATAGAGCCGATCCTCGGGATACAAATGCCGCAGCGAATCGGTCCAGCCCTGATCGAGCAAGCGCTGATAACACTCGCGACTCTCGGGTTGCAGCAACGCGTCCTTGAGCCATGAGCGGGTGTTGTAGATGTCCATGTCGGTGGGCACAACGTTGTAGTCACCAGCCAGCACCACCGGGTGATCGCTGCTTTGCAGGTCTTTGGCGTAGCTGATCAGCCGTTCGAACCACGCCAGTTTGTAATCAAATTTCGGCCCCGGCTGCGGGTTGCCGTTGGGCAGGTACAGGCAACCGACCAGCACGCCGTGCACCGCCGCTTCCAGGTAGCGACTGTGCTTGTCGTCGGGATCGCCCGGCAAACCGCGACGGCTCTCCAGCGGCTGCGCGTCACGGGCGAGAATCGCCACACCGTTCCACGAGGCCTGGCCCTGCCAGATCACGCCGTAACCGGCGGCTTCAAGTTCGGCGGCGGGGAATGCCGTGTCGACCGATTTGAGTTCTTGCAGGCAGGCGATGTCCGGTTGCTCGCGCTTGAGCCAATCCAGCAGATTCGGCAAACGTGCGCGTAAGCCGTTGACGTTGTAGGTGGCGATTCGCAGGTTTTTCATCGGCTGAGGCTCCTGCCCGAGGGCTGTGAAAATTGTGACCGCGTGAACATCTTGGCGGTTGCATCGGATCCGTCCGCTGCGGCGTAATAGGCGCTCGCCCTTCGCCCGCTCTGCCGAGACCTGAATCCCATGCCAACCACGCTGCAAGGTCAGCGCATCCTTCTGCGCCCGCTTGAGTATTCCGACGCCGCCGCCCTGCTCCATGCGGCTGCCGACGGCGAGTTGTGGAACCTCACCGTCACCGTTGTGCCCTCGGCCAGCACCGTCGACAGTTACTTGAAAAGAGCGCTCGATGGCCGTGACGCCGGCACGGTGATGCCATTTGTCATCGTGCTGAAAGACACCGGTGAAGTGATCGGCTCAACACGTTTCTGGAAGATTGATCCGCTCAATCGCAAGCTGGAAATCGGCAGCAGCTGGATCTCGGCGAGCTGGCAGAAATCCTTCGTCAACACCGAAGCCAAATACCTGATGCTGCGCCACGCCTTCGAAGTGCTTGATTGCGTGCGCGTGCAGTTCACCACCGACGAGAACAACCAGAAGTCACGCCAGGCGATCCTGCGGCTCGGCGCGCAGCAGGAAGGTATCGTCCGGCATGAACGGATCATGCCGGACGGGCGCAAGCGCAACTCGGTGCGTTTCAGCATCATCGACGACGAGTGGCCGCAAGTGCGTCTGCACCTGGAGCGGAAACTCGCCGTCTACGCGTAAAACATTCAGGCGCGACTGCGCAGCCACTGCAGAAAGCCCTTTTTCGGCACCACCACCGGCGCTTCCTCGGTCAGCGATTGCGCCTTGTGCAGGCGGTAATCGAGCAAGGCTTTCATGGCGTCGTTGATGTCGTGGCGGGCGTCGAGACAGGGTTTCAGGTAAGTCTTCTCGATGCGGTACAGGGCGCAGAAGGTTTTCGCGGCAAACTTGGCCGGCACCGAGGTATCGGAAAGAATGCCGGCCTCGCCGATGACTTCGCCCGGGCCCATGCGCCCCGACTCGAACGGCGTGCCGTGGCGGGTCAGCGTCACTGTGACCACGCCCGACTCGATGATGAACAAGTGATCGCTGACCTCCCCCGCCTCCAGGATCGTCTCGCCAGTGCGGAAATTTTGCAGGGTCATGTTCTGGCTGAAGGTTTCCTTCTCTTCCTGACGCAGCGTCGAGAAGATCGGCGAACTGTCGAGTAATGCCCGTGGCCGTGAAAGGTTGGTCGGTGTGCTGGCTTCGTCGCTCGACAGCAAATTCACCCCGGAAGCCTGCAAGTGCCGGTACGCCAGGTCGAACAACTGATTGCGCACCACGCGCTTCTCGCCCATCGAGGCGACGAATCCACTGATCTCGTATTCCGCGCCGCTGCTGCCGGAGCTTTTCAGCGCGACACTCGGCGCCGGGTTATCGAGCAACTGTCGACAGCCCTGCATCGCCCGCTCCAGTGCATCGATCACCGAGTTGGGCCGTGCATGCGGACTGACCTGGACGCTGACCGCGACGCCGAACATATTGCTCGGCCGGCTGAAGTTAATGATCTTGGCCTTGGCCGCCAGCGAATTGGGAATCACCGCCATGCTGCCCTGGCTGGTTTGCAGGCGCGTGGCGCGCCAGTCGATGTCGGTGACCCGGCCTTCGGTGCCGTCAATGGAGATCCAGTCATCGAGTTGATAAGGCTTGGTGGTGTTGAGGACGATCCCGGAAAACACGTCGCTGAGCGTGCTCTGCAAGGCCAGACCGACGATGATCGCCAACGCCCCGGAGGTCGCCAGCACGCCTTTGACCGGCAGATCGAGCACGTAGGCCAGCGCCGCAATGATCGCGATGAGGAAAATCACCGCCCCCAGCAAGTCCTGCAACAGCCGCCCGGTGTGGCCGACCCGCTGCATCATCACGGCGCCGATCAATACTGTCAGGGTGCGGGCGCCGAACAGCCACCAGCCGATCTGCAACCCCGTCGCCGCGAGGTGCAGCGGCACGTTGTCGGCCCACGGCGCGGGCTCCATCGGGTTAAGGCCTTCGTTGAACAGCAAGATGCTGAACAGGGTGAAAATCAGCACGCGCACCAGCAATTTCCATTCGCTGCCACGGGAACTGATCAGGCGCCAAAGACCGAGATCGAGAAGGATCAGGACCAACGCGCAAAACAACGGGTGTTCAGTCAGCAGAGACAGCATCAAACAACTCCGACGAAGGCCAATCGCGAGAAGATCGCACAGATTGGGAGAGTGTAGGAGCAATTGATTTCAGC
>NZ_JBODOE010000019.1:0-64635 GCF_051913165.1 Pseudomonas sp. SM4 | reverse complement strand
CATCAAACAACTCCGACGAAGGCCAATCGCGAGAAGATCGCACAGATTGGGAGAGTGTAGGAGCAATTGATTTCAGCAGATGAACGCGATCTCACTACCCCCCTGTAGGAGCTGCCGCAGGCTGCGATCTTTTGATCTTCAAAAACAGGATCAAAAGATCGCAGCCTGCGGCAGCTCCTACAGGGAATTGTTATTTGTCGTTGGTCAGGCTGTTGTAGCTGGTGAACAGGTTGCGGTAGTCCGGGATGTGGTTGGAGAACAGCGTGCCCAGCCCTTCAATGTCGTTGCGCCAGTCGCGGTGCAGCTCGCAGGCCAGGCCGAACCAGGTCATCAACTGCGCACCAGCGCTGGACATCCGATTCCACGCCGATTCGCGGGTCAATTGGTTGAACGTGCCCGACGCATCGGTGACCACGAACACATCAAAGCCTTCCTCTATCGCCGACAGTGCCGGGAACGCCACGCACACCTCAGTCACCACACCCGCGATAATCAACTGTTTCTTGCCAGTGGCCTTGATCGCCTTGACGAAATCTTCGTTGTCCCAGGCATTGATCTGCCCCGGACGGGCGATGTACGGCGCATCCGGAAACAGCGCTTTCAGCTCGGGCACGAGCGGGCCGTTGGGGCCGGTTTCAAAACTGGTGGTGAGGATTGTCGGCAGTTTGAAGTACTTGGCCAGATCGGCCAGCGCCAGCACGTTGTTCTTGAATTTGTCCGGATCGATGTCGCGCACCAGCGACAGCAGCCCGGCCTGGTGATCGACCAGCAGCACCGCTGCGTTGTTCTTGTCCAGACGTTTGTATTGAGTGGTCATTGCAGTAATCCTCGCGGGGTGTAGAGGCCGACGGGGTCGGCCTCAGGAGACTCGATCAGCGCTGGGAATCCAGCACTTCGTGTTCGTTCGCGACTTGCTGAGCCTTGAGGTAGCTCTCGATCAGCAATTGATAATGCGGCATGGCCTGGGCGTAGACGGCCGCCCACTGCTCGGCATCAGGACGGTTCCACGAGCCTTGCAGCTCGGAAAGCGTAGCCATGATGTCGATCGGCACCACCCCGGCCTGCGCCAAACGGGCAACTGTCAGATCAGTGGCGAGTTTGGAATGATTGCCGGAGGCATCGACCACGGCAAAAACCTTGTAGCCTTCGTGCACGGCAGCGATCGACGGGAACGCCAGGCAAACGCTGGTCAGCGTGCCGGCGATCACCAGGGTTTTCTTGCCAGTAGCTTTGACTGCCGCGTGAAATTCCGGGTTGTCCCAGGCATTGATCTCGCCCTTGCGCGCCACGTATTGCGCATGCGGTGCGGCTTCGTGTATTTCCGGAATCAACGGCCCGTTCGGCCCTTGCGGCACGGAGGCCGTGGTGATCACCGGCATCTTCAACAGGGTCGCCGCTTTCGCCAGCGCTACGGCATTGGCGCGCAGTTGCGGCACGTCCATGTCCTTGACGATCTGAAACAGACCGCTCTGGTGATCGATCAGCAGCATGGCTGCGTCGCTGGCATCGATGGTCGGTTTCTGGCCGTCGAAGTTCGCTGCATTGACTGTGTTCATGTGCGTGTCCTCTTTTCTTTAGGCAACAGCCATCCCTGGCCTTCGAACCGGCCTACGCGTCCTGTGTAGAGCGGAGTGGTTGTGCGTTAAGCGTGCATCTGGCCGAAGCGGCCGGACTGGAAGTCGGCGAAGGCCTGGTGAATTTCCTGCTCAGTGTTCATCACGAACGGGCCGTGGCCGACGATTGGCTCATCGATTGGCTCGCCGCTGAGCAGCAACACCACTGCGTCCTGACTGGCTTCGAGGGTCAGTTGCTTGCCATCACGTTCGAACAACGCCAACTGCCCTTCGCGCACCGATTCCAGACCGTTGACCTGCACCGACCCCTTCAACACCACCAGCGCGGTGTTGCGGCCTTCGTGCAGATCCAGCGTCAGCAACTTGCCGGCGTTCAGGCGCAGATCCCACACGTCGATCGGCGTGAAGGTGCGCGACGGGCCGGTGTGGCCATCGAACTCACCGGCGATCAGGCGCAGGCTGCCGGCGTTGTCCTTGAGCGCAATGCTCGGGATGTCGCTGTCGAGAATGGTCTGGTAGCCCGGCGCGGCCATTTTGTCCTTGGCCGGCAGGTTGACCCACAGCTGCACCATTTCCAGTTTGCCGCCGGTTTTGGCGAAGTCATCCGAGTGAAACTCCTCGTGGAGGATCCCGGACGCCGCCGTCATCCATTGCACATCGCCCGGGCCGATGACGCCGCCACTGCCGGTCGAATCGCGGTGCTGCACTTCACCGTCATAAACGATAGTCACCGTTTCGAAACCACGGTGCGGATGCTGACCAACGCCACGACGTTCGGTCGTCGGCGTGAAATCGGCAGGGCCGGCGTGATCGAGCAGCAGGAACGGGCTGATGTGTTTGCCGAGGTTGTCGTAGGAAAACAGCGTGCGGACCGGGAAACCATCGCCGACCCAATGGCCGCGAGGGCTGGTGTAGATACCGATGATGTTTTTCATGGTTGTCTCCAATGGGGTGAGTGATGCGATGGATTAAGCTTAAATCCATGACCATTAATGCACTAGACTGCAAAAATCAGCCTTAGCGTTCTATCTGGAGAACGATGGTGGAAGACCTCAACACCCTTTATTACTTCACTCAAGTGGTCGAACACCACGGATTCGCCGCTGCTGGCCGTGCGCTGGACATGCCCAAATCGAAGCTCAGCCGACGAATTGCCGAGCTGGAAGAACGCCTCGGCGTACGCCTGCTGCACCGCACCAGCCGCCACTGCTCGCTGACTGAAATCGGTCAGGCCTATTACCAGCGTTGTTTGGCCATGCGCATCGAAGCCGAAAGCGCCGCCGAACTGATCGAACGCAACCGCTCCGAGCCGCAGGGGCTGGTGCGCCTGAGTTGCCCAACCGCGCTGCTCAACTCGTGGGTCGGGCCGATGCTCACCCGCTATATGCTCAAGTATCCGCTGGTGGAACTGTTCATCGAGAGCACCAATCGTCGCGTCGACCTGATTCACGAGGGTTTTGATATCGCCTTGCGCGTGCGCTTTCCGCCGCTGGAAAACACCGACATGGTCATGAAGGTGCTCGGCAACAGCATGCAATCGGTGGTCGGCAGTCCGCAGTTTGTCGAACGCCTGTCGTCACCGCCCTCGCCCGCAGACCTCAATGGTTTGCCGAGCCTGCATTGGGGTGCGGCGCAGCGCGAGTATCAGTGGGAGTTGCTGGGGCCAAATGACAACACCGCGCTGATCCGGCACACGCCGCGCATGGTCACCGATGATTTGATCGCGTTGCGTCAGGCGGTGATTGCTGGCGTTGGCGTGGCGCATTTGCCGAGTGTGGTGGTGCGTGAGGACATTGCGGCGGGGCGTGTGGTGGAGTTGATTCCGGGGTGGGCGCCGAAATGTGGCGTGGTGCATGCGATCTTTCCGTCGCGGCGCGGGTTGTTGCCGTCGGTGCGCACGTTGATTGATTTTCTCGGCGAGGAATTTGCGCACAGTGACATTGCCTGAATCGGTGGGGCGCCCATCGCTGGCAAGCCAGCTCCCACAGGATTTGGGGGTGAACACATCATTCATTACCAACATATATCCCTGTGGGAGCTGGCTTGCCAGCGATGAGGCCAGTCCAGACAACACAGAATCCAGGATTGATTCATGACTTCTGCTCAACACTGCTTTGCCCCGGCAGCGGTTTTTCTCACGGATGCACACGCGGATACTCGAGCCCATTCCCACTGCAATCCCTGGAGTCTTTCATGCCTGTTCCCGCTTTCGGCCTCGGTACCTTTCGCCTGCAAGGCCAAGTGGTCATCGACTCGGTCAGCACCGCCCTTGAACTCGGCTACCGGGTCATCGACACCGCGCAAATCTACGAGAACGAAGCCGAGGTCGGCGAGGCCATCGCCGCCAGCGGCATCCCCCGCGAAGAGCTGTTTATCACCAGCAAGATCTGGATCGCCAATTTCGCCAAAGACCGTCTGATCGACAGCCTCAAAGAGAGCCTGCAAAAGCTGCAGACCGACTACCTCGACCTGACACTGATTCACTGGCCATCGCCGGAAGAACAAGTGCCCGTCGAAGAATTCATGGGTGCCCTGCTGGAAGCCAAACGCATGGGCCTGACCCGGCAGATCGGTGTGTCCAACTTCACCATCGACCTGATGAAACAGGCGATCGCCGCCGTGGGCGCCGACAACATCGCCACCAACCAGATCGAACTGCACCCGTACCTGCAAAACCGCGCTGTGGCCGAGTTCGCCCAGAGCCAAGGCATTCAAATCACCTCGTACATGACCCTCGCCTACGGTGAAGTGTTGAAAGACCCGCTGATCCAGCAGATCGCCGAACGCCTGCACGCTACCCCGGCGCAAGTCACGCTGGCCTGGGCCATGCAACTGGGTTACGCGGTGATTCCGTCGTCGACCAAACGCGCCAACCTGCAAAGTAACCTGGGGGCCACCGCGCTGACCTTGAGCGATGCCGACATGGCGCAGATTGCCCAGCTGGAACGCGGCCATCGCCTGACCAGCCCGAAAGGCATCGCGCCGCATTGGGATTGATTGCTCAGGCTTGAAGACGTTGCGCGAGAACACTCATGGCCTCGCGTAACGCGCTGACGCTGGTGTCCAGCGCCACACTTCCGGCATCCGTGCAGGCGCGCTCAAGGTCGGTACATGCCGACACCAGCCGCGCCGCGCCGACCACCTGTGCGCCGCCCTTGATGTGGTGGGCCAGATCGCGCAACCCGGCGCGGTCAAGGGCTTGCCCGAGGTCATCGAGCCGCCGCAGATCGCCGTGCAAACTGCTCAGCACCTCCTTGCGCAAGTGCTCGATGATCGCCTGGTCATCGCCGGCCAAATGCTCCAGCACACTCAGATCCAATTCTGCCAGCGACGGTTTTTCCAGGCGCGGGACGTCTTGTTCCTCATCACGCGCAGCGCTTAACGCCTGACTCAAGTCGTGCAGACGAATCGGCTTGAACAGGCAATCGTCCATGCCGGCCTCCAGGCAGCGTACCTTTTCCTCGACCTGCGCATTGGCGGTAAAACCCAGGATCAGGCTACGTGGTGCACCTGCCAGCGCCTCGGCCTGACGAATCTCGCGGGCCAGTTCATAGCCATTGAGTCGCGGCATATTGCAATCGGTGATCAGCACATCGAATGACTGCTCGCGCCACAATGCCAGGCCCTGCTGACCGTCCTGACTGTCGACCGTGCGATGGCCCAGCTCACTCAGTTGCCAGCACAGCAACAAGCGGTTCACTGGATGATCGTCCACCACCAGAATGTTCAGCGCCTGCGTTGCGACGGGTGTCAGTTGAACCACGGCATCGCCGGGTGCGAGCGCTTCCAGCAATGGCAGTTCGAGCCGCACGGTGACCTGTGTACCAAGGCCGGGCTGGCTGTGCAGTTGCAATTCGCCGCCCATCATTTCGCACAGGCTGCGGCTGATCACCAGGCCCAGCCCGGAGCCACTGCGCGCGGCGTGTGAATGGTTACCCGCCTGGACAAATGGACTGAACAGGCGCTGCAGGTCATCGGCACTGATGCCAATGCCACTGTCTTCGATGATCAGGCTGACGGCCAGTTGCTCCGTCGTCACGCTGTTCACTTGCAGTTGCAGACTCACTTCGCCGGCCTCGGTAAATTTGATCGCGTTGTTCAACAGGTTGGACAACACCTGCTTGAAGCGCGTCGAATCAACCAGCACGTCGACGTCACTGCGCGCATCCAGTTCGACGTGCCAGAGCAAACGCTTCTGCCGCGCCAGACCTTCAAAGACCCGGCACACCGACGCCACCTGATCGCGCAGATTGGCCCGTTCCGGGGCGAGCGATAAATGCCCGGACTCGATGCGCGCAATGTCGAGGATGTCGCCGATCAACACCAGCAACTGCTGGCCCGCGCTGGAGGCGACTTGAATCGCCAGCCGATCGGTCACGCCCTCCTCCGCCCGCTTCAGTGCCAGTTCGAGCATGCCGATCAAGGCATTCATCGGCGTACGGATTTCATGGCTCATGGTGGCCAGAAAAGTGGTCTTTGCCCGATTGGCATCGTCGGCGGCGTCCTTGGCGTCCTGCAACTGACGCAACCACTGCTGGCGCTGGCTGATCTGCCGACGCTGAAAGCCGATCAAGCCCAGCGCCAGCAACAGCAAGACGGCAGCTGCGACAAAGCCCAGCAGAATCTCTGTGCGATGACGCTGCCAATAGCTGGCGTCGACCGCCAGATCATGGGTCCAGCGCCCAACCAGCTCGTCCATTTCCTGCGGAGCAATGCTCAGCAGCGCCTTGTTCAAAATCGAGTGCAGCTCAGTCGCTTGCGGTGACGTGGCCATGACGATTCTCGCCGGCTGATCACCCACGGTGGTGGCGATCCGCAAACGCTCGCGGTACTGGCGGGCAATCAGATAACGCGCGCCTACCAACGAACTCAAGGTCGCCTCCACTTGCCCCTTGCTGACCATCTCCATGCCGATCGCCGGACTTTTCACCTCGATCAGCGTGACCTCTGGCGCATGCTCGACGAGGTAAGCGCGTAGCGGATGCGCGCGATAGATCGCCAGGCGCTGGCCGGCCAGATCGTCGAGGTTGCGCGGGCTGCCGTCAGTCATCGCAGTGACCAGCACAAACGGGTTGTTCAAATAGGCTCGGGTGAAATGCAACTCGTCTTCGCGTTCACGGCTGGGGGTGATGACCGGCAACACATCAAGCTCGCCTGCTGTGAGTTGCTCTATCTGCCGACTCAGCGAGCTGCCGCGAACGATCTCGAAGGTCAAGCCACTGCGCTGACTGATCAGGCTGAGCAATTGCGCCGCAAGCCCGCTGAGTCGGCCATCGGCATCAAAAAACGACAACGGTGCAAAATCTTCAATAGCGCCTACCCGTACCCGTGGATGTTGGTCCAGCCAGCGTTGTTCGCCAGCGCTCAGTGGCACCCGCGCGTGCTCGGCCATCTCGGCCCGGCCGGCACTCCAGCGCTGCTCGATGAGCTGGCGTTGGTCCATCGGGATGCTGGCCAAGGCTTTGTCGATGATCCGTTTCAAGCGCCCATCGGTACGGCGCAAGGCAAACCCGAACGGATTGGCATCAAGCCCTGAAGGGCCGACCAGTTGCACATCGTTACGGTAGTTGGTGTTGATCAGGTAATT
Organism: Pseudomonas sp. SM4; assembly: GCF_051913165.1. NCBI lineage: Bacteria > Pseudomonadati > Pseudomonadota > Gammaproteobacteria > Pseudomonadales > Pseudomonadaceae > Pseudomonas > Pseudomonas sp. SM4. The sequence continues at coordinate 57,474 of NZ_JBODOE010000019.1, read as the reverse complement.
GGCGCTGATGAAGTCGCCCAGGTAGACATCATCCACCCCGAACGCCACGGCCCCGAGTGCATCCATGGCCGAGTGGTAGCGTTGAATATTGCTTTCGGGATAGAAGGCCTGCACCACCGACAGAGGCAAATAATCTTCGGCCATCGCCAGGCGCTTGCCGGCCAGATCGGACAGCGCCTGCTCACCGATGCGGGCCACCAACACCGGCTGGTCTTCGGCGTAGGCGCGGGACAGCATCAGTTCAGGGTCGGCGAGTTCAAAGTTGTTCGAGGTGCCGAGTACGTCAATCTCGCCACGTTTGAGCGCAGCAATCGCCGCCGTTCGGTCGGCGTAACGCCGCACCTCGATCCTGACATTCAGCAGTTGCGCGAGCAGATCAGCGTAATCGGCGCTGAGGCCTTCCAGTTGATGCTGGTTACGTGTCAGTTCAAAAGGCGGGTAATCCGGCCCGGAGACTCCCATGTACAGCACCGGATGTTTGCGCAACCAGTAGCGATCGGTGCCGTCCAGCCGCAGTTGGACATTTTCCAGGCGGGTGCGGGTGAGAATCTCCAGCGATTTTGGTACAGCATCAGCCCAGGCCGTCAGCACGCTCGCCGACAACAGCATGAGACACCAGCGCCACCAGCCCATGCCGACCTCTCAGATCAAGTGATTGCGTCTGGCGAAATCACGCAGATGAACCGCCGAATTGACCCCCAGTTTGGCCATCAGGCGCGATTTATAGGTACTGACGGTCTTGTGACTGAGGTGCATGTCTTCGGCAATGGTTTTGTTCGGCTTGCCGGAAGCCAGTTGCACAAAGATATTCAGCTCTCGGTTGGATAGCTGGTCGATCAGTTGCGTTTCTGAGCCTTGCAGTGTGTTCGAGGCATTCGCGTTGTCGGACAGTGCGGTGAAGTAGGTGTAACCGGACATCAGCGCCTGAATGGCTTTGTGCAATTGCTGCAAATGATTGGTCTTGGGCACGAAAGCCATGGCGCCGGCGCGCAGGCAACGTTCCTGGTAGAACGTGGCTTCGTACGAAGTGAAGATCAGAATCAGGCAGGTCAGGTCATTGGCTCTGATGCGCTCCATGACATCGAGTCCGTCGAGCATCGGCAGATTCAGATCCAGCACGACCAGTGTTGGCTGATGCTCGCGCAGCAGTTGCACCACTTCGTTGCCGCTGGATGCCTCATGAATGACTTTGAAACCTTCCGCTTGCAGCACGATTCTGACCGCGGCGCGCACCACCGGATGATCGTCGACGATCAGCGCTGACTTCATGAACACTCCCTGTGAAAAGCATGACGATGACGATCTGATCCGTTGGTGTCGGATAGTGGGGTTACGCAGAGACTGTTGCACGGGCATCAAAGCGAATCTACCTGTCAGGTCTGACAGTTGTGGCTTGCGTGAATCTATGCTTGAGCGCGCCGCGACGGCACTGATTCCGCTGCCCAGGCCCGCTGCGCTGTCGCGGTGTGAGCGTCGACCGCTGCCATCAGCGCTTTGATTGTCTGCAGGCCAGGCAATGCGGCGTGAGTGATTTGCAGGTTTTCCTGGGCAAACCCCGGATCGGCCTGCAATGGCGCCGAAGGTTCGTTGTAGATCAGGGCGTGGCGAACGTGCGGGTTATCAAGGAAGAAGGCCAAAAGATCCAGCGAACCGGCGGCCAGTTCGGCATTGATGACCACCACGTCGAACGGTTCGCAGCCGTACTCGACGAGGGTCAATAACTCGAGAAGATTCTGTACCGGTGCAACCCGGTAGTAGCCGAGGCCATTGAACACACGTTCGATTTTCATCCGGTGAAAATGCTGCGAGTCGGCAATCAGGATGCGCAGGGTTTTATTGATCATGGTCGATCTCCCGGTAGTAGCAGTTTCTGGGTGCGGCAAGACTACGCAACGCTCGCGGATCTTTATGTAGGACGTTTCTGAAGAAACCGGTCATTCATCCGGGGCCAGAACACGCAACGGCGGGACAGGCATTGTCATTGACTTGCTGATTGCGGAACTGCAACACGAAGGAAAACGCCTAGACATCCAACTGCTCCAGAAGGGAACCCAGCGATGAGCGATCCGCCGTCCGGATCAGATTCAACTGGCGTCGTTGACTCGCATAGATCGTCTCAGCGTGCGGCTGCCCGCGCCGCGCATCGTGGATCACACCATGACGAATCTGCGCGTTGCTCTGGAAAAAACGTATCGGATCAACCCCCACGGCGGCCAGCAACTCACCATTGATGATCAGCAAATCAAACTGATCGAACGGCTCGTACGAGTACTGGGTCACGCTGAGCAGTTCCCGGAAGGAACACACTGCCGTGAGCGCTCGATAACCGAGTTCGTTCAGCGATTTACCGATTCTGTCTTGCAGAGACGGTTGCTCTTCGGCAATCAGGATTCGCCAACACTTGTAGGACATTTTCTTTCACGGCTATGGGAAAAGTTACGGTGCATCACACTAAGCAAAAGCAAGCGCGAGTCATGTAGGACGATTCTGATAAACAGACAGAAAGGTCTCAAAACCCCAAAAGAAAAAAACCACGCCGGACAACCCGACGTGGCTTTTTGATGGACCCGCGACGGCGTTAACCCAAGGTCTCGCCGAACGTTTGCTCTGCTTTGCGCAGGCTTATTCCGTGGTACTCGGACTCCAGAACGCCTGCACCACCAACGCCGAAGTGGAAATGCGCGCGACCAATGCATCCAGTTCATCACCGTCGACCGAGGTGGTGGCCAGTGTCGCTTCAATCTCGATTTCATCCGCGCCAAACGCATGCACATCGACATCGCTGGCCGGGTAGTTGCTGCGTTCCAGTTCGGCTTCCAGCAGAGCGAACACCGCTTTCTGCTGCGAGCGTCGAGCGATGACGTAGACGATGTTGGTGACCTCCGCCGAAACCACGTCCAATGGCTGGCGGTTGATGTTGTTGACGATCGGCCGCAGCAAGGTATTGGCGGCGAGAATGAACAGCGTGCCGAGTACCGCTTCGGCGAGCAGGTCGGCGCCGGCACAGGCGCCGACCGCAGCAGACGTCCACAGGGTCGCGGCGGTGTTGAGGCCGCGCACATTGCCCTCTTCGCGCATGATCACCCCGGCGCCGAGAAAACCGATGCCGGAGACCACGTAGGCAACCACGCGCACCGCGCCTTCTGCACCGGCGAGACGGTTGGCCATGTCGACGAAAATCGCTGCGCCGACCGCCACCAGCACGTTGGTGCGCAGGCCGGCGGTGCGTTGCCGGTATTGGCGCTCGAAACCGATCAGGCCACCGAGGATGAAGGCGGCGCTGAGGCTGACAAGGGTGTCGAGCAGCGAATCGAGGTTGAGGTTGTTGATGGCTTGCATCGTCATCTCCCTGAAAAAACACAAACCCCCTTGTGGGGCCTGCTTGAAACGAGCCCCTGTAGGAGCTGCCGAAGGCTGCGATCTTTTGCTGTTGCCTTTTAAAAACAAGATCAAAAGATCGCAGCCTGCGGCAGCTCCTACAGGGGCAGCATTATTGCCAGCCGAAGCGGCGGATGTAGAAGCCTTTCACCGCCTGGGTCAGCGCCATGTACGCCAGCAGGATCACCGGCAGGAACACGAAGTACAGCGACGGCAGCGCCTGCAATTTGAAGTAGTGCGCCAGCGGCCCCATCGGCAGGAAAATGCCGACCGCCATGATGATCCCGGTCATCACCAGCAGCGGCATCGCTGCGCGGCTTTGCAGGAATGGAATCTTCGGCGTGCGGATCATGTGCACGATCAGCGTCTGGGTCAGCAACCCGACCACGAACCAGCCGGACTGGAACAGGGTCTGGTGATCCGGTGTGTTGGCATCGAAGACGTACCACATCAAGGCGAACGTGGTGATGTCAAAGATCGAACTGATCGGGCCGAAGAACAGCATGAAGCGCCCGACGTCGCCCGGTTGCCAGCGTTGTGGTTTTTTCAGCATTTCCTCGTCGACGTTATCGAACGGAATGGCGATCTGCGAAATGTCGTAGAGCAGGTTCTGCACCAGCAAATGCATCGGCAGCATTGGCAGGAACGGAATAAACGCGCTCGCCACCAGCACCGAGAACACGTTGCCGAAGTTGGAGCTGGCGGTCATCTTGATGTACTTGAGCATGTTGGCGAAGGTGCGCCGCCCTTCGAGCACGCCCTCCTCCAGCACCATCAGGCTCTTTTCCAGAAGAATGATGTCAGCCGCTTCCTTGGCGATATCCACTGCGCTGTCCACCGAAATACCAATGTCGGCGGTGCGCAGTGCTGGCGCATCGTTGATGCCGTCGCCCATGAACCCGACGACGTGGCCATTGCCTTTGAGGATGCGCACGATGCGCTCCTTGTGCGACGGCGTCAGTTTGGCGAAGACATTGGTGGTCTCTACGGCCACCGCCAGTTCGGCATCGCTCATGCGCTCGACGTCGTTGCCCAGCAGCAAGCCTTGTTGCGCGAGGCCGACTTCGCGGCAGATCTTCGCGGTCACCAGTTCGTTGTCGCCGGTCAGCACCTTCACTGCCACACCGTGTTCGGCCAAGGCTTTCAGCGCGGGTGCAGTGCTTTCTTTCGGTGGATCGAGGAACGCCACGTAACCAATCAGCGTCAGTTCCTGTTCATCCGCCAGGCTGTAAATCTCACGACCTTCGGGCATCGAGCGAGCGGCCACGGCCACCACGCGCAAGCCTTCAGCGTTGAATGCTGCGGTGACCTGACGAATCCGGGTCAGCAATTCATCGCTCAAGGCTTCATCGACCTCACCGTGACGCACGCGGCTGCACACCGCCAACACTTCTTCCACCGCACCTTTGCAGATCAATTGGTGGGGCTGGCCACGGCCTTCGACCACCACCGACATGCGCCGACGATTGAAGTCGAACGGGATCTCATCGACCTTGCGAAACGCCGTGCCGACTTTCAGTTCACGGTGGATTTCCACGTGCTCCAGCACCGCGACATCCAGCAGGTTTTTCAGGCCGGTCTGGTAGTAGCTGTTGAGATAGGCCATTTCCAGCACGTCATCGGAATCGGCGCCCCACACGTCGACATTGCGCGCAAGGAAGATCTTGTCCTGAGTCAGGGTGCCGGTCTTGTCGGTGCACAGCACGTCCATGGCGCCGAAGTTCTGGATCGCATCAAGACGTTTGACGATGACTTTTTTCCGTGACAGAAACACCGCGCCTTTGGCCAGCGTCGAGGTGACGATCATCGGCAGCATTTCTGGGGTCAGGCCGACGGCAATCGACAGCGCAAACAGCAGTGCTTCGGTCCAGTCACCCTTGGTGAAGCCGTTGATGAACAGCACCAGCGGCGCCATGACGAACATGAAACGGATCAACAGCCAGCTGACTTTGTTGACGCCTTGCTGGAACGAAGTCACTGCGCGATCGGTTGCGCCGACACGCTGGGCCAGCGCGCCGAAATAGGTGCTATTGCCGGTGGTCAGGATCACCGCCACCGCTGTTCCCGACACCACGTTGGTGCCCATGAACAGGATGTTTTCCAGCTCCAGCGGATTGCGCGTGTCGCGATCAGCCTGACGCGGGAATTTTTCCACCGGCATCGATTCGCCAGTCATCGCTGCCTGACTGACGAACAGATCCTTGGCGCTGAGCACGCGGCAATCGGCCGGAATCATGTCACCGGCCGAGAGCACGATCAGATCGCCCGGCACCAATTGTTTGATCGGCAGCTCGCTGCGCGGCGCGTCACGGCGCATCACCGTCGCGGTGTTGCTGACCATGGCTTTCAGCGCATCGGCGGCCTGGTTGGATTTGCTCTCCTGCCAGAAACGCAGCAGCGTCGACAGTACCACCATGGAGAAAATCACCACGGCAGCCTTGAGGTCTTCGGTCAGCCACGAGATCACCGCCAACAACGTCAGCAGCAAGTTGAACGGGTTTTTGTAGCAGTGCCACAGGTGAGTCCACCATGGCAGCGGCTGCTCGTGTTCGACTTCGTTGAGGCCGTATTGCGCACGCAGCGCATCGACTTCGAAATCGGTCAGGCCATCGGAATGCGTGCCCAGCGACGACAGCAATACACCGCTGTCGCAATGCGCAGCATCGACCAAAGTGTTGGCCAGAGTCGGCGGGACTTCACGGCTGACCGTGGTGTCGTTGATCGATTCCAGCAGCGCCAGGCGACGGAAGTGCCGGGCGATGTGGCGGGTCCGCAGAAAACCTGCGAAAAATTCCTTGAGCGTAAGTTTCATGGCTGTTGCCCCTATGGTCAGCCGGGAAACCGTCAAGCAGGTACAGCCGCGCCTCGTCCACCGGAAAAACCGGCACGGCAAGGCCTGGCGCGCCGGTCAGGAAAGACAGGCGTGTCGATAGGGCTGCGATCACGACTGTGCAGTCGAAATCACGCTCTGTTCAGCGTCGATGAGAAGGAACGTCCAGACATGACCCAGAACGGGACATGCACGGGATGCCGCTGCTCGCTTTTACGGCGAGACAACGACAGAGAAAGTCTGCGTTATCTTGCCGAGAATCTGCCGGTTACCGAGACCGGCCGACAACTGTCACTCGAACAAGTACCCACTGTGGGTCTCCGCTATTGATGAAAACGCGCGAAGCTTACGCCCCGATGTCTGGAGAGTAAACCCGCAAAAGGAGGTGTGTCGGGGAATGTGGCGGGTGTTCAGGAAGGGTTCAGAAATCAGATTTTTGTTAGCCATAAGGACCCCATCGCTGGCAAGCCAGCTCCCACAGGGATCTCCAGTGAACAAAAATCTCGTGTCCAACACAGATCCTGTGGGAGCTGGCTTGCCAGCGATGGCGGTGTATCAGGAAATACTGAGTTAGCTGGCGGTTGCTAACAACAGATCTGCCATCGAACGATGCCCACGGTTCTTGCCATGCTCATACAGCGAGCCGGCAATCTCGTCCGCGCGGATTGGCAATACCGACAGCAACGTATCGCTCAAACCATGGCTGGCCTGGCAGAAGCCCTGCATGTAGATGCCGGCCTTGCAGCGTTCGTCGGTGATCACTTTGTAGTTGCGATCAACCTCGAAATCGCCCAGATACTCTTCCAGCGGCGCCAGCAGTTTGCGGTGCATCTGCCGCTCGTAACCGGTGGCCAGCACAACGGCATCGTAGTTGCGCACGGTGACTTCGCCGGTGGCGTTGTTGCGCACCGCCAGTTCGATACCGTTTTCGGTCGCGGTAGCACTCTCGACAGTGGTCAATGTGCGGAACGCGTGACGGGCAATCCCGGAAACTTTCTGACGGTAGAAGATGCCGTAGATGCGTTCGATCAGATCGATGTCGACCACCGAGTAGTTGGTGTTGTGGTACTCGTTGACCAGCCGCTCACGCTCGGCGCTGTTCTGCTGGAACACCAGGTCGGTGAACTCCGGCGAGAACACTTCGTTGACGAACGGGCTGTCGTCCGCAGGTTTGAGTGCCGAACCGCGCAGGATCATGTCGACCTGCACCGACGGGAACGAATCGTTCAGGTCGATGAACGCTTCCGCCGCGCTCTGCCCGCCACCGATGATCGCAATGCTCATCGGCTGATTGTTCACGCATGGTTGCTTGGCCATTTGCGACAAATATTGCGAGTGGTGGAACACCCGGGTGTCGCCCTTCAGCGCCTTGAACGCCTCTGGAATACGCGGCGTGCCCCCAGCGCTGACCACCACCGAACGAGTGGTGCGTACATGTTGCAGGCCGTGGCTGTCGCGCGAGATGACGCGCAATGCTTCAACCTGATGATTGTGCAGCACCGGCTCGATGGTCAGCACTTCTTCGCCGTAGCGGCTCTGCGCGGTGAACTGCCCGGCGACCCAGCGCAGGTAGTCGTTGTACTCCATGCGGCACGGATAGAAGGTGCCGAGGTTGATGAAGTCGACCAGACGGCCGTGGTACTTCAGGTAATTGACGAACGAATACGGGCTGGTCGGATTGCGCAGGGTTACCAGATCCTTGAGGAAGGAAATCTGCAACTCGCTCTGCGTCGACAGGGTGTTGCCGTGCCAGCTGTAGTCAGCCTGCTTGTCGAGGAACAGCACATCCAGCTCACCCTGGGTCGGCCCGCGCTCTTGCAGAGCGATGGCCAGCGCCAGGTTCGAAGGGCCGAAACCGACGCCGATCAGGTCGTGAACGATGGGCGATGCAATTGCCTGTGTCATTTCCAGTGTCCTCTGGATGAACCCCTCAACAAGGGGCAAGGAGAGCCTAAGTAACCTGACTGGCCTTGAGCAGGACAGCAGGTCGTCTGTTGAGTAGGAACGAGGACAGTGAAATAAAATTTAACGACGACGGCTCAATGGGCGTCCCATTGTTTGATGCGCAGCCGGCAATGTTTCATGGCGTTGACGATGTGTTTTTCCACCAGCGCCTTGGAGATACCAAGGTGTTCGGCGATCTCCAGATGCGACAAACCTTCGATTTTGCGCAGCAAAAAACTTTCGCGACAGGCTGCAGACAATTCGGCCAATGCCCGCTGGAGCATCTCCAGGCGCTGGCCATGATCGAGGGTATTGTGCGGTGACGGGGTGAAATAGCGTTCTTCGCTGTCGAGCACTTCCAGCGATTCGACCTGACGCAGGGCATTGCGCCGATGATCGTCGATCACCAGATTGAGTGCCGTGCGATAAAGAAAGGCCCGGGGCTGCTCGATGGGCGTGTCGCTGGAACGTTCCAGCACACGCAAATAGGCGTCATGCACCACATCTTCGGCAATCTGGCGATTGCCGAGTTTGGCGTTAAGGAAACACACCAACTCGCGATAGTAGTTTTCCAACATGACTCCCGGCCGCAAGACTGCTGCGGTTTATGTCCTTTTTAACCCGATCCGCGATGGCGATTTGGGCAGTAGCACGATAGTGGCAACTTGAGGCGCGTAATTTATAGTAATTCTCATATAGATTTAAAGTGGCGTTTGTCTTTGCCCGATAAATAATGCCGCTCTATACCTGTAACATCCTGTGTCTCCGCTTAAATTCCCCGCGACTTTCATCGTTTACAGGACAGCTCCCCGTGTCTGTCGCTTGCCGCGACAGCGTTCAGCCGCCCCTTTTATTGCGTGCCACTTGAACGACGGGCCGAATTTCACTGGCCGGAACCCTGCATGAAACGTCCCCGCCCCGCCCGACGCGCGCTGCTCGTAGCCCTTTGTCTGATTCCTGTTGTTGCCTACGCCGCCTGGCAGATCATGCCGCCGGGCCGGGATAAATTCACCACCGTGCAAGTCAGTCGCGGCGACATCGAAAGCAGCGTGACCGCGCTGGGCACCCTGCAACCACGGCGTTACGTGGATGTCGGCGCGCAGGCGTCGGGGCAGATCCAGAAGATCCATGTGGAAGTCGGCGACGTGGTCAAGGAAGGCCAACTGTTGGTGGAAATCGATCCGTCGACGCAGAAGGCCAAGCTCGACGCCGGGCAATTTTCCATCGAAAACCTCAAGGCTCAGTTGCAGGAACAACGCGCTCAGCACGAACTGGCGCAACAGAAATATCAGCGCCAGCAGAACCTGGCAGCCGGCGGCGCGACCCGCGAAGAAGACGTGCAGACCGCCCGAGCCGAACTGAAAGCCACCCAAGCACGCATCGACATGTTCCAGGCGCAGATCCGCCAGGCCCAGGCCAGCCTGCGCAGCGATCAGGCCGAACTCGGTTACACCCGAATCTACGCGCCGATGTCCGGCACCGTGGTCAACATCGATGCCCGTGAAGGCCAGACCCTCAACGCCCAGCAGCAGACCCCGCTGATCCTGCGCATCGCCAAACTGTCGCCAATGACCGTCTGGGCGGAAGTGTCCGAAGCCGACATCGGCCACGTCAAACCCGGTATGAACGCCTACTTCACCACCCTCAGCGGTGGCAGTCGGCGCTGGGCCAGCACCGTGCGGCAGATCCTCCCGGTGCCTCCAAAACCACTGGACCAGACCAGCCAGGGCGGTGGCAGCCCGAACAGTACGAACAAGAGCGGCAGCGGCCGCGTGGTCCTTTACACCGTCCTCCTTGACGTCGAAAACAGCGACAACGCGCTGATGGCCGAAATGACCACCCAGGTATTTTTTGTCGCTGGCAGCGCCAAAGACGTACTCACCGCACCGGTCGCCGCACTGCACAACGAAGGTCAGGTGGCCGGCAATCAGATCGCGCGGGTCGTGGCGAAGAACGGCGACATCGAGCATCGCCAGGTGCGCACCGGTCTCAGCGACCGCTTGCAAGTGCAGATTCTCGACGGCTTGAAGGAAGGCGATCACCTGTTGATCGGTTCGGCAGAGGGAAGCGGAGGCTAAATGCAAACGCCGCTGATCGACCTCAAAGACATCCGCAAATCCTACGGCGGACAGGACACCCCCAAAGTTGACGTGTTGCGCGGCATCGACCTGTCGATCCACGCCGGGGAATTCGTCGCGATCGTCGGCGCCTCCGGTTCCGGCAAGTCGACGCTGATGAACATCCTCGGCTGCCTCGACCGACCGACCTCGGGCGAATACCTGTTTGCCGGCGAAAACGTTGCGCACCTGAGCAGCGACGAACTGGCCTGGCTGCGCCGCGAAGCCTTTGGCTTTGTTTTCCAGGGCTATCACCTGATTCCGTCCAGCTCGGCCCAGGAAAACGTCGAGATGCCGGCGATCTATGCCGGCACTCCGGCGGCGGCGCGTCATGCTCATGCGGCCGCGCTGTTGCAACGCCTCGGTCTGGGCGAGCGCACCGGCAACCGCCCGCACCAATTGTCCGGTGGTCAGCAGCAGCGGGTGTCGATCGCCCGGGCGCTGATGAACGGCGGGCACATCATTCTGGCCGACGAACCGACCGGCGCCCTCGACAGCCACAGCGGCAAAGAAGTCATGACCCTGCTCGATGAGCTGGCGAGCCAGGGCCACGTGGTCATTCTTATTACCCACGACCGCGAAGTCGCCGCCCGCGCCAAGCGCATCATCGAAATTCGCGACGGGCTGATCACCAGCGACAGCGCCCGCGACAATCCCGACGCACAGAACTCGGCCAATCCCGGCGCCTTGCAGGCGGTCGATCTGCGCAAACGCCTCAGCGAAGGCGCCGAAGCCAGTGGCGCCTGGAAGGGCGAACTGGTCGACGCCGTGCAAGCCGCGTGGCGGGTGATGTGGATCAACCGTTTCCGCACGGCGCTGACGCTGCTTGGCATCGTCATCGGCGTGGCGTCGGTGGTGGTGATGCTCGCCGTCGGCGAAGGCAGCAAACGCCAGGTCATGGCGCAGATGGGCGCGTTTGGCTCGAACCTGCTCTACCTCAGCGGCGCTTCGCCCAACCCGCGCACGCCACTCGGGGTGATCACCCTTGATGACGTCGCCGCGCTGAAGACCCTGCCGCAGGTCAAACGGATCATGCCGGTGGCCGGTGCCGAGGTGGCGGTGCGTTTTGGCAACGTCGACCAGAGCGCCTACGTCGGCGGCAACGACACCAATTTCCCGAGCATTTTCAACTGGCCGGTGATTCAGGGCAGCTACTTCACCGACGCCGATGAGCGCAACGCCGCTGCGGTGGCGGTGATCGGCACGAAGATTCGCGACAAGTTGCTCAAGGGCGTCAGCAACCCGATCGGCCAGTACATCCTGATCGAGAACGTGCCATTTCAGGTGGTCGGCGTACTCGCCGAAAAAGGCTCCAGCTCCGGCGATCAAGACAGCGACAACCGCATCGCCGTGCCCTACTCCGCTGCCGCCATTCGCCTGCTCGGAGGGCACAATCCGGAATATGTGGTGATCGCTGCGAGCGACGCACGCAAGGTCAAAGAGGCCGAACTGGCCATCGATGAGCTGATGCGCCGCCTGCACAACGGCAAACACGATTACGAGCTGACCAACAACGCGGCGATGATCCAGGCCGAAGCGCGCACGCAAAACACCCTGTCGCTGATGCTCGGCTCGATTGCCGCCATCTCGCTGCTGGTCGGCGGCATCGGCGTGATGAACATCATGCTGATGACCGTACGCGAACGCACCCGCGAGATTGGTATTCGCATGGCCACCGGTGCGCGGCAACGCGACATCCTGCGCCAGTTCCTCACCGAAGCGGTGATGCTGTCGGTGGTCGGCGGGCTGGCCGGTATCGCTCTGGCGCTGTTGGTCGGCGGTGTGCTGATTCTCAGCGAAGTCGCCGTCGCTTTCTCCCTGATGGCTGTGCTCGGCGCTTTCGGCTGTGCATTGGTCACCGGTGTTGTTTTCGGCTTCATGCCCGCTCGCAAAGCTGCCCGGCTCGACCCGGTCACGGCCCTTACCAGTGAATGATCGATCTATGAAACCGCGTCTCAGCCTCTTGACCGTGTGCCTGCTCCTCAGCGCTTGCGGCAGTCCCGCCCAGCGCCCGGAAAGCGGCCTGCTGCCTCCCGCCACCTGGCAAACAGCACACAGCGACAATGCCAGCCGCAACGACGTGCGCTGGTGGACGCAGTTCGCCAGCCCAGAACTCGATAGCTTGATCGAACAGGCTCGGGCCGGCAGTTTTGACCTCGCGGCGGCCGTCGCGCGGGTTCGTCAGGCGCAGGCCACGACAGTGATTGCCGGCGGCTCGCTGCTGCCGGAGGTCAAGGCCGGAATGAACGCCAACCGCCAGAAGTTAATGCGCGGCAGCGGCTATAGCCAACTGGACGCTGACAGCAGCAACAAGGCGGTGGATTACTTCGACGCCAACCTTAATGCCAGTTACGAAATCGACTTCTGGGGTGGCCAGCGCGCCAGCCGCGACAGCGCACAATCGAATTTGCGCGCCAGTCAATTCGATCAGGCCACGGTGGAGCTGACGCTGCTCAGCAGTGTCGCCAACAGCTATGCACAAACGCTGTCGCTGAACGAGCAAAGCCGAATCGCCGAACTCAACCTGACCAACGCACTGAGTGTTTTGAAGTTGGTGCAGACGCGCTTTGATTCCGGTTCCGCCACCGCGCTGGAACTGGCGCAACAAAAGAGTCTGGTGGCGGCGCAGCAACGGCAATTGCCGCTGGTTCAGCAACAGGCGCGCGACGCCAGAATCTCCCTCGCCGCCCTCCTCGGCCGCCCCGTACAGGAACTGCCGGTCAGCGTCGAAAACTTTGCCCAACTGCAATGGCCGGTGATCGGTGCCGGAGTGCCCAGCGAGTTGCTCAACCGGCGCCCGGATATCGCCCGCGCCGAAGCGCAACTCGCCGCCGCCCGCGCTGACGTCACCGTGGCCCGGGCAAAGATGCTGCCCAGCGTCACCCTCAGCGCCGAACTGGGTTCCGGCTCCGACCGTTTCAGCGACATGCTGCGCAGCCCTTTCTATAACCTCACGGCCGGGCTGGTGGCGCCGATCTTCGACAACGGTCGCCTGAGCGCCGAACGCGACAAGGCCAGCGCGCGTCAGGAGGAACTGCTGCAAGATTATCGGGGCGCGATCATCAACGGCTTCGCCGACGTCGAAAAAGCCCTCAGCAGCATTCGTGGTCTCGACGAACAACGGCAGTGGCAGACCGAAGAACTCAATCAGGCGCAGACCGCTTTCGACATCGCCCAGAGCCGCTATCAGGCCGGCGCCGAAGATTTGCTGACAGTGCTGGAAACCCAGCGCACGCTGTATGCCGCGCAGGACCTCAACGTGCAACTGCGGCTGTCACGCCTGCAAGCGAGCATTGCCCTGTACAAAGCCCTAGGCGGCGGCTGGCAAACCCTCTAGGTACTACAAACCCACAAACCCCTGTAGGAGCTGCCGAGTGCAACGAGGCTGCGATCTTTTGATGTTGGCAGTTAAGTCAAAATCAAAAGATCGCAGCCTCGTTGCACTCGACAGCTCCTACATTTCATACAGGGATGTCTCAGGTCTGGCGGGTTTTTACTTTGAGGTGACGCGCATACCATGGCCGTTTCGGCACCCGGCGGAATAACCCGGCGAGGACTTTTTCGTCTTCACTGAAGGTGATGCGCAGTGCCAGCTTCATGGTTTCCGGGTCCATTTCCATCGACTTGCCGACCTGCAATCCCGGCACTGTGCTGCAGCCGTGCGTGACCGGCCCCAGCCACGGATCATCGACCTCGACCCAACGCCCCGGCGCAAACCAGGCCACGCCGTTGACTTCCTGCCGGCTGACTTCACCCGGATGAAAGCGCTCATGCGCCTTGAACCAGTCTTCGAGACGGTCATCGATCCAACCATGGAAATGCCAGAATACCGGGTTCACATGGGAGGAAAACGGATCGCCGAGAAAGTCGTTTTCAGCCGCGTACCAACGTGCGGAAAAGTCCGCCGGATCACGCGCGAATGGCACCGGCTGGCCGTTCGACGGATCACGCGGCACCGACGCCCAGCGCATGTGCAGCCAGTCGTGCAGGCCCAGTTCCATCTCCGAGCCCAACTGGCCGAGGGTCAGTTTCGCCAGATAACGCGGGTCGCGATATTGCGATTCCCAGACCTCGAAATTGCTGTGATAGGTCTCGGCGGTCTTGATGTCGCTGACCCACTGGGTGTAGTCGGCGTCATCGCTGGCCAGCCAGGTCGGCGGCAAGGCGTAGCCGTCGTGATTATCGAAATAACGCGCGAAGCCCTGGCGATCGCGCTCAAGCGCAGGCTGTGGCATCGGGAATTGCGACCATGACGGCAGCGCCTGCATCGAACGCGCCGTCCCGAGCATGTGCCGGTGCATGAAGAAAAAGTCGATGCCCGAGCCATTGCGATCCTTGCGCGGTCCGCGCGCATCACGCTCCTGATCGCGCGGCCCGGGCTGCCAACCGATACCGCGCAGGGCATCGCGTTTGTCTTCGGGCAAGGTGTGCCATTTGTCTCGCGAGGCATGCCAGAGCTGGTGAAACAGACGATGTTCGGGGGAGATCAGCCAGGCCAGCAAGGTCGGATTGAGACCGATACGCTGTCGCGCTTCGGGGAACATTTGCTTGTGCGCGACAAAGCGGTTGTTCTGCTCCGGCAGGCCGAGCGGCCGATCAAGGCGCAAAATACGCCCGCTGAGGGTGCCACTGCCGGCATTGCCGAAATCGGCCCAGACTTCATCGAGGACCACGGCCAACTCGTACGTCGGCGCACCGTCGGCCGCCTGCGAGTCGATCAGCCGCCAATACAATTCAGACGGTTTGGCCTGCACCAGGTCGCCGATGATCCGGTAACGCGGTTCGGCTTCGCCACGCAGGGTTTGCGCGGTATCCACGTAGCCGCGCAGACCGCGCCCGCGCTGGGCAATATCCAGAAACAGTTCCAGCCCTTGCAGCGGCAAATCGTCGAAGCCGATTTGTGCCCCTTCAAAGCGAATGCTCCAGACCCCGCGCAAGGCGTTGGCCAATTGTTGCCCGGCCGTGTCCGCCAGATCGACCGTGGCTTCGCCGGGAGTGATCGTCGGATCCGGTCTGGTCCATTCGCGATGCCCGTAAATAGCGGCCGGCACGGCAGCGCCGGTCAGCGCCAGGCCTGCCATGAACCATCGTCGAGAAATCTTCATTGCCCTACCTGTGTCAGCCATGAAGCAGGCTTTATCCAAGCTAGAACGTTTGTTGCACGGGCAAATTTACGTTGGTGTCTTGAAAAGATCGCAGCCTGCGGCAGCTCCTACAGGAAGCCGCACGCCAATGGAGGAGTTGCCGCAGGCGGCGATCTTTTCGGCGCACCTAAATTCCCTGGCCAATCACTCGTTCTTTCCAGATAGCGAAGGCCCCTGTGCCTGTACCTCGACGGCGAACTGACTGAGATGGCAATGACAAAACCACGTTCGAAGAAGGCTCTATTCATCGGCCTGCCGCTGGCCCTGGCGATCAGCGCCGGCGCAGGCTTTGCGGCCTGGGATTATTGGTACAGGGACAATCCCGGCTACCCGGCGAAGGTGCTCAAACAGGCCGATGAGTTGCAGGATCGCCTGCTCTCGTTCGACAGCCACATCACCGTGCCGCTGGACTTCGGCACCGCTGGCAATGAAGTCGACAAGGACGGCAGCGGCCAGTTCGACCTGGCCAAGGCCAATCGCGGTCGCCTCTCCGGCGCGGCGCTGACAATTTTCGGCTGGCCGGAAATGTGGAACGGCCCGAACGCGCCGCACAAGCCCACCGACGGTTTTGTCGAGGAAGCGCGCAACCAGCAGGAAGTGCGTTACAAAATCATCTCGGGGATGGTCCGCGACTTCCCCAATCAGGTCGCGATTGCTTACACCCCCGATGACTTCCGCCGTCTGCATGGCGAAGGCAAGTTCGCCATTTTCATCAGCATGCTCAACGCCTATCCGCTGGGCAACGACCTGAACCTGCTCGACACCTGGGCTGCGCGCGGCATGCGCATGTTCGGTTTCAGCTACATCGGCAACAACCAGTGGAGCGACTCGTCGCGCCCGCTGCCGTTTTTCAATGATTCGCCGGACGCCCTCAACGGTTTGTCCGATGTCGGCAAGCAAGCCGTGCACCGCCTCAACGATCTGGGAGTGATCATTGACGTCTCGCAGATGTCGACCAAGGCGCTGGAGCAAGTCGCGCAACTGAGCCGCACACCGATGGTCGCGTCGCACTCGGCGCCACGTGCCTCGGTGGATATCCCGCGCAACCTCAGCGACAAGGAAATGCAACTGATCAAACAAAGCGGCGGCGTGGTGCAAGTGGTCGGTTTCTCCGCTTACCTGCGCCCGCTGACTCAGGCCACGCAGGACAAACTCAACGCCCTGCGCGCGCGTTTTGATCTGCCGCCGCTGCCGAACCTGGCCATGGCATTGATGCCGGGCGACCCGATCATTGCGGCGTGGCCGGAACAGAAGTTCGGTCAGTACGCCGGCCAGCTGTACGGCATTCTCGACGAAGAACCGAAAGCCTCGCTCAAGGATCTCGGCGATGCGATCGACTACACCGTGCGCAAGATCGGTATCGACCACGTCGGTATCGCTTCGGACTTCAACGAAGGCGGCGGCGTCAAGGGCTGGGAGAACGTCGGCGAGATCCGCAACGTCACCGCCGAACTGCTGCAACGCGGCTACTCCGAAGCCGATATTGCCAAGCTCTGGGGCGGCAACTTTCTGCGGGTCTGGGATCAGGTACAGAAATCCGCCAAACCGGTGGCGAGCCGATGAATTCTTCCCTTCTGATCACAAGTGAACCGCGCCCATGACTGACCGCCGTACCTTCCTCAAACAGGCCGGCATTCTCGCTGCCAGCCTGCCGCTGGGCGCCGCCGTGCATGCTCAGGCCCAGACCGCGCCGAGCGCAACAGCCGCGCAACCGCTGGCGAAGGACAAATGGGCGCAGCTGCGACAGCTGTTCAATCAGGATCCGGATTACCTGCATTTTTCCAACTTCCTGATCACTTCGCATCCACGCCCGGTGCAGGCAGCCATCGACCGCCACCGCGCCACGCTCGACCGCAATCCCGGACTGATGATGGATTGGGATCTGGAAGAAACCTGGAAGCATGAAGCCGATGTGCGTGAATGGGCCGGTCGCTACCTGCAAGCCAAACCGGCGCAGATCGCCCTGACCGGCAGCACCACCGAGGGCCTTGCGGCCATTTACGGCGGCATCCATGTGCGCCCCGATCAGGAAATCCTCACCACGGTCCATGAGCATTATTCGACCGAGTTCACCCTCGATTTCCGGGTGAAGAAGGAAGGCACGCAGGTGCGCAAGATCAGCCTGTTCAAGGACGCCAACAGTGTCTCGGTGAACGAAGTGCTCAACTCTGTTCGCCAGGCCATTCGTCCCAACACCCGCGTGTTGGGCATGACCTGGGTGCAGTCGGGCAGCGGCGTCAAACTGCCGATCGGCGAGATCGGCAAACTGGTCGAAGAGATCAACCGCCAGCGTGACGACAAGGAGCGCATTCTCTATGTGGTCGATGGCGTGCACGGCTTCGGCGTCGAAGACCTGAGCTTCCCGGACATGCACTGCGACTTCTTTATCGCCGGCACCCACAAATGGATGTTCGGCCCGCGTGGCACCGGGATCATCTGCGCCCGTTCCGAGCAACTCAAAGACGTTACGCCGAGCACGCCGACGTTCTCCCAGGACACCGATTTCGCCACGAGCATGTCGCCTGGCGGCTACCACGCCTTCGAACATCGCTGGGCCTTGAGTGAAGCGTTCAAGTTGCACCTGCAACTGGGCAAGGCCGAGGTGCAGGCGCGTATCCACCAGCTCAACAGCTACCTCAAGCAACGCTTGCAGGAGCACCCGCAGATCGAACTGGTCACGCCGCTGAGCCCGGCAGTGTCGGCCGGTTTCACCTTCTTTCGGGTCAAGGATCGCGACTGCGACAAGATCGCTGCCTACCTGATGAAGAACCGTGTGGTGGTCGACGCTGTTGAACGCGACGTCGGGCCGGTGGTACGTACCGCGCCGGGGCTGCTCAACAGCGAGGCCGAAATTGACCGGTTCATGGCGTTGCTTGTTACGCAGCTGTGACCTTCACGACTTTTGCTTTCCCTTTGATCGAGATAACTCATGAACAGTGACATGCTCAAACGACCGCGCCATCTGCCGACCTTGAAAGTCCTCGCCGGGCTGGCCCTGACTGCCTTGCTCGCGGGCCTGCTGCCGGGTACCGCCGCCGCAGCCCAACCATTGCCGGCGGGCAAGGTCTTCAAGGACTGCAAGGACTGCCCGGAAATGGTGGTCTTGCCGGCCGGTAAATTCACCATGGGCACGCCGGACGATGAAGTCGGTCGCGAGCCTGACGAAGGCCCGATGCACGAAGTGACTTTCGCCAAGGCGTTTGCCATGAGCCGCTTCCAGGTCACGGCTGGCGAATGGGACAGCTACGTCAAGGCAACCGGGGTGAAGATTGCCAACGGCGATACCCGCCCGGGTCGCGAGTGCGTGGCGAGCAAACCGCGCTACAAACAGGAACCGCGCCAACCGGCGGTGTGCATGGACTTCGCCGACGTTCAGGCCTATGTGGCGTGGCTGTCGAAAAAGACCGGGCAGAACTACCGCATGGTCAGTGAGGCGCAACGCGAATACGCCGCCCGCGCCGGCTCGACCGGGCCATTCCCGTTCCCGTTCGATGCAGAAGGCGAATACAGCATCGCCAAGCACGCCAACACCTATGGCCCGACCGACGGCTACAGCTTCACCTCACCGGTGGGCAGCTACCCGGCGAACGCCTTCGGCATGTACGACATGCACGGCAACGTCTACGAATGGATCGCCGATTGCGAGCACACCAACTACATCGGCGCCCCGACTGACGGCAGTGCATGGGTCGAGCCTGGCTGCGAGTCCTACAACATTCGTGGCAACGACTGGGGCGAAGCACCAGTGTTTTCCCGCTCCGGCAACCGCAACAACATCTACCCGTCGACCCGCGGCGACTGGATCGGCTTCCGCGTAGTGCGCGACCTCTGAACCACAACCCGATGATTCCTGTGGGAACCGGGCTTGCTCGCGAAGGCGCAGTGTCAGTCAACATCAGTGTTGCCTGATCCACCGCCATCGCGGGCAAGCCCGCTCCCACACTGGTTCTGCGCCAACCCCAATCCTCCGTACACCACCATTCCCCTGTAGGAGTGAGCCTGCTCGCGATAGCGTCGTGTCAGGCAACATCGTCGCTGAATGACACTCCGCTATCGCGAGCAGGCCCGCTCCCACACTGGTTCTGCGCCAACCCCCAATCCTCCGTACACCACCATTCCCTGTGGGAGCTGGCTTGCCAGCGATGAGGCCCGGCCTGACACATTTGCATCGTCCGCCCCACCGCCATCGCGGGCAAGCCCGCTCCCACACTGGTTCTGCGCCAACCCCCGATCCTCCGTACACCACCATTCCCCTGTAGGAGTGAGCCTGCTCGCGATGACGTTGTGTCAGGCAACATCGTCGCTGAATGACACTTCGCTATCGCGAGCAGGCTCACTCCTACAGGGTTGGCGCAGGTTCCTGCCGGCATCTGCGCCGCCAGTCGGCGGCGGTGTAAATTAACCGCCTGACCAGACGTTCTATTGGGTATCTGCCTTTACGACCCAAGGAACTGTTCCCCCATGTCCCAGCCCTCACGCGGTGCCATCCACGAATTGTTCACGCTGCTCAAGCCGTTCAGGCTTGTGGTGACACTGTCGATCCTGCTGGGCATGGTCGGCGGTCTCAGCGTGACGGTGCTGCTGGCGACGATCAACTCGGCGCTGCACTCCGAAGCCGGCCTGACCCAAGGCGTGGTCGCCCTGTTCGCCGGTCTGTGCCTCTTGGCACTGCTCAGTTCGATCTGCTCGGACATCGGCACCAACTTCGTCGGTCAACACATCATCGCCACCCTGCGCAAACAACTCGGCGAGAAAGTGCTGTCGGCGCCAATCGAACAGATCGAGCGCTATCGCAGCCATCGGCTGATCCCGGTGCTGACCCACGACGTCGACACCATCAGCGACTTCGCCTTCGCCTTCGCGCCGCTGGCGATCTCGCTGACCGTGACCCTCGGTTGCATGGGCTACCTGGCGATGTTGTCGTGGCCGATGTTCCTGATCATGGTCGTCGCGATCATCATCGGCACGGGCATTCAGTACTTCGCCCAGGGTCGCGGCATTCAGGGTTTCATGGCCGCACGTGACGCCGAGGACGAACTGCAAAAGCACTACAACGCCATCGCTGAAGGCGCCAAGGAACTGCGTATCCACCGGCCACGTCGCCAGCGCATGTTCGTTTCGGGCATCAAGGCCACTGCCGAATTCATTTGCCGCACGCAGATCCGCTCGATCAATACCTTCGTGATCGCCAAGACCTTTGGCTCGATGCTGTTCTTCGTGGTCATCGGCCTCGCGCTGGCCCTGCAAACCTATTGGCCGAGCGCCGACAAAACCGTCATGAGCGGCTTCGTCCTGGTGCTGCTGTACATGAAAGGGCCGCTGGAACATCTGGTCGGCACCCTGCCGATTGTCAGTCGCGCGCAAATTGCCTTCCGCCGGATTGCCGAGTTGTCCGAGCAGTTCTCTTCACCGGAAGCGCATCTGCTGCTCGACGATCAGGGCCAGAAAGCCCCGGCCGTCAGCCGTCTGGAACTCAAGGACGTCAGCTACGCCTTCCCTGCCGTACCCGGCAGCGAGCCGTTCCGTCTCGGCCCGGTGAACCTGACGATCGAACAGGGCGAGATCATTTTCATCGTCGGTGAAAACGGCTGCGGCAAGACCACCCTGATCAAATTGCTGCTGGGCCTGTACCCGCCGCAACAAGGTGAAATTCGCCTCAACGGCGCGAGCGTGAACGCCGAGACGCGCGACGACTACCGCCAGTTGTTCACGACGATTTTCGCCGACTACTACCTGTTCGACGATGTCGTGCAAGGCGATACGCACATTCCCGAAGACGCCAACAAGTACCTGCAACGCCTGGAGATCGCGCACAAGGTCAGCGTGCAGGACGGCAATTTCACCACCACCGATCTCTCCACCGGACAGCGCAAACGCCTGGCGCTGGTCAACGCCTGGCTCGAAGAGCGTCCGGTGCTGGTGTTCGATGAATGGGCGGCGGATCAGGACCCGACCTTCCGCCGGATTTTCTACACCGAGCTGCTGCCTGACCTCAAGCGTCTGGGCAAAACCATCATCGTGATCTCCCACGATGACCGCTACTTCGACGTTGCCGACCAGTTGGTGCGCATGGAAGCCGGCCGCGTCATGACGGAACTGGCACCCGCCTGACGGAGAAATACCGCAGCAAAAACAATCCCGCCTCTCGCGATAGACGTTTTTTTCGCAGAGTGCGGGATTTATTTTTCCGGTTTTTACGGGTTGTTGCGTCTAATTATCATTAACTACAAAACTGCACACGCATCTCAGGAGCATTTGAAGTAATGCACAGCCCATCTTTGTCCCGCGCCCCCCTGGCAACGGCGATCCAGAAGCAGACCCAGCGTCAGGCCGTCCTGCCTCGCGCCCTGCTGACGACCTTGCTGCTGTTGGGCGCTGGTGAAGTGCTCGCCGCACCGACCAACGTCAATATCCCGGCTCAGCCGCTGTCCAGCGCCTTGCAGCAATTGGGTCAGCAAGCCAACTTGCAGATGATCTACAGCCCGGAAATGCTCCAGGGTCTGAAATCCAACGCGGTGTCGGGCAATCTCGAGCCTGAACAAGCGTT
Organism: Pseudomonas sp. SM4; assembly: GCF_051913165.1. Taxonomy (NCBI): domain Bacteria; kingdom Pseudomonadati; phylum Pseudomonadota; class Gammaproteobacteria; order Pseudomonadales; family Pseudomonadaceae; genus Pseudomonas; species Pseudomonas sp. SM4. The sequence goes on along the minus strand of NZ_JBODOE010000019.1, from coordinate 35,514 downwards.
GCACGACTTGCTGCTGGGGAGCGGCCTGACGTATCAGATCACCGGGAACACCGTGTCCTTGACGCCAATCACCGGCGCTGCCGGCGATGCCATGCAGTTGGGCGCGATCTCGATCTCCGGCAAGGCGCCGGGTTCGCAGACCGAAGGCACCGGGCTGTACACCACTTATTCTTCCAGTAGCTCGACGCGGCTGAACCTGACGCCGCGTGAAACCCCGCAGTCGGTGACCGTCATCACCCGTCAGCGCCTGGACGACCAGAAGCTGACCAACCTGACCGACGTGCTCGACGCCACCGCCGGCATTACCGTGACCCGCAACGGCATGGGCACCGAGAACGACAGCTACTGGTCGCGCGGCTCGCAGATCCAGAACTTCGAAGTGGACGGCGTACCGACGTCGACCCGTCTGGACAACTACACCCAAAGCACCGCGATGTACGACCGCGTGGAAGTCGTTCGCGGCGCCACCGGTCTGATCAGCGGCCTGGGTAACCCGTCGGCGACGATCAACCTGATCCGTAAACGCCCGACCGCCGAAGCGCAGGCCAGCGTCACCGCTGAAGCCGGCAACTGGGATCGCTACGGCACCGGCATGGACGTGTCCGGCCCGCTGACCGAATCCGGCAACGTGCGCGGTCGTCTGGTGGTGGACTACAAGACCCAGGGCTCGTGGGTCGATCGCTTCAAGCAGGATTCGCAACTGATCTACGGCATCACCGAATTCGACCTCAGCGAAGCCACCTTGCTGACCGTCGGCTTCAGCTACCAGAAAACCCAGGTCGACTCGCCAATGCGCGGCGGCTACTCGTCGTACTTCACCAACGGCGACAAGTCGCACATCCGTCGCTCGCTGAATACCTCGCCGGACTGGTCGTACAACGACCACGATCAAACCAACTTCTTCACCTCGGTCGAACACCAGTTCGATAACGGCTGGAGCGGCAAGATCGAATACGGTCACACCGAAAACAAGTTTGACCAACTCTATGCGGTCGCCACCGGCACCGTCGACCAGGCCAACGGTTCCGGCACCGGCCTGCTGCCAGTGCGCTGGTCGGGTACGCCACGTCAGGACAACATCGACGCCTACTTCACCGGTCCGTTCTCGCTGTTCGGTCGCGAGCACGAGCTGATCCTCGGTGTCACCGCGACCAACTACAAGGAAGCCACGCCAAGCTACGGCGACTGGCTGCGCGACTACAGCTTCAACGTTCCGGACATCAACACCTGGAATGGCAACTCGCCAAAACCGGACACCCCGGTGGTCAGCAAAGGCCACATGGAAGAGAAGCAGTTCGGCACTTACATGACCTCGCGCTTCCACGTCACCGACGACCTGACCTTCATCCTCGGCGGTCGTCTGACCGACTGGAAACGTGACACCGACACCAAGCCGTACGTGGGTGATGCGAGCACGGTGAAGGAACGCGAAACCGGGATCTTCACGCCGTACACCGGAGTGGTGTATGACCTCGATGACAACTGGTCGCTGTACGCCAGCTATACCAAGATCTTCAACCCGCAGGCGTCCTACGTTCGCGACATCAATAACAAGTCCCTGGCGCCGACCGAAGGCAAGGGCTACGAAGTGGGAGTCAAGGGCACCTTCTTCGACGAGAAACTCAACACCAGCCTGGCCCTGTTCAAGCTTGAACAAGACAACCTGGCCGTGTGGATGTCGGACACCCAGGCTTATCGCCTGGAACAAAGCACCGAGACCAAGGGCGTCGAGTTCGAGATGAACGGCGAACTGGCTGAAGGCTGGCAGGCATCCGCCGGTTACGCCTACAGCGTCACCACCAACGCCGAAGACGCACGCATTGTCACCAACGCGCCACGTCACATGCTCAAGACCTTCACCTCGTATCGCCTGCCTGGCGTGCTAGACAAGATCACCGTCGGCGGTGGCGTGAACTGGCAGTCGAAGATCGGCGAAGACCTGCACTACTACGAGCAGGGCAGCTACGCGATCACCAACCTGATGGCGCGTTACGACATCAACAAGAACCTGAGTGCCTCGATCAACGTCAACAACCTGTTCGATCGCGAGTACTACTCGATGGTCTACTACGACGGCATCTACGGCGCACCACGCAACTTCATGACCAGCCTCAAGTACAGCTTCTGATACCTGTACCCGGCCGAAAAAAACGCACCGTCTGACGGTGCGTTTTTTTATGCCCAAAATTAATGCCCTCCCCCACTCCTGTAGGAGCTGTCGAGTGAAACGAGGCTGCGATCTTTTGATCTTGATACTTAGAATCACAAGATCGCAGCGTGCCGCAGCTCCTACATGAGCCACCCACAATGCATGCCCTCTCCCACCCCTGTAGGAGCTGTCGAGTGAAACGAGGCTGCGATCTTTTGATCTTGATACTTAGAATCAAAAGATCGCAGCGTGCCGCAGCTCCTACATGAGCCCCACATTGCATGCCCTCTCCCACCCCCTGTAGGAGCTGTCGAGTGAAACGAGGCTGCGATCTTTTGATCCACCCGCTAAAAATCAAAAGATCGCAGCGTGCCGCAGCTCCTACAGGATTTTGTCAGGCCGAAAAAAAGCCGGAACGGCTTGCCCCGTTCCGGCTTTGTGCATTGCCATGGTCGATCAGCTTGCCGGGTACAACGCCTGGCGCAGCACTTCGCTGAGTTCCTGATAGACACTTTCAATCTCGCCGGTGACCATCGGCATCCGCAGGAAGTCGTGCACCAGTCCGGTGTATTCCTTGCACTGCACGACCACACCACTGGCTTCCAGACGTTGCGCGTAGGCATGACCTTCGTCGATCAACGGATCAAACCCAGCCAGTGCCAGATGCACCGGGGCAATGCCGCGCAAGTCCGGCGCCAGCAGCGGCGAGAAACGCCAGTCGTAACGATCCTGCGGGGTACGCGCGTAATGCTCGTAGAACCACTCCAGCGTCGGACTTTCCAGCAGATAACCTTCGCTGAGCAGCTCGCGCGATTCACTGCTGCGCGACGCATCGGTGACCGGGTAGCAGAGCAATTGCAGGCACGGTTGCAGCATCTGCGGATCCGCCGCAGCCTCGATCGCCAGCACGGTGGCCAACGTCGCGCCAACGCTGTCGCCGGCCAGCGCCAGCCGCGTGGTGTCGAGGTTCAATGCCGCTGCCTGCATGGCCAGCCAGGCCAGTGCATCGGCCGCATCGTGCAGGGCGGTAGGAAACTTGTATTCCGGCGCGCGACGATACTCCACCGCCACCACTGCACACGGCGTGCGCTGGCAAAATTCGCGGCAAATGCCATCGTGGGAATCGAGACTGCCGACAACGAAACCGCCGCCGTGGAGGAACACCATTACCGGCAGCGGTTCAGTACTTGCGGTGCTCGGGGTATAGATGCGCACGGCCAGCGACTCACCGTCGCGCGTCGGGTAACTGAGGTCACGGGAGGCAACGCCCGGCACTTGCCAGCGCATACGCGTCGACGACTGCTCGAAGGCTTGTCGCGCCTGCTCCGGCGTCTGCTGGTGAAAGGCCTGGGCATCGCCTGTCTGGTTGGCCTCGACCAAGTCGAGAAACGCACCGATTTCCGGATTCAAAGACATGAAGGACATCCTGGTGCGGCCCATGGGCCGCACCTCTATCGAAGGTTGAAAAAGGCTCAGACCGGCTGCGCCAGGCAGTGGTCGATCAAGGCTTGCAACTCGTTCTGGTAATCCGCCATCAAGCGTTCGACGGTGCTGGTGCGGTAACGGCGGGTGCTGTAGATGCAGCGGAACGCCAACCGTCCGTTGTACACCTGCCCGACCAGCTCCAGCCAATTGGCCATCCCGGCGTCCATGTCGTAGCTGTCGCCGATGTTGTCATCGGCAGGCACCAGCAACGCCTGCTCGTCGAAACTCTGGTCGAACTGCCCGAGGTAGTTGAACGTCACCCGCGCCTGCGGCAATGCCGCCAGACGCTGCCCCAGCGGTGCACCGGCCATGTGTCGCAAGGCACCGTAGCCGACGCCCTTGTTCGGCAGGCTCTGCAACTGATCGCGCACCGTGACGATCGCCTCGCCCATGTCAGTGTCGTGGCCAGGCGCCAGGCGCACCGGGAACATCGTGGTGAACCAGCCCATGGTGCGGCTCAGGTCGAGGTCTTCGAAGAGGTCTTCACGACCATGCCCTTCGAGTTGCACCAGCACCGACGGATCATCGTTCCAGCGGCACAGCACGCGACCCAATGCAGTCAGCAACAGATCGTTGATCTGCGTTTGATACACCGCCGGCGCCTGTTTGAGCAGGCTGGCGGTGAACGTCTCGTCAAGGTTCATCACCGCTTCGGCACGATGGCGTACCAGATTCTTGCCGCGCGGGTTGTCGCAGCGCATTTCCTTGCCCGGTTGATCGAGCGTTTGCAGCCAGTAATCCAGCTCTTCGTCGATCAACGTGCGAGTGTGTGCACTGAGGTGTTCCGCCCAGTCGCGGAAGCTGCTGGTGCGCACCGGCAATTGCGGCTCCTCGCCGAGGCAATACGCGTCGTAAGCGGTTTGCAGATCCTGCAACAGCACCCGCCACGACACACCGTCGATGACCAAGTGATGGATCACCAGCAACAGCCGCGCCTCGCCGTCCGGCAAGGTCGCCAGCAAACCGCGCACCAACGGCCCCTCGCCCAGATTCAGACTGCGTTGCGCCTGGTTGGCGAGCACTTCCAGTTCATCCTTGTCGGCGACTTGATGCACCCACAACAATGGCGCTTGCTGCGCCTGCTGACGGCAATCGTCCAGGCTCTGGTAATGCTGGGTCCAGACCCCGCCCTCACGGACAAAACGCAGGCGCAAGGCATCGTGCTGCATCAGCATGGCCATCAGGGTCTTTTCCAGCGCGACCGCATCGAGGGCCTGCCGCGAGCGCAGAATCAGCGCCTGGTTGAAGTGGTGCGGCGCGTTCATTTCTTCGTCGAAGAACCACTGCTGGATCGGGATCAGCGGGAACGCACCTTCGCGCACCACTTGCGTCTGTTCCTCGGCCGCACGGTTGACCACCTGCTGATCGAACAGATTGCCGATGGTCTGGTAACGCATCAGATCACGCAGTTTCAGATCGAGCTTGAGTTGCGGATGGTTACGCGCCCGCGAGATCACTTGCAGGCTGAGAATCGAGTCGCCCCCCAGTTCGAAGAAGTTATCGCTCAAACCAACTAGCTCGACCTGCAACACCTCGGCCCAGATCTGCGCGAGCAAGGCTTCTTCTTCGGTGCGTGGTGCCACGTATTGTTCGACCTGGAACTGCGGCTCCGGCAAGGCCTTGCGGTCGAGCTTGCCGTTGGGCGAAATCGGCATGCGCGTCAGGCACATGATCTGCGCCGGCACCATGTAGTCCGGCAACCGCGCACGCAGCTCGGTCTTCAGGCGTTCGATCAAGCGCGCTTCGTCAGCGCAGTCAGCAACCACATAACCGATCAGTTGCTTGCCGGACACGCCGTCGCGGGCAATGACCACCGCGTCCGTGACGTCTTCCTGCAAACGCAGGCAGGCTTCGATTTCGCCGAGTTCGATACGGAACCCACGTACCTTGACCTGATGGTCGGCGCGGCCGACGTAATCCATCACCCCGCTTTCGCGCAGGCGCACCAGATCGCCGCTGCGATACAAGCGACTGCCCGGCGCACCGAACGGGTCCGGCACGAAGCGTTCCGCCGTTACCGCCGGCCGACCGTGATAACCACGGGCAACCCCGTAACCGCCGATGTGCAATTGCCCGGACAAACCGGCCGGCAGCGGATTCAGATCATCGTCCAGCACCCACAGCGAGCGCTGACCGACCACCCGGCCGATCGGCGCATACGCCGCCGCGCACGGTTCGTCGTTGGCGGCTTTCCACAGCATCGGCGTGACCACGGTTTCGGTCGGCCCATAGCCGTTGGTGATGAATTGCGGCTGGAGAATGCTGCGCACCTGTTGCAGGGTCTGCTCCGGCACCGCATCGCCACCCAGGCAATAAATGCGCACCTTGGGCGCGGTCAAACCGCTGGCCTGCACGTACTCGGCCACTTGCTTGAGGTAGGCCGGCGGGAAACAGGCGATGTCGATCGACCGCGTCTGCAAGGCGTGACAAGTCTGCTCTGGTGTCCACAACTCGTTGTCGCGCAGCACCAGCGTGCCGCCGAACGCCAGAGTCGTCAGCCAGCGTTCATGAGCGCCGTCAAAAGCAAACGACATGAAGTGCAATTCACGGCTGCTGTGATCCATTTCATACAGTTGGCAGATCGCCTGGCAATGCATGCTCAGCGGGCCATGGGTGACCGCGACACCTTTGGGCAAACCGGTGGAACCCGAGGTGTATATCAGATATGCGAGGGTATCTTCGTTGACCTGCACCTGTGGCGCCGTGGCCGCGTAGGCACCGGCGTCGAAGTTGTCGAGGTCAACCAGTGGCAAGTCTTGCGGCAACGGCAGGCGCGCGGACAACTCGCCACGACTGATCATCAGGCTCATGCCCGAGTCTTCGATCATGAACGCGAGGCGATCGCGCGGGTAATCGATGTCCAGCGGCACATAGGCAGCACCGCTCTTGAACACCGCCAGCAACGCCACCAGCATGTCCAGCGAACGCTCCAGCGCGACGCCGATCAACACTTCCGGGCCGGCGCCGTTGGCGATCAAATGGTGCGCCAGACGATTGGCTTGCGCGTCCAGTTCGGCGTAGCTCAAGTGCTCGCCCGCGCACTCCACGGCGTTGGCTTGCGGACGAATTCGCGCGTGTTCGGCAATCATCAGCGGCAGCCATTCACGCTGGTCGCTTGGCGCCGGTTCCGCGCCCCACTGCTGCAAGACTTGCCATTGCTGCGGCGCCAGGCGTTGCAGGTTACCGAGGTATTCGTGCGGCGTGTCGAGCATCGCTTGCAGGGTGATTTCCATGGTTTCGCGAATCCGCTCCACCGCTTCGACACTGAAGCAATCGCGCAGGAACAGATACTCGATGGACAGCTCTTCGTTGAGATGCACCGCCAGGTCCATCGGGAAGTTGGTCACGTCATGGCTGGCCGAACTGCCGAAACGCAAGCCGCCCTTGGCCTCTTCCAGACGACGGTCGATCGGGTAGTTCTCGAAGACGATGATGCTGTCGAACAGCATCTGTCCGCCCTGCCCCGACCAACGCTGGATATCAGCCAGCGGTGCGTGGGCGTGGTCACGCAAATCGAGGTTGTAGGCCTGCAACTGGGCGAGCCAGTCGCTGAGGCGCTGCGCCGGTTGCAGGGTCTGGATCACCGGCAAGGTGTTGATGAACAGGCCGAGCATGCTGTCGGCATTTGCCAGGCCTTCCGGGCGCCCCGCCACCGTGGCGCCAAAGGCCACACTGCTTTGTCCGGTGTAGCGTTGCAGCACCAACAGCCATGCGCCCTGGATCAGCGTGTTCGCGGTCATCCCGTGGGCGCGGCAATGTTGTTGCAGACGGCGGGTCTGCTGTTCATCCCATTTGGTGTACAGCGCTGCGTGGCCCGCCGTCGTGGCGACGTGGCGCGGGTGCATCGCCTGACTCAGCGCCGTCGGCTCGGCGAGGGTTTGCAGATGGCCGCGCCAGAATTGCTCGAGGCGATCCTGATCCTGGCTTTGCAGCCATTCGATGAAGTCACGATAGCGGCCGCTGTCACCGACCACCTCACCACTGGCGTAATGCTGCAGCACTTCGCCGAACAACTGCGAACTGCTCCAGCCGTCCATGAGGATGTGGTGGCTGGTCCAGATCAGTTGATGGCTGTCTTCCCCGGTGCGGATCAACAGCAAACGCTGCAACGGCACGCGGTGCAGTTCGAAACCACGCGCACGTTCTTCGCGGGCACGCTCGGCCAGACGCTGCTCGCCGATGTCCTGGCCGCGCCAGTCGAGCACCTGCAGATCGACCTCGGCGTAATGCTGAACGACCTGGATCGGCGACGTCTGGCCGCCCTGCCAGTGGAACGACGTGCGCAGAATCGCATGGCGACCGATCACATGTTGCCAGGCACGACGGAAGCGCTCCGGGTCCATGCCCTCGACCGGCAGGTTGATCTGGTTGATGTACAGGTCATCGCCGTCATCGGACAGGGTGTGGAACAACATGCCCTGCTGCATCGGCGACAGTGGATAGATGTCCTCGATCTCGGCCACCGCCAGCGGCAGTCCGTCGAGTTGCGCCTGGGTCAGGGTTGCCAGCGGGAAGTCCGACGGCGTGATGCCGTGGTTGCCCGGCGCACAGCAATGCTCGACCAGCGCTGCCAGCTCGATGGCGTAGTCATCGGCCAACTGCTGGATAGTCGCTTCGTTGAACATTTCGCGGCTGAAGGTCCAGCTCAGCTTCAACTCGGCACCGTACACCTGACCGCTGACTTCCAGCCAGTTGCTCAGTGGCGCCAGCGGACTTTGCTCGCGACCGGCGCTTTCCGCTGCCGGGACGAACAGCGCCGCTTCGTCGAACTGGCTGTCGAACTGGCCGAGGTAGTTGAACGTGATGCGCGCCTGCGGCACCGCCGCCAATGCAGCGCGGCTGGCGTCATCGCCGAGATAGCGCAAGGCACCGAAACCCAGGCCTTTGTTGGGGATGGCGCGCAGTTGCTCCTTGACCTGTTTGATCGCGTCGGCCAGCGCCGTTTGTGGCGTCAGGCGTACCGGATAGAGGCTGGTGAACCAACCCACGGTGCGGCTCAGATCGATGCCGTCGATCAACTCTTCACGGCCATGCCCTTCAAGCTGGATCAGCGCCGAAGTGTCGCCGGTCCAGCGGCAGATGACCCGCGCCAAAGCGGTCAGCAGCAAGTCATTGACCTGGGTGCGATAGGCCGCCGGGGCCTGTTGCAGCAGTTTGCGCGTCAGCGCCTTGTCGAGCTGCGTGCGCACGCTCAAGGCCTGATTGTTGGCGAGACGGCCATCGGCATTGTCGCGAGGCAAATCCTGCGGTGCGTCGAGCAATTGTCCGCGCCAGAAATCCAGCTCGCCGGCAAGGTTGGCGGTGTGCGCCTGCAAGCCTTCGGCCCAGTGCTTGAAGGCGCTGGTCTTGGCCGGCAATTTCAGCGGCTGGCCGTCCTGCAACTGCCGGTAGGCGTCTTGCAGGTCTTCAAGCAGGACGCGCCACGACACACCGTCGACGGCCAAGTGATGGATCACCAGCAACAGACGCTGGCTGCCATCGGCGAGGCTCAACAACATGCCGCGCAACAGCGGGCCGTTGTGCAGATCGAGGCTGCGCTGCGCCTCTTCGCACGCGGCTTCGACTTCATCGGCGCTGTTCAGCGCGGTCTGCCACAACAGCGTCTGCTGCGGCTCGACGGTGCGGTGTGCGGCGCTCCAGCCATCGGCGTTCTGCGTGAACGTCAGGCGCAACGCGTCATGGTGGCGGACCAGCGCTTGCAACGCCTGCTCCAGCGTAGCGCCGTGCAAGGCTTGCGCAGGTTTGAGCAGCAACGACTGATTCCAGTGCTGACGCTGGGGAATGTCGGTCTCAAAAAACAGCTGCTGGAACGGTAACAGCGGCGTGCTGCCGGTCACCGGGTTCTGGTCGATGCGCACACCGCCGTCACCCACGGTCGCCACGCTGGCCAGACCGCGAATGGTCTGGTGCTGGAACAAGTCCTTGGGAGTGAAGTGCAGCCCGGCCTGACGGGCACGGCTGACCACTTGGATCGAGATGATCGAATCGCCGCCGAGGGCGAAGAAGTTATCGCTGACACCGATTTGTTCCAGGCCCAGCACCGACTGCCAGATGTCCGCCAGTTGCTGTTCGATGGCATTGCCCGGCGCCTGATATTGCTCCTGCGCCACGCTGGCGTCGGGTTTCGGCAAGGCCTTGCGGTCGAGTTTGCCATTGGGGCTGAGCGGCATTTGCGCCAGCGCCAGCCATTGCGTCGGCACCATGTATTCGGGCAATTGCTGCTGCACATGCGCAGCGAGGTTCTGACGCCATTCGGCGCTTTCTTCGGTAAGGACGACATAAGCCACCAACTGCTTGCCGTCGATCACCAGCACCACCGCTTCACGCACGGCCGGGTGTTCGAGCAGGCGCGCTTCGATCTCACCCATTTCGATACGCAAGCCGCGCAGCTTGACCTGATGGTCGATGCGCCCGGCGTATTCGATCACGCCGTTGTCGCGGTAGCGTGCCAGATCGCCGGTGCGATAGATGCGCTCGCCATGGCCATACGGGCTGACGGCAAAACGTTCGGCGGTCAGCGCCGGACGCTGGTGATAACCCCGGGCCAGGCCGACACCGGCGAGGTACAGCTCGCCGAGCACACCGACCGGCACCGGTTGCAGTTCGTCGTCAAGGATGTAGCAGGCCAGATTGGCAATCGGTTCACCGATCGGCACGCTGTCGCGGCCCTCTTCGACACAGGTCCAGTGGGTCACGTCGATGGCCGCTTCCGTCGGGCCATAGAGGTTGAACAGCCCGGCCTGCGGCAGCTTGGCGAACACCTGCAACTGCGCGTCGGCGGGCAACGCTTCACCGCTGCAAACGATGCGTTTGAGGCTGCCGCAGGTCGAAACCTGATCATCCTGCAGGAAGGCCTGCAACATCGATGGGACAAAGTGCAGCGTGGTGACCTGCTCGCGATTGATCAGCGCCACCAGCGTCGCCGGATCACGGTGATCGCCGGGAGCGGCAACCACCAGACGCGCACCGGTCATCAGCGGCCAGAAGAATTCCCAGACCGATACGTCAAAGCTGAACGGGGTCTTTTGCAGCACCGTGTCACCGGCGCCCAATTGATAGGCCTGCTGCATCCAGCACAAACGGTTGGTCAGCGCCGCATGTCGGTTGCCGGCACCCTTGGGTTTGCCGGTCGAGCCCGAGGTGTAAATCACGTAGGCGAGGTTTTCCGCATCCACGGCAACCTGCGGATCGGTCGCTGCATAGTTTTCCAGCTCGCCAAGGCTATCCAGCGCCAGGGTTTGTACGTTTTCATTCAGCGGCAAACTGTCGAGCAGCGCCGCTTGGGTCAGCAGCAACTTCACGCCGCTGTCTTCGAGCATGTAGCGCAGGCGCTCCGGCGGATATTCCGGGTCCAGCGGTACGTAGGCGCCACCGGCCTTGAGCACGGCCAGCAGGCCGACGACCATTTCGATCGAACGCTCCACCGCGATGCCGACCAGCGACTCCGGGCCGACGCCGCTCTCGATCAAGCGATGCGCGAGGCGATTGGCGCGGGCGTTGAGTTGCGCGTAGCTCAGGCGTGTTTCACCGAAGGCCAGCGCCGGTGCATCCGGCGTTTTCGCCACTTGGGCTTCGATCAACTGCTGCAAACTGGTGGTCAGCGGGTAATCCACCGCCGTGTCATTCCAGCCGAGCAGGATCGCCTGGCGCTCTTGCGCGGTGAGCATCGGCAGTTCGCCAATGGCTTGCTGCGGCTGCGCGACGATGGCCTGCAACAGCGCCACCAGATGTTCACCCATGCGCGCGATGGTCGCGGCGTCGAACAGGTCGGTGGCGTAGATCAGCGACGCACCGAGGCCGTCCGCCGACTCGTGGGTTTCCAGGGTCAGGTCAAGTTGCGCCTGATGGGTGTCCCAGCGCATCGGTTCGACCTGCAACTGTGCCAGCGAAGCGTTGGCGCCTTGCTGACGAGTGGCGGTCTGGTGGTTGAACATCACCTGGAACAACGGGCTGCGGCTCAGGCTGCGTTCTGGCGCCAGGGCTTCCACCAATTGCTCGAAAGGCAGTTCCTGATGAGCTTGCGCGCCCATCGCCGCCTGTTTGACCTGCTGCAACAACGCATTGAACGGCAGGCGCGGATCAAGTTGCGCACGCATCACCTGGGTGTTGACGAAGTAGCCGATCAAGCCTTCGGTTTCGGTGCGGTTACGGTTGGCATTGGGCACGCCGACGCGAATATCGGCCTGGCCGCTGTAGCGGTGCAGAAAGGTCTGGAACGCCGCCAGCAACACCATGAACAGGGTCACCCCTTCACGCCGGGCGATGGCTTGCAAACCCTGGTTCAACGCCTCATCGAACTCCAGGTCGAGACGCGCGCCGCGATAACTTTGCAGCGCCGGCCGCGCGCGGTCCTGAGGCAGTTCCAGCACCGGTTGTTCGCCACCCAGTTGCTCGAGCCAGTAAGCCAGTTGCCGCTCCCGCTCACCCGCTTCCATCCAGCTGCGTTGCCACAAGGCGTAGTCGGCGTACTGGATCGGCAAGGCTGCCAATTCGGTAGCAGTGCCACTGCTGAAACCGGCGTACAGCGCGATCAGCTCATCGACCATCACGCGCATCGACCAGCCATCGGAAACAATGTGGTGCTGGATCAGGATCAGCACATGGTCATCGGCGCCCAGGTGCAGCAATTTCACCCGCAACAATGGCCCTTCGGCGAGATCGAACGGCTGCTGGATCTCGCTTTCGATCAGCTGTTGCAGCACGCCATCCGCGGTGTCGGCGGCAAGGCTTTGCTCAACGATGGTCAGTGCCGCGTTGGCGCGGATTTCCTGCTGCGGGCGCTGGCCGTCATGCACGAACACCGTGCGCAGCGTCTGGTGCCGCTCGATCAGGCTGTCGAAGCTGCGTTGCAGCGCGGCGACATCGAGTTGGCCGCGCAGGCGCAGGGCCATGGGAATGTGATAGGCGGCGCTGCTCGGCTCCAGTTGCCAGAGAAACCACTGGCGCTCCTGAGCGTACGACAAACCGAGGCTATCGAATGCCGACTGCACTTCGGGAATCGGCAGATTGGCCGGGGACACACCCTCGGCGAGCATTTTGCCGAGGTATTCCTTGCGCTTTTCCAGCGGCAGAGTGATGAAGCGGCGGGCAATCCGCGTGGCGACGTTAATGTCCATTCACGCGTCCTCCATTTCGTCGAGCAGGTCTTCGAGCAAGCTCAGTTTCGAGGCCGTGACCTGTTCACCATTACCTTGCAATTGCGCCACCAGATCCGCCAGTACCGGGTACTGGAAAATGGTTTGCGGGAGCAGCGTCATACCGAGTTCAAGTTGAATGCGCGACACAATGTTTATCACCAGCAGGGAGTGACCTCCCAGTTCAAAGAAGTTGTCGGTCAAGCCGACCTGATCGAGTTTGAGCACATCGCCCCAGATCGCCGCGACCTGTTTTTCGAGGTCACTGACCGGCGCCACATAGGCGTGTTGCAACAGGTTGGCATCGGCCGTCGGCAGTGCCTTGCGGTCGAGCTTGCCGTTGGCGGTCAGCGGTAATTGCTCGAGTAGCAACAGATGCGCCGGGACCATGTAGTCCGGCAGATCCTGGCGCAGCCGCAGCCGCACCTGCTCGCGCCAGGCAGCCTGTTCCAATGGATCGAGCGCTTGCGCAGCGACGATGTACGCCACCAGTTGCACGCCGCCGACGCCGGGCTGATCGAGCACCACCGCCTGACGCACTCCGGGCAATGCCAGCAGGCGTGCTTCGATTTCACCGAGTTCGATACGGAAACCACGAATCTTCACTTGATGGTCGATACGCCCGACGTATTCGATGCGGCCATCGGTGCAGTAGCGCGCCAGGTCGCCGGTGCGATACAGGCGCGCACCCTCGGCGCTGAACGGGTTAGGGACAAAACGCAGGGCACTGAGGTCGCTGCGGTTCAGGTAACCACGGGCCAGACCGGCGCCGGCAACGTGCAGTTCACCGATGCAGCCGCGTGCGACCGGGTTGAGGTCGGCATCCAGCACGTACCACGCCAGGTCGGCAATCGGCGCGCCCAACGGGCTACCGGCGGCATTATCGAGGTCGGCCAGCGACAGCGGCCGGTAACTGACGTGCACGGTGGTTTCGGTAATACCGTACATGTTGACCAGTTGCGGCGCGCGGTCGCCGAAGCGCTCGAACCATGGGCGCAGGCTCTTCACTTCCAGCGCTTCGCCACCGAACACCACGTAGCGCAGCGACGGTTGCAGCGCGGGCGCGGCCGCGCACGCCACCTGCATCAGCTGCTTGAACGCCGACGGCGTCTGGTTCAGTACCGTGACGCGCTCGGCGCAGAGCAAGGCAAAGAACTCTTGCGGCGAACGGCTGACGTCCTGCGGCACGATGACCAGACGGCCGCCATGCAGCAGCGCGCCGAAGATTTCCCAGACCGAGAAATCGAACGCGTAGGAATGGAACAGCGTCCAGCAATCATCGGCGCCGAAGTTGAACCAGCCCTCGGTGGCCTCGAACAGGCGCAACGCGTTGGCGTGGCTGAGCAGCGTGCCCTTGGGCTTGCCGGTCGAGCCGGAGGTGTAGATCACGTAAGCCAGATTGGCGGTGTCGAGCGCAATCTGCGGATCGCTCTGCGCTTGCGCAGCATAGTCATCGCCGAGCGGCAGATGGCTGACCTGCGCGTCGATGGCGACGTGATCGAGCACCCCGGCACCGCTCAACAACAGGCGAATGCCACTGTCCTCGATCATGTATTGCAAACGGTCGGCCGGGTACTGCGGATCCAGCGGCAGATAGGCGCCACCGGCCTTGAGGATCGCCAGCAGGCCGACAATCATCTCCAGTGAACGCTCGGCGGCGAGGCCGACCAGCACGTCGGCGCCAACGCCTCGGCCAATCAGTTCATGGGCCAGGCGATTGGCGCGGCGATTGAGTTCGCCGTAGCTCAGATGCTGCTCGCCGAACGTCACGGCAACCGCCTCGGGCGTGCGCTGCGCCTGCGCTTCGATCAAGCGGTGCAGGGGTTGTTGTGGGTTCCAGGTCTGCGGCGCCGGGTTCCAGTCTTCGATACTGTGCTGACGCTCGTCAGCCGCGAGCATCGACAGTTCACCGATCAATTGCTGCGGTTGCGCGCTGATGCTGCGCAACAGCGCCTGCCAATGTTCGGCCATCCGCGCAATGGTCGAGGCGTCGAACAGGTCGGCGGCATAGACCAGCGAGGCGAAGATGCCCTCGGCGGATTCTTCGGTATTGAGGGTCAAGTCGAACTGCGCCATCAGGCTGTCCCAGTCGACCTCGCGGATCTGCAACCCATCCAGCTCGGCCAATGCCGTGCTGCGACGGGCCTTGGCCTGGTGGTTGAACATCACCTGGAACAGCGGGCTGCGGCTGAGGCTGCGTTCCGGTTGCAGCACTTCCACCAGTTGCTCGAACGGCAGATCCTGATGATCCTGCGCACCGAGCGCGGTCTGGCGAACCTGTTGCAGCAGCTCGCTGAAACGCAGGCCGCCGTGGATATCGGCGCGCAGCACTTGGGTGTTGACGAAGAAGCCGATCAGCCCTTCGGTCTCGACCCGCGTGCGGTTGGCCACCGGCACGCCGACACGAATGTCGTCCTGCGCGCTGTAGCGGTGCAGCAAGGTCTGGAACGATGCCAGCAACAGCATGAACAGTGTCACGCCTTCACGACGGGCGACGTTGTTCAGCGCCTCACTCAACGCAGCATCCAGCGCCAGTTCGAAACGTGCACCACGCAGACTCTGGGTGGCCGGGCGCGGACGATCCAGCGGCAGTTCCAGCACCGGTTGCTCGCCGCCCAACTGGGTCAGCCAGTAATCGAGCTGGCGTTCGCGCTCGCCCGCCTCCATCCAGCGCCGCTGCCACACGGCATAGTCGGCGTACTGGATTGGCAGCGCCGGCAGGCTTAGCTGTTCGCCACGGCTGAAGGCGGCGTACAGGCGAATCAATTCATCGACCATCAACTGCATCGACCAGCCATCGGAAACGATGTGGTGCTGGATCAGCACCAGCACATGATCCTCGGCGCTCAGTTGCAGCAGGGTCGCGCGCAGCAGCGGCTCTTCCTGCAAGTCGAACGGTCGGCGGATTTCGGCTTCGACCTGCGCCTTGAGCGCGGCGTCATCGCTGTCGGCGGCGAGGGTGCGCGATTCGATCGGCAGGCTGAACGGCGCCAGAATCAACTGACGGGTGCCGTCGGCCTCTTGCAGGAAGCGTGTACGCAGGCTCTCGTGGCGGGCGATCAGCGTGTCGAAACTGCATTGCAGCGCTTGCCGGTCGAGCGGCCCGTGCAGGCGCAGCGCGCTCGGAATGTGGTAGGCCGAACTGTGCCGATCCATGTGCCAGAGGAACCACTGACGCTCCTGCGCGTACGACAGCGCCAGCGGCGCGCCACGTTCCAGCGCGACCAATGGCGGTTGCTGCGCGGCATTCGCAGCCTGCGCCAGATGGCCACAGAAACCACCCAGCGTGCTGTGTTCGAACAGCGCCTTGAGTGGCACGTCGAGTTGCAACGTCTGGCGCACCCGCGACAGCACTTGGGTCACCAGCAGCGAATGGCCGCCGAGTTCGAAAAAGTTGTCGGTCATGCCAACACGATCAAGCTTGAGCACTTCAGCCCATATCTGCGCGGTTTGCTGCTCAAGGCCGGTGACCGGCGCGACATAGTCTTGCTGCATCAGGCTGGCATCGGGTTTCGGCAAGCCCTTGCGGTCGACCTTGCCGTTCGGCGTCAGCGGAATGTGTTCCAGCACCATCAGGTACGCAGGAACCATGTAGTCCGGCAGGCTGTGTTTGAGGCTGGCACGAATCTGCTCGCGCCAGACGCCGTGTTGCGCCGCCTCGACCGGTTGCGCGGCAACGATGTAGCCGACCAGTTGCGCGCCGTTCGCACCGTCCTGAGCCAGCACCACCGCTTCGCGCACCGAGTCGAGCGCCATCAGCCGCGCTTCGATTTCACCCAGCTCGATACGGAAACCACGCACCTTGACCTGATTGTCGACGCGACCTTGATAATCGAATACGCCATCGGCGCGCAGGCGCACCTGATCGCCACTGCGGTACAGGCGCGCACCGGGCGCGCCGAACGGATCGGGAACGAAGCGCTCGGCGGTCAGCGCCGGACGATCCAGATACCCGCGTGCCACGCCGTAGCCACCGAGGTACAACTCGCCGGCCACGCCTTGCGGCAGCGGGTTGAGTTCGGCGCTGAGCACCCAAGTGCTGCGCTCGCCGACACGTTCACCGATCGGCGCATAGGCCGCGCCGCAACGGGTGTCTCGGTCAGCCTTCCACAGCAGCGGCGTGACCACGGTTTCGGTCGGGCCGTAGCCGTTGATGATGTGTTGCGGTGCCAGGGCGCGACGCACCCGTTCAAAGCTGTCATTGGGCACCGCATCGCCGCCGAAGCAGTAGATGCGCACCTTGGGCGGGTTGCCTGCGATTTCGGCGAACTCGGCCAACTGTTGCAGATAGGCCGGCGGAAACGCCACCACGGTAACGCCGTGACGCTGCATGGCGCGGTAGGTCTGCTCGGCCGTCCACAGGCTGTCGTCACGCAGCAACAGGCTGGAACCGTGAGTCAGGGGGGTCAGCCAGCGCTCATGCGCGCCGTCGAAAGCGAACGACATGAAATGCAGTTCGCAGTCATCCGCGGTCATGGCGTAGCGCTGACCGATCGCCTGGCAATGCATCGCCAGCGGGCCATGGGCTACGCAAACGCCTTTCGGCTGACCGGTCGAACCCGAGGTGTAAATCACGTAGGCGAGACTGTGTTCGTGCACTGCAACGGCAGGCGCGGTGTCCGCGAATTCAGCGGTGTCGAGCGTATCGAGGCACAGGCTCGGCAAACCCTGCGGCAGCGGCAATTGGCCGATCAGCGTCGAATCGCTCAGCAACAGGGCGATGCCTGAATCCGCCATCAGGTAGGCCAGACGCTCGCGCGGATAACTGGCGTCCAGCGGCACGTAAGCGCCACCGGCCTTGAGCACCGCGAGCATTGCTACAAGCATTTGCGGGCTGCGCGGCAAGGCGATGCCGATGCGCACTTCCGGCCCCACGCCGTCCAGTTGCAGGCGCTGGGCGAGGCGATTGGCCTCGGCGTCGAGTTCGGCGAAGGTCAGTTGCTGATCTGCGCACCGCACGGCCAGCGCTTGCGGTTGTGCCTGCGCCATGCGCGCAAAACGTTCGTGCACCGGCAGCCGATCCAGCGCCACCAGTGCATTGCTCTGTTGCAGTCGGGCAAATTCATCGCGGCCGAGCATCGCCAATTCACCGATGCGCTGATCGCTGCGAGCGACGATAGCGGCCAGCAGGCTTTGCCAGTGATCGGCCATGCGGGTGATGGTCGCCGTATCGAACAGATCGGTGGCGTAGACCAGCGAAGCGCTGAGGCCAGCGGCGGACTCGTAGGTGTCCAGCGTCAGGTCGAACGGTGCGGTGTGACTGTCCCAGCTCACCGGCTCGACACTCAGGCCAGGCATCTGCACCGATTGCTGCTCGGCCGGTGCGGCGGTCTGATGGTTGAACATCACCTGGAACAGCGAGCTGCGGCTGAGGCTGCGGGTCGGCGCGAGCGCTTCGACCAGTTGCTCGAACGGCAAGTCCTGATGCGCCTGCGCGCCAAGGGCATGCTGTTTGACCTGTTGCAGCAATTGGTTGAAAGGCATTTGCTCGTCGAGTTCGGCGCGCAACACCTGCGTGTTGACGAAGAAGCCGATCAGGCCTTCGGTCTCTTTGCGGTTGCGGTTGGCAATCGGCACGCCGACGCGAATGTCATTCTGGCCGCTGTAGCGATGCAGCAAGGTCTGGAACGACGCCAGCAACAGCATGAACAAAGTCACGCCTTCGCGCCGCGCGACGTCCTGCAAACCTTTGCTGATGGCAACGGGCAGGCTGATGTCGAGGCTCGCGCCACGGAAACTCTGGCTCGCCGGACGCGGATGATCCAGCGGCAATTCCAGCACCGAGGCCTCGCCGCCGAGACGTTCGGTCCAGTAAGCCACTTGCCGTTCGCGCTCGCCCGCCTCCATCCAGCTGCGTTGCCACAGTGCGTAGTCGGCGTACTGAATCGGCAACGGCGCCAGCGCTGTCGCCTGACCGCGACGGCGGCCGGCGTACAACTGAATCAGCTCATCGATCATCACCTGCATCGACACGCCGTCGGAAACGATATGGTGCTGCACCGCCACCAGCACATGTTCTTCGGCGCCCAGACGCAGCACCCGAACCCGCAGCAGCGGGCCCTGGAGCAAGTCGAACGGCTCGGCGATTTCCGTCTGGATCAGCGCTTTCAACGCCGTCTCATCAATCCCCTGGACATCCTGCACCGGCAAAGCCAGTGCGAAAGGTGCGTGGATAACCTGCAACGCCTTGCCCTGCTCATCGAGGGCGAAGCCGGTGCGCAGGCTTTCGTGACGCTCGATCAGCGCCGCGAAGCTGGCCTGCAACGCCGGCAGATCCAGCGCCCCGCGCAAACGCAGGGCGGTGGGGATGTGATAAGCCGCGCTGTGCGGCTCCATTTGCCAGAGGAACCACTGCCGCTCCTGAGCATAGGAAAGCAACAGGGGCTCTGCGTCACCACGCCGGAAAACCGGGGCGATGCCGTAGAGATTGACCCCCTGTTTGCCCAGTAGAATCGCCAGCGCCTTGCGTTTCTCGGGAGAAAGCGCGCCTACCGATTCAATCAACTGCTGCATGCCGTGGTCCTCTTAGGAAATCAGTTTTTCAAGTTCATCTGCTGATAAACGATTGAGAGCCTCCAAGGATTTAGCCAAAACATCATGAACGGGCTGCAAATCGGGTTGCAGGGCTTGTACGGCATCGCTGAACGCGGCCAGATCGGCACTGCCGAACAGGCTCGCCAGCGGGATTTCAAAGCCCAGCACTTCGCGCAAACGCAGCACCACCTGGGTCGCCAGCAACGAATGGCCGCCGAGTTCGAAGAAGTTGTCAGTCAGGCTCACCCGCTCGAGTTTCAGCACGTCGCCCCAGACTTCGGCGATCTGCTGTTGCAACGCGCTGACCGGTGCCACGTAGGCGCCCTGCAACAGGTGCGCGTCCGGCTGCGGCAAGGCCCGCCGGTCGAGCTTGCCGTTGGCCGTCAGTGGCAGGCTGTCGAGCAGCAGCAAGTGCGCCGGCACCATGTAATCCGGCAGATTGCCTTTCAGCGCCTGACGCACCTGATCGCGCCATGCCCCCTGCTCCGCTGGCTCTACCGCCTGCGTCGCCACGATGTAGGCGACCAGTTGCACGCCACCGACGCCCGGCTGATCGAGCACCACCGCCTGACGGATGCCCGGCACCGCCAGCAGTTGTGCTTCGATTTCGCCCAGCTCGATGCGGAAACCACGAATCTTCACCTGATGGTCGATGCGTCCGGCGTACTCGATCCGGCCATCGGCGCAATAACGCGCGAGGTCGCCGGTGCGGTACAAGCGCTGGCCATTGCCGTTGAACGGGTTCGGCACAAAGCGCAAGGCACTCAGGTCGGCGCGGTTGAGATAACCGCGCGCCAGCCCGGCACCGCTGACGTGCAGCTCGCCGATGCAACCCTTGGCCACCGGGCTGAGATCGCTGTCCAGCACGTACCAGGACAAGTCCGGGATCGGCTCGCCCAACGGGCTGCCCGCCTCGTTGTGCAAGTCCGCCAGCGACAACGGCCGATAGGTCACGTGCACGGTGGTTTCGGTGATGCCGTACATGTTGATCAGTTGCGGCGCGCTGTCGCCGAAGCGCTCGAACCATGGTCGCAGGCTCTTCACTTCCAGCGCCTCTCCGCCGAACACCACATAGCGCAGCGACGGTTGCACGGTCTGCCGCGCATCCGTGGCCACCTGCATCAGTTGCTTGAACGCCGAAGGCGTCTGGTTCAACACCGTGACCTGCTCGCGGCAGAGCAAGGCATAGAACTCTTCCGGCGAACGGCTGACCGCGTGCGGCACGATCACCAGACGCCCGCCGTGCAGCAGCGCCCCGAAAATTTCCCAGACCGAGAAGTCGAACGCGTAGGAATGGAACAACGTCCAGCTGTCCTGCGGGCCGAAATTGAACCAGTGCTCACTGGCGGCGAACAGGCGCAACACCTGTTGATGCGCCAACAGCGTGCCCTTCGGTTTACCGGTGGAACCAGAGGTGTAAATCACATAGGCGAGGTTGTCGCTGTCGACCGCTACCTGCGGATCGGTGGTCGGGTAATCCGCCGGTTCCTCGCCCAGCAGCAAGGTCTCGACCGCTGCCGGCAGATCCACGTGCGCCAGCACCCCAGACTGCATCAACAACAGGCTGATGCCGCTGTCTTCGACCATGTACTGCAAACGCTCGGCCGGGTATTGCGGATCCAGTGGCAGGTAAGCGCCGCCCGCCTTGAGGATCGCCAGCAAGCCGATAATCATCTGCAGCGAACGCTCGGCTGCCAGACCGACCAGCACGTCCGGGCCAACGCCACGCGCGATCAACGCATGGGCGAGGCGATTGGCGCGGCCGTTCAGCTCGGCGTAGGTCAATTGCTGCTCGTCGAGGGTCACGGCAATCGCTTGCGGTGAGCGCTGCACCTGCGCTTCGATCAACTGATGCAGGCTGGCGGTTTGCGCGAAGGCTGCACTGTGGCGATTCCAGTCCTGCAAGACCGCTTGCTGCTGCGCGGCATCCATCAGTTGCACGCGGCTGATCGATGTCTCTGTCGACGCCTGGCTGAATTGCAGCAACAGGTGCTGCATCTGCTCGGCCATCTGCGCGATCAGCGTCTCGCTGAAGTGCTGGCGCGCATAGGCAAACTGCAACGACAGCGTATCGCCCAGATCCACCAGCACGGTCAGCGGCAGGTTGGTCTGCTCGTGGCTCGACACCTGACCGAAGCGCATGCCTTGCGGCGCGCCCTTGTCCAGAGCCTCGGAGACCGGATAGTTTTCGAACACCAACAGGCTGTCGAACAGGCCTTCACCGCCCTGCCCGGCCCAGCGCTGAATATCGAACAACGGCGTGTGTTCAAACTCGCGCAGTGCCAGGTTCTGCGTCTGCAAGGCTTGCAGCCACTCGCCCAACGCCTGCTCCGGACGCGGTGCAGCGATGACCGGCAAGGTGTTGATGAACAGACCGACCTGTTGCTCGACACCCGGCAAATCCGCCGGACGCCCCGACACCGTTGCACCGAAGGCGACGGCGGCTTGCCCGGTGTAGCGCTGCAACAGCAACAGCCACGCGCCCTGCACCAAGGTGTTGACGGTGACCTTCTGGCGCCGGGCGAATTCGCTCAGGCCACGGGTCTGCTGGCTGTCGAGCAACTGGGTGTGGTTGGCATGCCCGTGACTGTCGAGCGGCGTGTGATCTGCCGAGACGCGGGCCAGCAAGGTTGGCTCGTCAAGCAGGCTCAGTTGGCCTTTCCAGAAGGTTTCAGCCGCAGCGCCGTCCTGGCGTTGCAGCCAGCCGATGTAATCGCGATAGCTGCCGACACGCCCTGGCAAGGCCTGGCCGCTGTAGCGTTGCAACACTTCACCGAGCAGCTGCGAATTACTCCAGCCGTCCATCAGGATGTGATGGCTGGTGTAGATCAGCTCATGGCAATCATCGGCCGTCTGCACCAGCACCAGACGCAGCAACGGCGCCGCGCTCAAGACAAAACCCTGCTCGCGTTCGGCCGTTGCCAGATCTTCCAGTGCCTGCATCTGTGCGGCGTGGCCGCGCCAATCGTGCACGCTGAATGGCAGCACGGCATGGCGCTGCACCACTTGCACCGGTTGTTCTTGCTCGCTGGTCCAGAGGAAACCGCTGCGTAGCACCGCATGCGCCTGCACCGTGGCTTGCCAAGCGTCGCGGAAACGCTCGATATCCAGGCCCTGCACGCTGACGCGCATCTGGTTGATGTAGTCGCCGCTGCCTTGCGCGAACAGGCTGTGGAAGAGCATGCCCTGCTGCATTGGCGACAGCGGATAGATGTCCTCGATGTCACGGGCGCTGAGGCCCAGACCGTCCAGTTGCGCCTGCTGTAGCGCGGCCAGCGGGAAGTCCGACGGCGTCAAGCCACCGTGTTCGCCGCGCAGGCAATGCTCGATCAGCAAGGTCAGTTCGCTGGTGTAGTCATCCGCCAGGCGTTGCATGCTCGCCTCGTCGAACATCTCGCGACTGAAGCTCCAGTCCAGGCTCAACTCGCCGCCATACACCTGACCGTTGAGCGACAGCCAGTTGCTCAGCGGTGCGCTGTCGCTTTGTTCGGCGCCGGATTTTTCCGTGGCCGGGACAAACAGCGACCGCTCGTCGAACTGGCTGTCGAACTGACCGAGGTAGTTGAAGGTGATGCGCGGCATCGCCACTGCAGCGAGTGCCGCTTGCGCTGCGCTGTCGCCCAAATGGCGCAGGGCACCGAAGCCCAGGCCTTTGTTCGGCACGGCGCGCAATTGCTCCTTGATCGCCTTGATCGAGGCGCCGAGATCGCTTTGCGGGGTCAGGCGCAACGGGAACAGACTGGTGAACCAGCCGACGGTACGGGTCAGGTCAACGTCGTCGAACAGCTCTTCGCGGCCATGGCCTTCGAGCTGAATCGAGGTTGCCGGTTGCCCGCTCCAGCGGCAGATCACCCGCGCCAACGCGGTCAGCAGCAGGTCGTTGACCTGGGTGCGATAGGCGCTCGGCGCGTCTTGCAGCAGTTGCCGGGTCAGCGTCGTGTCGAGACGGCTCCGGACAATCACCGCGTGACGGTTTTCCAGGCTGCCGGCGGGGTTGTCACACGGCAACTCGGCCAGTGCGCCCTGCTCTTTCCAATAACCGAGTTCGGCCTGCAACGGCGCGGTCACGGCGTAGGCTTGGATGCGCTCGGCGAACACTTTGAAAGCGCTGGTCTTCAGCGGCAATTGCACGGTTTGCCCGGCCACGGACTGGCCGTAGGCGCTTTGCAGGTCTTCCAGCAGGATGCGCCACGAAACACCGTCGACCGCCAAGTGATGGATCACCAGCAACAGACGTTGCGAGCCATCCGCCAGACGCGCCAGTACCGCGCGCAGCAATGGCCCGTTTTCGATGTCCAGCGAGCGCTGGGCTTTTTCGCACAAGGCCTCCAGCGCAGCCGCGTCGGCGACATCGGCTTGCCAGAGCACACTGGCTTGCGGGTCCAGCGGCAAGTGCAAGGCATCCCAGCCGTGCGCCGAAGCTTCGAAACCCAAACGCAAGGCATCGTGATGTCCGAGCAATGCCTGCAAGGCCTGCTCCAGCGCTAGTGCATTCAATGCCTGCGCCGGACGCAACAACAGCGACTGGTTCCAGTGCGAACGCTCGACAATCGCCTGGGCGAAGAAGTCATGCTGGATCGGCAGCAGCGGCGTCGCGCCACGCACCGGGCCTTGATCGATGACGGCCAGCGCTTCCAACTGCCGCGCGACCCGCGCCAGATCCTCGACAGTCTGGTGCTGGAACAGCTCTTTGGCGCTGAAGTGAATGCCCGCCGCACGTGCGCGGCTGACCACCTGAATCGACACGATGGAATCGCCGCCGAGTTCGAAGAAGTTGTCGCCGATGCCCACTTGCGTAAGTTTGAGGACGTCTTGCCAGATCACCACCAGCGCCTGCTCCACAGCATTGCGCGGCGCCACATAGCTGGCTTGCGCAGTGTTGAAATCAGGTTCCGGCAGCGCCTTGCGGTCGAGTTTGCCGTTGGGTGTCAGCGGCAGTTGCTCCAGGAACATCAACTGCGCCGGCAGCATGTATTCCGGCAGGGTTTCCTTGAGCCATGCACGCAGCTCCTGATCCAGCGCTGCTGCCTGCGGTTGGCTGGCGCTGACCACGTAACCGACCAGTTGCGTGCCATGGCCGCTGTCGCGCGCCACGACCACCGCTTCGTGTACGGCGTGGTGCGCCAGCAGGCGTTTTTCGATCTCACCCAACTCGATACGGAAACCGCGCACCTTGATCTGATGGTCGACCCGACCGAGGTACTCGATCTGGCCATCGGCCTGGTAACGCACCAGGTCACCGGTGCGGTACATCCGCTCACCGCTGGTGCTGAACGGGTTCGGCACATAGCGCTCGCAGGTCAATTCCGGGCGCAACAGATAACCCCGGGAAAGCCCGGCACCGGCCAGGTACAACTCACCGACCACGCCCAGCGGCACCGGCTGCAGACGCGCATCGAGAACAAAACTGTCGGTGCCCGCCAATGGCCGGCCGATCGTCGCCTGACCACCGGCCTCACGGCGCACATAAGTCGAGTACGTGGTGTCTTCGGACGGGCCATACAAATCATAGACATGCAACAGCGTCGGCTGACTGTACAGAGCATCGACCAGCGACTGTTTCAGCGGTTCGCCGGCGAGGTTGATGATGCGCACGCTCGACGGAATCTGCCCGGCCTGCTGCAACGCGGCAATCGCCGACGGCACGGTGTTGATCAGGCTGACCCGATCGCGCGCCGGCAGGTCCGGCAGCTCCAGCGCGTTTTGCGCGAGGACGAAGAAACCGCCGCCGGCCAGGGTGACAAACAGTTCCCACACCGACAGGTCGAAGCAGATCGACGTCGAGGCCAACACGCCTTGCAAATCGGCCTGGCTGTAGACGCCATGCGCCCACTGGATCAGCGCCGCAGCATTGCGATGGGTGATCGCCACGCCCTTGGGTTTGCCGGTGGAACCGGAGGTGTAAATCACATAGGCAAGGTTGTCCGCGCGGCTCACTGGCGGCAGGTTGCCGACATCTGGCAGATCATCCGCCTCCGGCGCTACCGCCAGCACGCGCAGGCCCGGCGTCGCCAGCGACGACAATTCACCATCGACACCCACCAGCAACAACGCGGCGCGGCTGTCTTCGAGCATGTAGCTCAGACGCTCGGCCGGGTAGCTCGGATCGAGCGGCACGTAAGCACCGCCGGCCTTGAGCACGGCGAGCAAGGCGACAATCATCTCCGTCGAACGTGGCAGCGCCACGCCGACGCGCACTTCGGCGCCCACGCCATAGTCGCGCAATTGCAGCGCGAGGCGATTGGCGCGGTTGTTCAACTGCCGATAGCTCAACTGTTGTTCGCCGAAGATCATCGCCAACGCATCCGGCGTGGCCGCAACTTGCGCCTCGACCAGCGCCTGCAGGGTGTGATCGGTCGATTCTGGCAGTTCATGGCTGTTCCAGTCGGCCATGATCAGTTGCTGCTCGGCGTTGTCGAGCAGCGGCAGATCGCCGATGCACTGCGATGGCTGGCGGCTGACCGCGCGCAACACATTGAGCCAGTGCCGCGACAGCTGCTCGACGGTCTCGCGCTTGAACAGATCGGTGGCGTAAGTCAGCGATGCGGCCAACCCGCCCTGCACTTCTGCGGTGTCCAGCGTCAGGTCGAACTGCGCCGCCGCACTGTCCCAGGCGATACCTTCGATGTGCAAATCCGCAAGCAAGCTCGGCTGACGCTCAAGGTTCTGGTGATTGAACAGCACCTGGAACAATGGGCTATGGCTGAGGCTGCGTTGCGGTTGTACCGCGTCCACCAGTTGTTCGAACGGCAGGTCCTGATAAGCCTGGGCGTCCAGCACCGACTGGCGAACCTGTTGCAGCAATTGGTCGAAACCGTGCTGCGGTTCGATCTCGGCGCGCAGCACTTGGGTGTTGACGAAGAAGCCGATCAAGCCTTCGGTTTCCAGGCGATTGCGGTTGGCCACCGGCACGCCGACACGAATGTCACGCTGCCCGCTGTAGCGTTGCAGCAAAGTCTGGAACGACGCCAGCAAGAGCATGAACAAGGTCACGCCTTCGCGTTGCGCCAGAGCATTGAGCTCCTGCGCCAGATCGGTCGGCAGAGCAAAGTCGAAACGCGCGCCACGGAAACTCTGCTGAGCCGGACGCGGGAAGTCGAACGGCAACTCCAGCACCGGCTGCTCGCCACCCAGGCGCTCGCGCCAGTAGGCCAGTTGGCGGGCGCTTTCGCCGTCGTTCATCCATTGACGCTGCCACACGGCATAGTCGGCGTACTGCAACGGCAACGCCGGCAGTTGTGCATCGCGGGCCTCGCTGAACGCGCCGTACAGGCGCACCAGTTCATCGACCATGACCTGCATCGACCAGCCATCGGAAATGATGTGGTGCGCAGTGATGACCAGGACGTGATGGCTGCTGCTCAGTTCCAGCAACAACACCCGCAGCAACGGCCCGTTGAGCAGATCGAACGGGCGCTGGATTTCCGCTTCCACCCGCGCCTTGAGTTGCGCCCCGCTGGCCTGCGGGTCGAAGCTTGCGCGCTCGATCAGCAGGTGTTCGGCCGGGCGAATCACTTGCAGGGTTTGCGTCGACTCTTCGACAAACACCGTGCGCAGCGATTCGTGACGCGCCACCAGCGCCTGGAAGGCCTGATCCAGCGCGGCGCTGTTCAGCGTCCCGCGCAGATGCAGCGCGGTCGGCACGTGATACGCCGCACTGTCCGGCTCCAGCTGCCAGAGGAACCACTGGCGTTCCTGAGCGAAGGACAACGCCATCGGCTCACCACGCGGCAGTGCAACCATTGGCAGCGTGTGGCTGGTTTGCAGTTCGGCGCAAGCCTTGGCGAAACCGTCGAGGCTTGGCTGTTCGAACAACACGCGCAGGGGCACGTCGAGTTTCAGTTCATGGCGCACCCGCGAAATCACTTGGGTCGCCAGCAACGAGTGGCCGCCGCGCTCGAAGAACTGATCAGCGAGACCGATCGGCGCCACTTGCAGCACCGCTTCCCAGATCGCCGCCAAGTCTTGTTGCAGCGCAGTCTGCGGCGCCACGTAGGCGTATTGGCTTTGATGCAGATCGACCTTCGGCAATGCCTTGCGATCGAGCTTGCCGTTGTTGTTCAGCGGCAGCGCCGCCAGCAACAACAGATGCGCCGGCACCATGTATTCCGGCAGCGCCTGGCGCAGCACGTTTTTCAGCTGCTCCAGCCACGCCGCTTGCAGCGTTGCTGCGGCCTTGAACAATGCCGCGTCCGTGGCAACCAGATACGCCACCAGTTGCGCGCCGCCCGGGCCGTCCTGTGCAATCACCGCTGCCTCGCGCACCTGTTCAAGGGCTTGCAGGCAGGCTTCGATTTCGCCCATTTCGATGCGGAAACCGCGAATCTTCACTTGATGGTCGATACGCCCGACGTACTCCAGCGCACCGGCCGCGTTGTACCGCGCGAGGTCGCCGCTGCGATACAGGCGAGCGCCCGGTTGCGTGGCAAACGGATCCGGCAGGAAGCGTTCGGCAGTCAGCGCCGGACGATCGAAGTAGCTTTGCGCCAGGCATGCCTGTGCACCAATGCACAATTCGCCGACGCCGCCGGCCGGCAACAGTTCACCGGCCGCGTCCAGCACGTACAACGCGCGGCCGGCCGTGGCCTGACCGATCGGAATGCCGAAGGTGTCGCTGGCATCTTCCAGGCGGCAAGTGTGCACGCTGGAAACCACGGTCGCTTCTGTCGGGCCGTAGGTGTTGATCAGGCGCACATGGCCCTGACCGGCTTCGTGCCACAGGCGCAAGCCTTCCACCGACATTGCCTCGCCACCGACGTGGACCTGACGCAACTGGCCGAGACTGGTCACCGTGCGATTGGCGCATTCGCGCGCCAGCAAGTACCAGTAAGCCGCCGGCAAGTCCGCCAGAGTGACGTTGTGCGCGACGATTTCCGCGGCCATTTGCCCGGCGTCCCATGGATCGTCGCCGCGCATGATCAGCGCCGCGCCGACACACAGCGGCGGGTAGCACTGCTCGACAAAACCGTCGAAGCTGAAGGTCGCGAATTGCAACACGCGGTCTTCGGCGGTCAGCGCCGAATATTCGGCGGCGGTCTGGCAGAACTCGCGCAAGGCGCCATGATCGATCGCCACGCCTTTCGGCTGGCCGGTGGAACCGGAGGTGTAGATCACATACGCGAGGTCGGCGGGCACCGCTGTGTTGTGCGGATCACTGTCGCAATAGCCAGCCAGTTCAGCGTCCAGATCAACCATGTTCAGGCGCGCCAGGCTATCCGGCAACGGCAGATCCGTGAGCAGACCGGCTTCGCACAGCAACAGGTCGAGACGGCTGTCGTCGATCATGTAGGCGAGACGTTCGGCCGGGTATTTCGGGTCGAGCGGCACGTACGCCGCGCCACTCTTGAGCACCGCCAGCAGGCTGATGATCAGTTGCGGGCCACGGCGCATCGCCAGACCGACACGCTGCCCCGCCGTCACGCCCTGCGCCAGCAGACGATGGGCCAGACGGTTGGCCTGGGCGTTCAGCTCAGCGTAACTCAGTTGCTGCGCACCGACCTGCAAGGCCAACGCATGCGGGGTGGCGGCGGCCTGCGCGGCGAAGCGCTGATGCACCAGCGCGTCGCTGCGCAGATGCAGGTTCAGCGGCTGACTGGCCGCCAACACGGCGGCGCGACCAGCGTCATCGAGCAGTTGCAAGGCACCCAGACGGATGTCCGGCGTCGCGACCATTTGCGCCAGCAGGTGTTGCAGATTGCCGCTCAGCTGGGCGATTTGTGCAGCGCTGAAGCGCGCGGCGTCGTAGCTGAATTCCAGGCTCAGGCCCGCCGCCAGTTCGATGCCGAGGGTCAGCGGATAGTTGGTGCGTTCGTGGTTGTGCATCTCGCCGAACGACAAACCGGCCGGGGCTCCACGCTTGAGCGCTTCTGCCACCGGGAAGTTTTCGAACACCAGCAAGCTGTCGAATAGCGCCGTGCCCTGTTGACCGGCCCAACCCTGAATATCGTAGAGCGGCACGTGTTCGAACTCGCGCATGCTCAGGTTCAAGGCTTGCAGTTCACCCAGCCACTGGCCCAACGACTGCTCCGGCGAAGCGCCGCAGACCATCGGCAAGGTGTTGATGAACAGGCCCAATTGCTGCTCGATGCCCGGCAATGCCGCCGAACGCCCGGCGACCGTGGCGCCGAACGCCACGCAATCCTGACCGGTGTAACGCTGCAGCATCAGCCCCCACGCCGCTTGCATCACGGTGTTGAGGGTGACTTTCTGCTGGCGGGCGAAATCCGCCAGAGCACGGGTGGTCTGTTCGTCGAGTGATACTCGCAGCTCATCACTGCCGTGGCCGTTGACCGGCGGACGCAGCGCTTCGGCGAGCAGGGTCGGCGTGTCCAGCGGCGCCAGCGCAGCCTTCCAGAACTGCTCGCCGGCACTCGCCGATTGCTGTTGCAGCCAGCCGAGGTAGTCGCGGTATTGGCCCTGCGGTTTGCCCGGCGCGTGGCCGGCGTAATGCTGGATCACTTCGGCGAGCAATTGCGCGTTGCTCCAGCCGTCCATGAGGATGTGATGGCTGGTGTAAATCAGGTGCCAGGCATCCGCATCGGTGCGCACCAGTTGCAGACGGAACAGTGGCGCTGCGCTCAACTCAAAACCGCGCTCACGCTCGGCGTCGGCCAGCGCAACGAGGTCGGCGTCGGCCTGCTCGAGCACCTGCAATTGCAGCTCGACCTGACGATGGATCGCCTGATGCGCGCTGTGCAAACCCAGCCAGTGGAAACTGCTGCGCAGAATGTCGTGCCGCGCCAGCGCCGCTTGCCATGCCTGGGTGAAGCGCGTCAGGTCGAGGCCGTGGATATCCAGGCGCAACTGGTTGATATACGCGCCGACCTGCGGCTCGTACAAGGTGTGGAACAACATGCCCTGCTGCATCGGCGACAGCGGGTAGAGATCCTCGACAGCCGCCAGGCTCAGCGGCAGTTCATCGAGCTGCTGCTGGCTGACCTGCGCCAACGGGAAGTCGGACGGCGTGGCCTGGCCGGCCGGCGTCGCGCAGCAATGTTCGATCAACGACTTCAGTTCAGCGGTGTAGGCCGCGGCCAACTGCGCAATCGTCGCCGCATCGAACATCTGCTCGCTGAAGCCCCATTGCAGCGCCAGTTCGCCGCCATACACCTGGCCTTCCACGGTCAGCCAGTTGGCCAGCGGCGCGCGCTCATCCTGCGCCGTGCCGCTGCGCTCGCGGGCCGGCTCCCAGAGGGCGGCCTCATCGAACTGGCGATCGAACTGTCCGAGGTAGTTGAAGGTAATGCGTGGCGGTGTCAGCGCTGCCAGCGCCTGTTGCGCCGCCGGTTCACCGAGATAACGCAACAAGCCGTAACCGAGGCCTTTGCCCGGTACCCCGCGCAGTTGTTCCTTGATCGCCTTGATCGACGCCGCCAGCGATTCGGCCGGTTGCAGGCTGACCGGGAACAGGCTGGTGAACCAGCCCACCGTGCGGGTCAGGTCGAGGTCATCAAACAGGTCTTCGCGACCGTGGCCTTCCAGCTGAATCAAGGTCGAAGGCTGTCCGCTCCAGCGGCAGATCACCCGCGCCAGTGCGGTCAGGAGCAAATCGTTGACCTGCGTGCGATACGCCGCCGGGGCGCTTTGCAGCAACTGCCGCGTCGACTCGCTGTCGAGGCGCACTTCGATTTTCCGTCCGAAACGATTTTCCAGACTGCCTTGCGGACGCTCGCACGGCAGTTCGGCGCGCGCCGCTTGTTGCTGCCAGTACGGCAATTCTGCATTCAGTTGCGGCGCGTACTCGTGCAAGCGTTCGGCCCAGGCTTGATAGGCGCTGGTGCGCGCCGGCAGCACCACACCGCCGCCACTTTCCAGTTGCGTGTAAGCCTGTTGCAGATCTTCCAGCAACAACCGCCACGACACGCCGTCCACCGCCAGGTGATGAATCACCAGCAACAGGCGTTGAGTGTTGTCGGCCATCTCCACCAGCATTGCCCGCAACAATGGGCCGTTGTGCAAATCGAGGCTGCGCTGGGCTTCATCGCACAGCGCGGCGAGCGCCTCCTCACCATCAGCCTGACGCAGCCACAAACCGGACTCGCTGACGACGTCGGCATAGGTTTGTTGCCAGCCTTGTGCGTCCTGGTGGAAACGCAGACGCAAGGCATCGTGCTGATTGAGCAATTGGCTCAGCGCACGCTCGAGCAATGGCGCCTGCAACGTCTGCCGTGGCGTCAGCAACAGCGACTGGTTCCAGTGCCCACGCACGGCCATCGGCTGTTCGAAGAAATAATGCTGCACCGGCGTCAGCAATACCGCACCCGTGGCCGGCGCCTGATCCTGCGTGGTCTGCTGTTCGAAGCTGGCGACCAGGGCTAGGCTGCGCACGGTCTGGTACTGGAACAGATCCCGTGGGCTGAGACGAATCCCCGCCTGACGGGCACGGCTGACCACTTGAATCGAGATGATCGAATCGCCGCCCAACTCGAAGAAGTTGTCTTCCACGCCGATCCGCTCAGCGCCCAGCACCTGCTGCCAGATCGCCGCGAGGGCGGCCTGCATCGCGTCCTGCGGTTCGACGAACGCTTGTTGCACCGCCGCTTCCGGCTCGGGCAAGGCGCGGCGGTCGAGTTTGCCGTTGGCGGTCACCGGCAATTTGGCCAGTGGCATCAGGTAGGTTGGCACCATGAATTCCGGCAGGCTGCCGAGCAGCCAGGCCTTGAGGGTCTGCTGCCATTGCGCCTCGGGCTCGGTACCTTCCAACACCAGATACGCCACCAGATGCTTGGCGCCCTGCACCAGCACCACCGCTTCACGGACCAGCGGATGCTGGATCAGGCGGGTTTCGATTTCACCGAGTTCGATGCGCAGGCCGCGCAGCTTGACCTGATGATCGAGACGGCCAAGGTATTCGATCACGCCGTCGGCACGCTGGCGCACACGGTCACCGGTGCGATAGAGGCGCGCGCCGTCGTGGAACGGACACGGCACAAAACGCTCGGCGGTCAGCGCCGGGCGACGGTGGTAACTGCGCGCCAGACCGGCACCGCCGAGGTACAACTCACCGGCAACACCGGCCGGCACCGGGCGCAATTGCGCGTCCAGCACGTGGGTGCGCAGGTTGCCGATCGGTTCGCCGATCGGCACGCTGTCGGCACCTTCATCGACGCACGTCCAGTGGGTGACGTCGATGGCCGCTTCGGTCGGCCCGTAGAGGTTGTACAAGCCGGCGTTCGGCAGTTTGGCGAACACCTGCAACTGCGCGTCGAGCGGCAACGCTTCACCACTGCAAACGATGCGCGTGAGGCTACTGCACGCCTCGACGCCCGGCTCATGAATGAACGCCTGGAGCATCGACGGCACAAAGTGCAGCGTAGTGATTTGATGACGGCCGATGGTCTCGATCAGGCGCGCCGGTTCACGGTGTTCGCCCGGCGCCGCTACCACCAGACGGGCACCGCTCATCAGCGGCCAGAAGAACTCCCAGACCGACACGTCGAAACTGAACGGAGTCTTTTGCAGCACCGCATCGCGGTGATCCAGGCCATACGCTTGCTGCATCCAGCACAAGCGGTTGACCAGCGCCGCATGGCTGTTGCCGGCGCCTTTCGGTTTGCCGGTAGAGCCGGAGGTGTAAATCACATAAGCAAGGTTGAGGCTGTCCATCGCTACCGCTGGACGCGCATCGCTGTAGCGCTCCAGCCAGTCGCCGTCCTGATCGAGTGTGATGACGCTTACGCCTTGGGTCGGCAAGCGTTCGAGCAGACTGCTCTGGGTCAACAGCAAGGCAATCGCGCTGTCTTCGATCATGTAGGCCAGGCGTTCTTGCGGGTATTCCGGGTCGAGCGGCACGTAGGCGCCACCGGCCTTGTGGATCGCCAGCAGGCCGACGACCATTTCAATCGAGCGCTCGAGCGCAATGCCCACCAACACATCCGGGCCGACGCCTTGCTCGCGCAACAGATTGGCCAATTGGTTGGCCCGCGCCTCCAGTTGCGCGTAACTCAATTCGACGTTGCCGAACACCAGCGCCGTGGCGTCCGGCGTGCGCTGTGCCTGCGCCTCGATCAATTGGTGCATGCAGTGTTCGGTCGGGTAGTGTTGCGCGGTGTTGTTCCAGTCGTGGACCAGCACTCGCACTTCGTCGGCATCGAGCAGCGGCAGTTCGCCGATACGCTGAGAAGCATCGCCAACCATCGCCTGCAACAGGCGCGTCCAGTGCCGCGCCATGCGCTCGATGGTCGCGGCGTCGAACAGGTCGCTGGCGTAGGTCAATGCCGCACGCAGCTTGCCGCCCTGCTCATAGGTATCGAGTGTGAGGTCGAACTGGGTGGTGCGGCTCTGCCAGTCCAGCGCACTCAGCTGCAGGCCGGAGGCGGTGGTCAGCGCAGACATATCGGCGACTTGCGGCTGATGGTTGTACATCACCTGGAACAGCGGCGTGTGGCTGAGGCTGCGCTCAAGTTTGAGCGCTTCGACCAGACGCTCGAACGGCAGATCCTGATGCGCCTGCGCCCCCAGCGCAGTGTCTTTGATAGCGCGTAGCAATTCATCGACGCGGGTCTGGCCATCCAGTTCGGTGCGCAGCACTTGGGTGTTGACGAAGAAGCCGATCAGGCCTTCGACTTCCGCGCGGTTACGGTTGGCGATGGGCACGCCGACGCGGATATCGTTTTGCCCGGTATAGCGATGCAGCAACACATTGAAGGCGCCGAGCAGCAACATGAACAAGGTGATGTTGTGTTGGCGCGCGGTGCTGCGCAGTTGCTCTGCCAGTTCAGGGTCGAGGGCGAAGTCATGGCGGGTGCCGCGATAGCTTGGCATGGCCGGGCGCGAGTGATCGGTCGGCAGTTCGAGCACCGGATGCTCATCACCCAGACGCGCCTGCCAGTATTCCAGTTGCCGCGCTTGCTCGCCCGCTTCCAGCCAGCGGCGCTGCCACAGGGCATAGTCGCTGTACTGGATCGGCAGCGCCGGCAGTTGCGGCTCGACGCCGGCATCATGGGCGTCGTAGCAACGGGTGAACTCGTCGATCAGGACGTTCATCGACCAGCCGTCGGAGACGATGTGGTGCAGCGTCAGCAGGAGGACGTGTTCCTGCTCGGCGAGTTGCAGCAACTTGACCCGCAGCAACGGCCCTTGCGCCAGATCGAACGGCAACACGGATTGCGCCTCGACCTCGCGCAGCACCGCCTGCTCACGTGCTGCTTGCGGCAGATCGCGAAGATCAATCTGCTCGACGCGCAATGGCACGCTGCCCGGCACTTGTTGCAAGCGATCATCGGCCTGGCGCTCGAACACGGTGCGCAGGGTTTCGTGGCGCGCCACCAGGCTTTCGAACGCCTGCTCCACCGCTGCCTTGTTCAAACGCCCCTTGAGCCGCACCGCGCCGGGCAGGTTGTACGCGCCGCTGTGCTGATCCAGCTGCCAGAGAAACCACATGCGTTGCTGGGCGTAGGACAACGCCTGACGGTCCTCGACCTCGACACCGGCGGGTATCGGGAACCGGGAAAAATCCACCCCTTCCTTACTCAGGGCGGCCAGAAACATCTGGCGCTTTTCCAGGGGCAACCCGATAAACCGGCGAGCGAGTTTCAAGGAGTCTTCAGCATTCATTTCTTAGCATCCGGATCAGTAGGCAGGAAGCACAAAGGCACGTCGTCCCTATAAAACGAATCCAGACCGGAAAAATTAGCGAATGAGAACAACTGTCAGGCGGGAGGCAAAACGCGGATTTCCCCATCGCCCAGCACAGCCCCTGTAGGAGCTGTCGAGTGCAACGAGGCTGCGATCTTTTGATCTTCAAGATCACAGGCAAAAGATCGCAGCGTGCTGCAGCTCCTACAGGAGACCGTGCCGCCTGCCCGACACCCAACCCGGTAGGAGCTGTCGAGTGCAACGAGGCTGCGATCTTTTGATCTCCAAGTTCACAAGCAAAAGATCGCAGCGTGCCGCAGCTCCTACAGGACACCGTGCCGCCTGCCCGACACACACCCCGGTAGGAGCTGTCGAGTGCAACGAGGCTGCGATCTTTTGATCTTCAAGATCACAGGCAAAAGATCGCAGCGTGCCGCAGCTCCTACAGGAGATCGTGCCGACTGCCCGATACCCAACCCGGTAGGAGCTGTCGAGTGCAACGAGGCTGCGATCTTTTGATCTTCAAAGATCACAAGCAAAAGATCGCAGCGTGCCGCAACTCCTATGTATGGACTCGCCCCATCATTCAACCGGCTTTTGAACACTGTTACCCGATTGCATCTATGTATAAGGCCT